>NZ_JAAGNW010000122.1:0-15757 GCF_010645215.1 Burkholderia multivorans | reverse complement strand
ACGCGATGGAGCGCAACAACACGATGCCGAAGATGTTCGGCAACGTGCACCCGTTCTACGGCGTGCCGCGTCAGGCGATGTGGTTCAACCTGATCGTGTCCTTCGTCTTCCTGTTCTTCTTCCGCGGCTGGAGCTCGCTCGCGGCGGTGATCTCGGTCGCGACGGTGATTTCCTACCTGACCGGCCCGATCAGCCTGATGGCGCTGCGCCGCGCGGCGACCGACCTCGATCGTCCGCTGTCGATCCCGGGCATGAAGCTGATCGCGCCGTTCGCGTTCGTCTGCGCATCGCTGATCCTGTACTGGGCGAAATGGCCGCTGACGGGCGAGATCATCCTGCTGATGGTCGTCGCGCTGCCGGTCTACTTCTACTTCCAGGGCAAGTCCGGCTGGACCGGCTGGAGCCGCGACCTGAAGGCCGCCTGGTGGCTCGTCGCCTACCTGCCGACGATGGCCGTGCTGTCGCTGATCGGCAGCAAGGAATTCGGCGGCCATGGCCTGATGCCGTACGGCTGGGACATGCTGATCGTGGCGGGGATCTCGCTCGTGTTCTACTTCTGGGGCGTGAACACCGGTTACCGCACCGAGTACCTGAACGAGCGCGAGTCGCACGACGAAATCCTCGAGGGCATCGGCGCCTGAGTCTTTCGTCGCGCGCCGACGTTCCCGCATGCAAAAGCCCGCCGGCGATTCGCCGGCGGGCTTTTTGTTTGGTGCGCGAGGGTTGCCGCGCGGCGCTCAGGCGCCGGCGGACCCGAACACGTAGTTGGTCATCGCGAGCATCCGCTGGTAGGTGCCGAGCGACTGGATGCCGAGCTGGTAGTCGTCGTCGGCCGCGCCGAGCGCCGCGAACACCGGCAGCAGGTGCTCGTCGGTCGGGTGCATGAGCGCCGCATGCGGCGCCTGGCGTCGATAGTCGAGCAGCGCGTCGAGGTCGCGCGCGGCGAGGCGGGCCTCGAACCAGTCCGTGAAGACCGCGACGCGCGGATCGGCGTCGGCGGGCGTCGCGCCGAAATCGGCGGCGCGCAGGTTGTGCGTGATCTGGCCCGAGCCGATCACCATCACGCCTTCGTCGCGCAGCGGCCGCAGCGCGCGGCCGATGCGGAAATGGTGGCCCGGATCGGCGAGCGGCTGGATCGACAACTGGGCGACCGGGATGTCGGCGTCGGGGAACATCAGCAGCATCGGCACCCACGCGCCGTGATCGAGGCCATGCGCTTGCGTGGCGGTCTCGATGCCGGCCTCGCCGAGCAGCGCGGCGGCGCGCCGCGCCAGCTCGGGCGCGCCCGGCGCGGGATAGCGCAGCGCATACAGCGGGGCCGGGAAGCCGTGGAAATCGTGGATCGTCTCCGGCTGCGCGGCGGTGCTCGCGACCGGCTGCCGGGTGCCCCAGTGCGCGGACAGGATCAGCACCGCGCGCGGGCGCGGCAGCTCGGCGCCGAGCCGGGTGAACGCGGCGGACGGCAGGGCGGGGTCGAGCGGCAGCGTGGGCGCGCCGTGCGACAGATAGACAGCGGGAAGGCGGGTCATGCGGGGCTCCTGGAAGCAGGTTCTGCCGACCACTATAGAGGCGGATTCCGCATGGATAAATGCGGAGGAGGGATTTGATTGAATCCTGTCGGTTGTTAATCGATGCGCGGCCGCAGGCCGGCGCTCAACCGTTTTCGTTCAGTCCGGACCACGGCGTGGTGAGGCGCGCGCCGAGCGGGAACAGGTCTAGGACGCGGGCCGCCGTGTGGTCGACCAGCTCGTCGATCGTCTTCGGCATCGCGTAGAACGCGGGTAATGGGGGGAAGATCACGCCGCCCATCTCGGTCACGGCGGTCATGTTGCGCAGATGCGCGAGATTGAACGGCGTTTCGCGCACCATCAGCACGAGGCGGCGGCGCTCCTTGAGCGTGACGTCGGCGGCGCGCGCGATCAGGTTGTCGGACAGGCCGTGCGCGATGCTCGCGAGGGTCTTCATGGAGCAGGGCGCGACGATCATGCCCTCGGTCGCGAACGAGCCCGACGCGATGGTCGCGCCGACGTCGCGCACCGAATGGACGACATCGGCGCGCGCGTGCACGGCGTCCTTCGACAGTTGCAGCTCGTGCTGGATGTTGAGCCAGCCGGCCGCGGACACGAGCAGGTGCGTCTCGACGCCGCCCGCCGCGCGCAGCAGATCGAGCACGCGCAGGCCGTAGACCGCGCCCGTCGCGCCGGTGATCGCGACGATCAGCCGGCGCGGGGCCGCGCCGCGTCCCTCCATGGCGGGGGTGTCAGGCCGACGCGAACAGCTGCTGCAGCTCGCCGGACTGGTACATCTCCATCATGATGTCCGAGCCGCCGACGAACTCGCCCTTCACGTACAGCTGCGGAATGGTCGGCCAGTTCGAGAATTCCTTGATGCCCTGGCGGATTTCCTCGTCCTCGAGGACGTTGACCGTCTTGAACTGGTCGACGCCGCAGGCCTTCAGGACCTGCACGGCGCGGCCCGAGAAGCCGCACATCGGGAATTGCGCGTTGCCCTTCATGAAGAGCACGACCTGGTTTTCGTCGACGATTTGCTTGATGCGTTGTTGGGTGTCCATGACTGACCTTGAAATGCGGGGCAATAGATGCGGAATGATACTGGATTTCACCGGGGCCGGCCGAAGGCCGGCGCGCGTCAGCCGGGCCGGCGGCCGCCCGTGGCGCGTTCGATCGCGGCGAGATCGGTGAGCGATTCGACCGCCTCGAAGCCCGCGTCGACGAGCAGCGTGCGCACGGCCTCCGCCTGGTCGTAGCCGTGCTCGATCCACAGCGCGCCGCCCGGCGCGAGGAAGGCGGCCGCGCCGGCCACGATCGCGCGGATCGCGCTGAGGCCGTCGGCCTCGTCGGTGAGCGCGCCGCGCGGTTCGAAGCGCAGGTCGCCCTGGTCGAGGTGCGGATCGTGCGGCGCGATGTAGGGCGGATTGCTGACGATCGCCTCGAAGCGCAGCGCCGGATCGAGCGCGCCGTACCAGTCGCTGCGCAGCCAGTGCGGCGCGCCGCCCGGCCGGTTCGCGGCGAGCAGCCTGCGCGCGTTGCGCTGCGCGACGTCGAGCGCGTCCGTGGAGCGGTCGAGCGCCCAGATGCGCGCGTCCGGCCGTTCGGCGGCGATCGCGATCGCGATCGCGCCGCTGCCGGTGCCGAGATCGAGCACGCACGGCGCGGCGATGCCGTCGAGCGCGTCGAGCGCGGTTTCGACCAGCAGCTCGGTGTCAGGCCGCGGGATCAGCACCGCGGGCGTGACCTCGAACTCGAGGCCGAAGAATTCGCGTGTGCCGACCAGTTGCGCGACCGGTTCGCCGGCCGCGCGGCGCGCCTCGAGCGCGAGGTAGCGCGCGACCGCGGCGGCGTCGAGCGGGGTGTCCGCGCGCGTGATCAGCTGGGTGCGGGTCCAGCCGAGCGCGTGGGCGAGCAGGATGCGCGCGTCGACCGCGTCGAGCGACGGCGCGCGCAGGAGTTCGGCGGCGGTGGCGGGCGTGGCGTGCATCGGGCGTCAGTCGGCGTCGCCGAGCGACGCGAGCAGTTCGGCCTGGTGCTCGCTGACGAGCGCCGCGATCAGTTCGTCGAGATCGCCGTCCATGATCGCTTCCAGCTTGTACAGCGTCAGGTTGATCCGGTGGTCGGTCATCCGCCCCTGCGGGAAGTTGTAGGTGCGGATCCGCTCCGAGCGGTCGCCGGAGCCGATCAGGCTCTTGCGCGTCGCGGCTTCCTTCGCGTGCTGCTCGTGATACTGCTTGTCCTTGATCCGCGCGGCGAGCACCTTGAGCGCGCGATCCTTGTTCTTGTGCTGCGAGCGGTCGTCCTGGCATTCGACCACGATCCCGGTCGGCAGGTGGGTGACGCGCACCGCCGAGTCGGTCTTGTTGATGTGCTGGCCGCCCGCGCCGGAGGCGCGGAAGGTGTCGATACGCAGGTCGGCGGGGTTGATCTCGATCTCGCCGATCTCGTCGGCTTCGGGCATCACCGCGACCGTGCAGGCGGAGGTGTGGATGCGGCCCTGGGTCTCGGTGGCGGGCACGCGCTGCACGCGATGGCCGCCCGATTCGAACTTGAGCCGCGAATACGCGCCCTGGCCGGCGATCCGCACGATCACTTCCTTGTAGCCGCCCAGGTCCGACGCGCTCTCGGACATCATCTCGACCTGCCAGCGCTGCCGTTCCGCGTGGCGCAGGTACATCCGCAGCAGGTCGCCCGCGAACAGCGCCGATTCGTCGCCGCCCGCGCCCGCGCGGATTTCGACGAAGATATTGCGTTCGTCGTTCGGGTTCTTCGGCAGCAGCATGGTCTGCAGCTCGGCCTCGAGCTGCGCCATCCGGTCGCGCGACGCGCGGATCTCGTCCTCGGCGAAATCGCGCATCGACGCGTCGCCGAGCAATTCCTCCGCGGCCTGTTCGTCGTTGCGCGCGTGCCGCCATTGCGCGTAATGCTCGACCACGGGGGCGATCTCCGCATGCTCGCGGGTCAGCTTGCGATATTGGTCGAGATCCGCGGTGACGTTTTCGCGGCTCAGCAGGTCGTTCAGTTCGGCCAGCCGGCTTGAGAGCTGGTCGAGCTTGCTTTGCATGCTCGTTTTCATGGTGTGGAGCGGGGCTCCCGGCGCGTGGAATCGGAGGTGGAAACGGCCAGCCGGACGGCTGGCGGGGCAGGACGGCCGCTAATGATCCGAGGAATCGGACGAGCGGGGCCCATGCTGGTAGAACCCGCGCATCAGTTCGATCAACGAATCGCGGTCGGCGCCGTTCGCGCGGTTGAGCGCGGTCGTCGGGCCGTGGATCAGCTTGTTGGTGAGCGCCTGCGACAGCGCGTCGAGCACGGCGGCCGGATCGTCGCCGCGCGCGAGCATCTTCTGCGCGCGCTCGACCTCGGCGCGGCGCAGCGTGTCCGCCTGCGCGTGCATGTGGCGGATCACCGGCACGATGCTGCGCGAATCGAGCCACTGCATGAAGTTCTGCACGCGCGTCTCGATGATGGTCTCGGCTTGCGCCACCGCGGCCTGCCGCGACGCATTGCCCTCGCGGACGATCGCGCCGAGGTCGTCGACGGTGTACAGGAACACGTCCTTGAGCTTGCCGACTTCGGGCTCGATGTCGCGTGGCACCGCGAGATCGACCATGAAGATCGGCCGGTGGCGGCGCGCCTTCACCGCGCGCTCGGCGGCGCCGAGGCCGATGATCGGCAGCGTCGACGCCGTGCAGGACACGATGATGTCGAACTCGTGCATCCGCGTGGTCAGATCGGCGAGCGGCATCGCGCGGCCGCCGAAGCGCTCCGCGAGCAGCGCGCCGCGTTCCGCGGTGCGGTTCGCGACCACCAGCTCGCGCGGGCCCTGCGCGGCGAAGTGGGTCGCGCACAGCTCGATCATCTCGCCCGCGCCGATGAACAGCACGCGCTGATCGGACACTTTTTCGAAGATCCGCTGCGCGAGGCGAACCGCGGCGGCGGCCCTCGACACCGACTGCGCGCCGATCTCGGTGGTGCCGCGCACTTCCTTGGCGACCGCGAAGGTGCGCTGGAACAGCTGGTTCAGGTAGGTGCCGAGCGCGCCGGCCTCGGTCGCGGTGCGGACAGCATCCTTCATCTGGCCGAGGATCTGGGTTTCGCCGAGCACCATCGAGTCGAGACCGGAGGCGACGCGGAAGGCGTGGCGCACGGCCTCGGATTGCGGTAGCGCGTAGACGTGCGGGGCAAGTTCGGCGGCCGGGATCCGATGGTATTCGGACAGCCAGCGCACCGCGGCTTCCCGCGCCGCGCGGTCGTCGGTCGCGCAGTACAGCTCGGTGCGGTTGCAGGTCGAGAGGATCGCGGCTTCCGGCGTGTTGGGCGCGGCCCGGCCGAGGAAGATATTCTTGAACGTCGCCAATGCAGGCTTGAGCTGTTCGAGCGGAAACGCCACGCGTTCGCGCAAGGCGACAGGCGCAGTGTGGTGATTGATTCCGATCGTGAGGAGCTGCATATCAGAGGCTATCGTTTAGCCCCGTATTATAGCCTTTCGACGCGATTCGCATCGGAACCGCGACAGTTTGGCTTTCAGGGTTTTGGGGGCGGATCAAGCGGGACGGTGTCGAGCTGGTAGCCGTAGCCGTAGAGCGGGGTGAGCCGGTAGCCGCGTTCCGGGTGCAGGCGCAGCTTGTTGCGCAGCCGGGAGGCGTGGGTGTCCAGCGTGCGGGAGTTCATGCCGCGGCGCTTCTCCCAGACCGACTCCATGATGTGGACGCGCGACACCGGCCGCGACGTGTTCGCGAACAGCAGCAGCGCGAAGCGGAACTCCTTCGGGGTCAGCGGCACGGCCTCGGCGCCGAAGCGCACGATGCTGTAGGCCGAGTCGAACGAATACTCGCCGAAGGTATCGCGGGTGCGGTTCGGCGGGCGCTGCACGCCGGCGCGGCGCATCAGCGCGTTGACGCGGGCGAGCAGCTCGGGGCCGCTCACGGGCTTCTGGATGCAGTCGTCCGCGCCCGCCTGCAGGCAGGTGACGATCTCGCTTTCGCGCGCCGCCGTCATCACGACCATCGCCGGCACGCCGGGCAGCAGCGCCCGGGCGAGCGGGACGACTTCCTCGGCGGGCTGGTCGCCCGCGCAGCTCGCGGCGATGATGAGATCGCAGGTTTCGCGTTCGAGCCAATCGAGAAAGCGCGCGCTGGTGGGGAACGTATGGCACAAATGGCCCCCGGCGAACAGCAGCCGGTTTACGAATTCCGCATGGCGCACATCGGGATCTATCAGGGCTATTCGCATGGGCGTGGTGTCAGCAGGGTAATACCAGGGTGCCCTTGCCTTACGTCATGCCGGACCCTAAACTCAACCGCTGCGCGGCGAGCCTGCTGATTTTTGAATAAGAAAGGTCGATGCTAGCTGCGTGAGTCGTTCGCGCCTATGGGACTAATCTGAAAATAGAAGCGAAAAGAGGCGCTGAATGAACTGGCTTGGAATCGTTGTCCTGGGGATTGCCGTGGGTCTGCTGGGCGGATGGCTGCATCCGTCGCGCCGGGCCCGCCGCGCGCCGCTGTGGCGCGCCGCCGCGGTGGGCGTACTGGCCGCCGCCGCGGCCAAGATGGCCGGCAATGTCTCGGGATTCTTTTACGACGGGGAGACGCTCGAATGGCCGGTGTGCGCCGGCGTCGCGTTGCTTGCCGTTGCCGTGACGGCGGGGCTGTCGGCCCGTCGCTGAATGCTCTCAGGTGAACAATCATGAATGCCCGACTCCCCGAAACCTCGTCCGTGCCCGCGCGCCTCGCCTTGCTGCGCGGCGCGATGGCGCGCGAGGATCTGGCCGCCTATCTGGTGCCGTCCGCCGATCCCCACCTGTCCGAATATCTGCCCGAGCGCTGGCAGGCGCGGCGCTGGCTGTCGGGCTTCACCGGCTCGGTCGGCACGCTGGTCGTGACCGCCGACTTCGCAGGTTTGTGGGTTGACAGCCGTTATTGGGTGCAGGCCGAGGCCGAGCTGGCCGGCACCGGCATCCAGCTGATGAAGATGATGGCCGGCCAGCAGAGCCAGCCGCATGTCGAATGGCTCGCGCAGCACGTGAGCGCCGGCGCGACGGTCGGCGTCGACGGCGCGGTGCTCGGCGTCGCGGCCGCGCGTGCGCTGACGGGCGCGCTGACCGCGCGCGGCATCGTGCTGCGCACCGATCTCGACCTGCTCGACACGATCTGGCCGCAGCGTCCGGCGCTGCCCGTCGAGGCGGTGTTCGAGCATGTCGCGCCGCAGGCCGACACGACCCGCGCGGGCAAGCTCGCGCAGGTGCGCCGCGCGATGCAGGAGCAGGGCGCGCAATGGCACTTCGTGTCGACGCTCGACGATCTCGCGTGGCTCTTCAACCTGCGCGGCGCCGACGTCAACTACAACCCGGTGTTCGTCGCGCATGCGCTGATCGGCCTCGAGCACGCGACGTTGTTCGTCGCCGACGGCAAGGTGCCGGCCGCGCTGGCGGCGTCGCTCGCGCAGGACGGCGTCGAGGTACGGCCGTATGCGGCGGCGGGTGCGGCGCTTGCCGCGCTGCCGACGGGCGGCGCGCTCCTGATCGATCCGCGTCGCGTGACCTTCGGTTCGCTGCAGGCGGTGCCGGAATCGGTGCGGGTGGTCGAGGCGGTGAATCCGTCGACCTTCGCGAAATCGCGCAAGACGCCGGCCGAGATCGAGCATGTGCGCGCGACGATGGAGCAGGACGGCGCCGCGCTCGCGGAATTCTTCGCTTGGTTCGAACAGGCGGTGAACCGCGAGGCGATCACCGAGGTGACGATTGACGAGAAGCTGACCGCGGCGCGCGCGCGGCGGCCCGGTTATGTGTCGCTGAGCTTCGCGACGATCGCGGGCTTCAACGCGAACGGCGCGATGCCGCACTATCACGCGACCCCCGCCGCGCACGCGGCGATCGCGGGCGACGGCCTGCTGTTGATCGATTCGGGCGGCCAGTACCTGAGCGGCACGACCGACATCACGCGGGTCGTGCCGGTCGGCACGGTCACCGATGCGCACCGCCGCGATTTCACGAGCGTGCTGAAGGCGATGATGGCGCTGTCGCGCGCGCGCTTCCCGCGCGGCATCCGTTCGCCGATGCTCGATGCGATCGCGCGCGCGCCGATGTGGGCGGCGGGCCTCGACTACGGCCACGGCACCGGTCACGGCGTCGGCTATTTCCTGAACGTGCACGAAGGGCCGCAGGTGATTTCCCACTACGCGGCGGCCGAGCCTCACACGGCGATGGAGGAAGGCATGATCACATCGGTCGAGCCGGGCGTGTACCGGCCGGGCAAGTGGGGCGTGCGGATCGAGAACCTCGTCGTGAACCGCGCGGCCGAGCAGACCGAGTTCGGCGACTTCCTCGAATTCGAGACGCTGACGCTGTGCCCGATCGACACGCGCTGCGTGCTGCCCGCACTGCTGCACGACGACGAGCGCGCCTGGCTCAATGCCTATCACGCGACGGTGCGCGAGCGGGTCGGCCGTCATCTGTCGGGCGACGCGAAGGCGTGGCTCGACGCGCGCACCCAGCCGATCTGAGGCGACGCACGACAATTCATCTTGCGAGGACGAACATGAGCAACAAGAATGCGGTGATCGTGATCGACATGCAGCGCGGGCTGCTGCAGGGCGCCAACCCTGCGCACCGGGTGGATGAGGTGGTGGCGGGGATCAACCGTCTGACGGCGGCCGCGCGCGCGGTCGGCGCGCCGGTGTGCTTCGTGCAGCACGAC
This sequence comes from Burkholderia multivorans, assembly GCF_010645215.1. Classification (GTDB taxonomy): domain Bacteria; phylum Pseudomonadota; class Gammaproteobacteria; order Burkholderiales; family Burkholderiaceae; genus Burkholderia; species Burkholderia multivorans_A. The sequence goes on along the minus strand of NZ_JAAGNW010000122.1, from coordinate 6,549 downwards.
GGCGACGCGGACGACGACATCGTGCCCGGCACGCCGGGCTGGGAGCTGCATGCGGGGCTCGAGCGCCGGGACGGCGACTGGTCGGTGCGCAAGACCGTCGGCGACGCGTTCCACGACACGCCGCTCGCCGCCGAACTGGATCGGTACGGCGTCGACGGCTTGGTGCTGTGCGGCTACGCGACCGAGTTCTGCGTCGACTCGACCGCGCGCCGCGCGGCGCTGCTCGGCTACCGCACGACCGTCGTCGCGGACCTGCACACGACCAACGACCGGCCGGTGCTGAATGCCGCGCAGGTGGTCGCGCATCACAATTTCACCTGGAAGAACAGCACGCTGTCGGGCAACGCGGTCACGCCGAGTCCGCTTGCCGACGTGCTCGCCACGGAGTTCGCATGAGCATCAAGGCAGTCGTGTTCGATTTCGGCGGGGTGCTGATCGACTGGAGCCCCGAGTACCTGTACAAGCAGCTGATTCCCGACGACGCCGAGCGCGGCTGGTTCCTCACCAACGTGTGCGCGCTGGACTGGGTGGTCCGCCAGGACGGCGGGCAGAGCAGCGCGGAAGGCACGGCCGAACTGGTCGCGAAACACCCCGGGCACGAGGCGCTGATCCGCGCGTTCTATGCGCGCTGGCACGAGATGATCGGCGGCGTGCTGACGGCGGGAGAGGCGCTCGTCGACCGGCTCGACGCGGGCGGGATGCCGCTCTTCGGGCTCACGAACTGGTCGGCCGAGACCTTCCCGTACGCGTGGGAGCATTTCCCGGTGCTGCGCCGCTTCAAGGACATCGTGGTGTCGGGGCGCGTGAAGCTCGTGAAGCCGGATCCGGCGATCTACCGCGAGATGCACGCGCGCACCGAGGCGCACCTGCCGGGCAGCGCATCGCACGAGCTGGTGTTCATCGACGACAACCCGCACAACGCGGCAGCCGCCACCGCGCTGGGCTGGCACGGTATTCACCATACCGATGCGGCCGTGACGGCGGCGCGCCTGCGCGAACTGGGCGCGCTCGCCTGAATGAAGCCGGTGCGGCGGCGTGCGCGCCGCCGGGCATGAAAAAAGCGACCCGAGGGTCGCTTTTTTCATGATGTCGCCACGCGCCGCGCCGGCCGGACCGGCGGGCGGCGGCGCGCGCCGCGTTCAGCGGCTGATCGGCTTGTAGCGCAGGCGCTTGGGCTTCGCGCCTTCCTCGCCGAGGCGCGCGCGCTTGTCGGCTTCGTACTCCTGGTAGTTGCCGTCGAAGAACACCGCCTGCGAATCGCCTTCGAACGCGAGGATGTGCGTCGCGATGCGGTCGAGGAACCAGCGATCGTGCGAGATCACGAGCACGGAGCCCGCGAACTCCAGCAGCGCGTCTTCGAGCGCGCGCAGCGTTTCGACGTCGAGATCGTTCGACGGTTCGTCGAGCAGCAGCACGTTGCCGCCCGCGATCAGCGTCTTCGCGAGGTGCAGCCGGCCGCGTTCGCCGCCCGACAGGTTGCCGACCACCTTCTGCTGGTCGCCGCCCTTGAAGTTGAAGCGGCCGATGTAGGCGCGCGACGGCGTTTCGTACTTGCCGACCGTCAGCACGTCGGCGCCGCCCGAGATTTCCTCGAACACCGTCTTCGAGCCGTCGAGCGCGTCGCGGCTCTGGTCGACGTAGGCGATCTTCACTGTCGGGCCCTGGACGATCTCGCCCGAATCCGGCTGCTCCTTGCCCGTCAGCATGCGGAACAGCGTCGACTTGCCCGCGCCGTTCGGCCCGATGATGCCGACGATCGCGCCCGGCGGGATCTTGAAGTTCAGGTTGTCGATCAGGAGCCGGTCGCCGTACGCCTTGCTGACGTTCTTGAACTCGATGACCTCGTTGCCGAGCCGCTCGCCGACCGGAATGAAGATTTCCTGCGTCTCGTTGCGCTTCTGGTATTCCTGGCTGTTCAGTTCCTCGAAGCGCGCGATCCGCGCCTTCGACTTCGCCTGGCGGCCCTTCGGGTTCTGGCGCACCCACTCCAGCTCCTTCTTGATCGCCTTCTGGCGCGCCGACTCGGAGGCCTCTTCCTGCTTCAGGCGGTCTTCCTTCTGATCGAGCCAGCTGCTGTAGTTGCCCTTCCACGGAATGCCGTGGCCGCGGTCGAGTTCGAGAATCCACTCGGCGGCGTTGTCGAGGAAGTAGCGATCGTGGGTGACCGCGACGACCGTGCCCGGGAAGCGCGTGAGGAACTGTTCGAGCCAGTCGACCGATTCGGCGTCGAGGTGGTTGGTCGGTTCGTCGAGCAGCAGCATGTCGGGTTTTTCCAGCAGCAGCTTGCACAGTGCGACGCGGCGCTTCTCGCCGCCCGACAGGTGCTCGATCTTCGCGTCCCATGCCGGCAGGCGCAGCGCGTCGGCCGCGACCTCGAGCTGCTGCTCGGGGCTGCCGCCGTCGCTCGACGCGAGAATCGCCTCGTACTTCGCCTGCTCGGCCGCGAGCGCGTCGAAGTCGGCATCCGGCTCCGCGTAGGCCGCGTAGATTTCCTCGAGCTTCTTGTTCGCCTGGAACAGGTCGCCGAGGCCGTCCTCGACCGCTTCGCGCACGGTCTTGGTCGGGTCGAGCTGCGGTTCCTGCGGCAGGTAGCCGATGTTCAGGTTCGGCATCGGCGTCGCTTCGCCTTCGCTGTCCTTGTCGACACCCGCCATGATGCGGATCAGCGTCGACTTGCCCGAGCCGTTCAGGCCGAGCACGCCGATCTTCGCGCCGGGGAAGAACGACAGGGAGATGTCCTTCAGGATCTGACGCTTGGGCGGCACGATCTTGCCGACCCGGTTCATCGTGAAAACGTATTGGGCCATGTGCGTGTGAAACTCAAAAGTTGCGATCGCCGCGCAGCAGGATCGCGGCGCAGCGTCGGGTGATTCGGTTCGGAGAGCGCCGCAGGTCGTGCGGCGGGATCGCCGCCCAGCCGGCGGCGCGAACGGCTATTGTACTTCGGCGCAGGTCGCCGCTGGCGTGCGGGGGCGCGGCGGCGGCGTGTCGTATGGGACGGGCGCCGCGCGCGGTCGGGCGTCCGGCGTGCGAGCGGGGCGTCGAACCGGGCCGCCGCTTGCGCGCGTGAGGGCGGGCACCGCGCCGCGACCGATTCACGTGCCCGCCGGGGGGCTCCGCAATCGGCCTAGAGCCACGCGGCGACGCCGCCGTGCCCCGAACAGGTGCCGCGGCGATGGCGGCTGAAGCTGTAGGTGCCGTCGCGACAGCGCGCGCTCGCCCCCTCGGGAACACGGCCCGATTTCGAATGAGCCGGCGCGTGCACGGTTTCGCCGTCGCTGTTCCGGTAGGTGTCGTGGCGGTCGAGGTCGGCTTCGTTGTCGTAGCCGGACGGGGCGCGGTACGCGAAGGACGGATGAGGCGCGAGGGTGGCGCACGCGATGAGCAGCGTGGCCGCGAATCGCGCGATGCGGGTCGCGCGCGAAGCGGGTACGGGCATGGTCTCTCTCGGTTCTTGGTATGTCTTGGTATCGGCGGGCGCGACGGCGGCGCGCCCGGTCCGCATGGTAGCCGATACGGCGCGGCGTGCGGGCCTGGAAGCGGCCGGGCATGACGCAGGTGTGACTGGCCCGGACGACGCGTTGGTGGCAGCATGCCCGCAGCGGGGGATGGCCGGGCGCGGGATCTGGGTGGGCCGCCTTTTCCGGGTTCGCCGGGCGACGCTCCGGCGTGCGCGGTGTGTGCAACGCGGGCCGGTTCGCGCAGGGGCGCGGACCACGATGGGCGAGGGCGCGACGCGCCCGGCCGGGGAGTTCGGGATGACTTTCGACGAAGTGCGACGGATTGCGCTCGGCTGGCCGGGCGTCGAGGAGGGCACGTCATACGGCACGCCCGCGCTCAAGGTGAAGGGCAAGCTGCTTGCGCGGCTGAAGGAGGACGGCGACAGCCTCGTGGTCAAGGGCGTCGGTCCCGACGAGCGCGCGTGGCTGATGGAGACGGAGCCGGACGTCTACTACATCACCGACCATTACCGCGGCTGGCCGATCGTCCTCGTGCGCCTGTCGAGGAGCGATCCGGAGACGGTGGCCGCGCTGTTGCTGCGCGAATGGAAGGCAATTGCGCCGAAGCGGCTGCTGGCCGCTTACGACGAGGCTGCTCGACGTTGAACGGCCGCGTGCCGATTGCGTGGCGTGCGGCAGAACGGTAGGGCGGCGTCCGCGAGGATGTTGCCGAACGCCGCTGCCCGGCGCGCCTTGCGGCCCGGTGAACCCGCGCGCGACCTGCCGGCGCGGCCGTTCCGGTTGCCGCACGGTGCGCCGCGATAGCCGGCTCGGCGCAAAGTGGTTCCATCGAGCGGCGTCAATTGGCTCTTAGTGGCCGAACCATTGCTGCTTACACTGCATCGGTTTCGCCACGCGCAGACAATCATCGGACGGATACGGGCGGCCTGCGCCACCGATTCGGACAGGCGCTGCGATCACGCACCGACGCGCGATCGCGCGTGCGTTCGTCGCGCATTGGACGGCATTCCCGATCGATACACAGCCCGCGACCCCGCGACAAGAACCGGGGCGCGGACGCATTCCAGCAGCAGGCTCTCGCAGCCGTCGTTTTGGAGGGGACATGAAGGAAAAGAATGGCACCGGGCTCGGCACCGGTCTCAAGCAGCGTCACGTGACCATGCTGTCGATCGCGGGCGTGATCGGCGCGGGCCTGTTCGTCGGGTCCGGCCACGCGATCGCGGAAGCCGGGCCGGCCGCGCTGATCGCGTACGGGATCGCCGGGCTGCTGGTGGTGCTCGTGATGCGCATGCTCGGCGAGATGGCGATCGCGCATCCGGACAGCGGTTCGTTCTCGACCTACGCGGATCGCGCGATCGGCCACTGGGCGGGTTTCACGATCGGCTGGCTGTACTGGTGGTTCTGGGTGCTCGTGATCCCGATCGAGGCGACCGCCGCCGCGACGATCCTGAATGCGTGGTTCCCGGGCGTCGCGACCTGGATCTTCGCGCTCGGCATCACCTCCGCGCTGACGCTGACCAACCTGTTCTCGGTCAAGCATTACGGTGAGTTCGAATTCTGGTTCGCGCTGATCAAGGTGATCGCGATCGTGGTGTTCCTGTGCGTCGGCGGCGCGGCGATCCTCGGCGTGCTGCCGGGCTCGAACGTATCGGGCGCGGCGCGCCTCGCGGGCGCGGGCGGCTTCATGCCGAACGGCCTCGGCGCGGTGCTGGCGGCGATGCTCACGACCATGTTCTCGTTCCTCGGCACCGAGATCGTCACGATCGCCGCGGCGGAATCCGACAATCCGGAACGCCAGATCGTGCGCGCGACCAATTCGGTGATCTGGCGGATCTCGCTGTTCTATCTGGGTTCGATCTTCGTCGTCGCGGCGCTGGTGCCGTGGAACGACCCGCTGCTGCCCGCGCACGGCTCCTACCAGCGCGCGATGGAGCTGATCGGCGTGCCGCACGCGAAGGGCATCATCGACGTGATCGTGCTGGTGTCGGTCGCGAGCTGCCTGAATTCCGCGCTGTATACGGCGTCGCGGATGATGTTTTCGCTGTCGCGGCGCGGCGATGCGCCCGCGTTCCTGCGCAGCACCGACGCGTCGGGCACGCCGCGCGCGGCGGTGCTCGCCTCGACCGCGTTCGGCTTCATGACGGTGATCGCGAACTACGTGATGCCGGAACAGGTGTTCGGCTTCCTGCTCGCGACCTCGGGCGCGATCGCGCTACTCGTCTATCTGGTGATCGCGGTGTCGCAGCTGCGGATGCGCGCGACGCTCGACGCGGGCGGCGCGCAGCTCGGGCTGCGGATGTGGTGTTTCCCGTGGCTCACGTGGGCGGTGATCCTGTTCATCTGCGGCGTGCTGATCGCGATGCTGCTGCGCGAGGACCATCGGATGGAAGTGGGCGCGACCGCGGTGCTCGCGGCGCTGGTGGTGTTCGCGTCGTGGCTGAATCGCCGGGCGCGGCAGACGCGCGCCGCGGCCGGGCAGGTGTCGGCCGGCGCGCGCTGAGACGCCGAAAGGCGGATTGCGGCGCGCGGGCGTTATGCGCGCGTGTCGCCGGACGGGGCGTTGAAGGCGTCGGGCCCGGTGCGACGCGTTGTCGAACAGCAGGCAGGTCGACGCCGCCGAAGCGCCGCTACGCGGCTTCCGCGAGCGGGTCGGCGGTGTCGACCCGTCGTCCGACGTCGGTCGACACGCACGGCAGCACGTCGCGGCAAACGCGTCGAGCTTCGCCGCGTCGAGGTACGCGCATGTCGGGCGCGGCCGCGCGGCGTGACAGCCGGCTGCCGCTGTCGAATCGATGTCGTTATTTACGTCAAAGCCCGGTCGGATCGATATCGGGATGGGCATACGCCGGAATCACCGGCGGCGGCAGCGGCGTGCGTCCGTCGAGCGAACGCACCGCGAGCCGTTGCGCGAGCGGGAAATGCAGGCTGTGCGCGACGAGCCCCGTGCGTTCGCGCGCCGGCACGCTGCACAGTGCGAGCGCGGTCTCGGCGAGATACGCGACGTCCTCGGTCGGATAATCGTCGGGGATATAGCGCGCGGCGCCCGGCGTACGGATCGCCGTGCTCGGCGCCACTAGGTTCACTGCGA
>NZ_JAAGNW010000121.1:16641-20503 GCF_010645215.1 Burkholderia multivorans | reverse complement strand
TCGCACGGACCCGGCCGTACGCGGTGCCTGCGAGCACGACGTCGCCGCGGTTCAGCGTACCGGACTGCACGAGGATCGTCGCGACCGGCCCCTTGCCCTTGTCGAGCTTGGCTTCGATCACGATGCCCTTCGCCGGCGCCTCGACCGGCGCCTTCAGTTCGAGCACTTCGGCCTGCAGCACCACGTTCTCGAGCAGGTCGTCGATACCCGTACCCGCCTTGGCGGACACCGGCACGAACGGCGAATCGCCGCCGTATTCTTCCGGCACGACGCCTTCCGCGACCAGTTCCTGCTTCACGCGGTCCAGATTCGCTTCCGGCTTGTCGATCTTGTTGATCGCCACGACGATCGGCACGCCGCCCGCCTTTGCGTGGGCAATTGCTTCCTTCGTCTGCGGCATCACGCCGTCGTCGGCCGCGACCACCAGGACCACGATGTCGGTTGCCTTCGCGCCGCGGGCACGCATGGCCGTGAAGGCCTCGTGACCCGGCGTGTCGAGGAACGTGACGACGCCGCGCGGCGTCTCGACGTGGTAAGCGCCGATGTGCTGCGTGATCCCGCCCGCTTCACCGGCCGCCACCTTCGCGCGCCGGATGTAGTCGAGCAGCGAGGTCTTGCCGTGGTCGACGTGACCCATGACCGTGACGACCGGCGGACGCGGCAGTTGCTCCGCGTCGCTGCTCGTTTCGCCTTCGACCAGCAGCGCTTCCGGATCGTCCAGCTTCGCCGCGACCGCCCGATGCCCCAGTTCCTCGACGATGATCATCGCCGTTTCCTGGTCCAGCACCTGGTTGATCGTGACCATCTGGCCGAGCTTCATCATGATCTTGATGACTTCCGACGCCTTCACCGACATCTTGTGCGCGAGGTCGGCAACCGAGACGGTTTCCGGCACGTGCACTTCACGCACGATCGGCTCGGTCGGCGCCTGGAACGACGAACCGTTGTCCTGGTGCTTGCCGCGCCCCTTCGGGCCGCCGCGCCAGCCGCGGTCGACGCCGCCGCTCGAATCGCCGCGCGTCTTGATGCCGCGGCGCTTCGCCGCGTCGTCCTGCCAGCCGCCCTTGCCACCCGGCTTCTTGCGGTCGCCCGCGGGCGCCGTGGTGGTGGTCGCCGGCGCGGCCGCGCCGGCCGGCTTCTTCGCCGCGGCCGGACGCGCCGTCTCGCCAGCCGGCTTGGCCGGCTTGTGCAGCGTGCCCTTGGCCTCGGCGGCCTTCGGCGGTTCGGCCGGCTTCGGCGGCTCGGGTGCCTTCACCTGAGCCTTGCGCGGCGTATTCATCATCTCGCGAATCGCGCGCGCTTCCGCCTCGGCGGCCTCGCGACGCTTGCGAATTTCTTCTTGTTCGGCGCGTGCCTTGTCCGCTGCCTCGCGAGCTGCGTCTTCGGCCTTCTTCGCCGCTTCGCGCTGCGCCGCGCGATCCGCGGCTGCGCGCTCGTCTTCCTGCGTCTGCACTTGTGCTTCCTTCGCCTGCGCTTCTTCCTTGGCGGCAGCAACCTGCTGCGCCACCTGCGCCACCTGCGCGGCTTCCGCAGCGCGCTTCGCGGCTGCTTCTTCCTCGGCGCGGCGACGCTCGGCCTCGGCCGCCTCTTCCTTCGCCCGACGCTCGGACTCCTCGCGTTCCAGGCGTTCCTGGCGCTCGCGCAGTTCCTGCGCCTGCTTCTCGAGCAGTTCCGCCTCGCGACGCGCTTCTTCTTCGCGGCGCTTCAGATCCGCATCGGTTTCCGCATCCTGAGCCTGCTGATCGTGCTCGGCACCGGTCTCGCTCACGTCGTCACGCTTGACGAACGTGCGCTTCTTGCGCACCTCGACCTGAATGGTGCGAGCCTTGCCCGTCGCGTCGGCCTGCTTGATCTCCGACGTATGCCGGCGGGTCAGCGTGATCTTGCGCTTGTCGCCATCGGTCGCGCCGTGCGATTTACGCAAATGATCGAGCAGACGCGCCTTGTCCGTCTCGGACAGCGCATCGTCTTCACTCGCTTTCTGGACGCCCGCTGCCTGCAGCTGTTCGAGCAGCACACCAGCAGGCATTTTCAGTTCCGCGGCAAATTGGGCTACGTTGTTACTCGCCATTCATTCCTCTTAGTGCAAGGACCGATTCCTTGCGGTTAGCATCGGGTCAGGCCTTCCGGCCGCCAGCAAATCAATGCGCCATGTTCATATCTCACTGAAACCAGTGTTCGCGCGCCTTCATGATCAGCGCCTTTGCAGCTTCCTCTTCCATCCCGGTCATCTCGACCAGTTCGTCGACAGCCAGCTCGGCGAGTTCGTCACGCGTCTGCACGCCCTGCTCGGCCAGCTTGGTGAGCAGTTCCGGCGTGAGGCCATCGAGACTCTTCAGGTCGAGCGCGGCGTTTTCGACTTTCTCTTCGTTTGCGATCGCCATCGTCAGCAGCGCGTCGCGCGCGCGATTGCGCAGCTCGTGGACGGTGTCTTCGTCGAAGGCCTCGATCTCGAGCATTTCGTTCAGCGGCACGTAGGCGATCTCTTCGAGGCTCGTGAAGCCTTCGTCGATCAGGATGTCCGCGACTTCCTCGTCGACGTCGAGGCGCGCCATGAACAGGCTGCGCAGCGTGTCGCGCTCCTCGTTCTGCTTCAGTGCGGATTCGTCCGGCGTCATGATGTTGATCTGCCAGCCGGTCAGTTCGCTTGCGAGGCGCACGTTCTGACCGCTGCGACCGATCGCGACGACGATCGACTGGACCGCTGCCGGCGCGAGCGCGCCGATCACGAACTGGGCAGGATCCTCCGACCATAGCACGATGTCGATGTTTTCGCCACCAAGCTCATTGCGCACGGCCTGCACGCGCGAACCGCGGATGCCGACGCAGGTGCCGATCGGATCGATGCGCTTGTCGTAGGCGACCACGCCGATCTTCGCGCGCACGCCGGAATCACGCGCAGCCGCCTTGATCTCCAGCAGCCCCTGCTCGATTTCGGGCACTTCCATCTCGAACAGCTTCATCAGGAATTCGGGCGCGGTGCGCGACAGCTCGATCTGCGGACCGCGTGCGGTGCGATCGACCTTCGCGATATAGGCGCGCACGCGATCGCCGACCCGCAGGTTTTCCTTCGGGATCAGCTGGTCGCGACGCAGCAGCGCCTCGACGCGGCCCGATTCGACGATGAAGTTGCCCTTGTCGAGCCGCTTGACCGTGCCGGTCATGATCTTCTCGCCGCGCTCGAGGTAGTCGTTCAGGATCTGCTCGCGCTCCGCGTCGCGCACCTTCTGCAGGATCACCTGCTTGGCGGCCTGCGCGCCGATCCGGCCGAATTCGATCGACGGCACCGGTTGCTCGATGTACTCGCCGACTTCGACGTCGGGATGGTCTTCACGTGCCTCGAACAGCAGGATCTCGCGGTCCGGCTCTTGCAGGCCGGCCTCATCGGGTACGACGAGCCAGCGCCGGAAGGTTTCGTGTTCGCCGCTCTCACGATCGATATGGACGCGGATTTCGGCGCCTTCGTCGAACAGCTTCTTGGATGCGGATGCGAGCGCCGCCTCGAGGGCGCCCATCACCACATCCTTGTCGACGTTCTTCTCGCGCGCCAGCGCATCCACCAGCATCAACACTTCGCGACTCATTGTTTGCGGCTCCTAAAATCAACGTGCGGAATCAGGCGGGCTTTATCGATTTCGGCCAGCGTGAAATCCAGCATGGCCGCCTCGCCCTTCTTCCTCTCAAATTCCAAACCGATCGTTTCGCCATTCGGCGCATGCAGGATGCCCCGGTAGGTCTTGCGGCCATCCAGCGGTTTCTTCAGGGTGATGACGATCTCGCTGCCCGCGAATCGTTCGAAATCAGCCAGCTTCTTCAACGGGCGGTCGAGTCCCGGGGACGAGACTTCGAGCCGTTCGTAATC
>NZ_JAAGNW010000121.1:11239-16631 GCF_010645215.1 Burkholderia multivorans | reverse complement strand
GGGGCTGATCGATGTAGACGCACAGCATGCCGCGCCCGGTGCGCTCGAGATCGACCAGCTCGTAACCGAGCCCGGTGACCGTGGTTTCTATCAGTTCCGTCAGTTGCACAGTGTCCTCTCAGGTGTTCGCGCCCGCCGTTCGCGATTCACCCGCAGACGCGCGCCTTAGCTGGCGCGGAAGCGCTACCCGAGATGCCTAACCGTTTCAGCAAAAAAAAATGGGCGGAACGCCCATCTTCTTACCGGTGGTCGCACCTGAGCCGCACATCAAAAAATCCGCACGCCCAGCGACTCCGCGATTATAGCGTTTTTTGGCCCGAACGCAAAGCGGGGGCCCGCAAAAGCCGCCTTATGCGGCGATTTTGCGGGCCGTGGACGGGCTCCCGGCAGCGCCGGAACCCCGCACCGAGTCAGCGCCCGCGCGAGCGGTTGCGCGGCTGCTGCGCGCGCTGACCGCCGCGCCCGCCGCCCGCCGCATTGCCTTCGGTGCGGTTGCCGTTGCCATTGCCGTTTGTGTTGCGGCCGCCGCCCTTGCCGGCAGCGCCGCGCTTGTTGCCGTTCGCGCCGCCGTACGACATGCGATTGCCGTCGACGTCGCGGCCGCCCGCGCGGTTGCCGTTACCATTGCCGGCGCCGGGGCCGCCATTGCCCGAACGGTTGCCGAAGCCGCCGCCGCTACCGCCGTTACCCGAACGGTTGCCGTAGCCGCCGCTGCCGCCATTGCCCGGGCGGTTGCCGTAGCCGGCACCGCTCGGCAGGCCGCCGTAGCTGGCGCCCACTCCGAACGCGCTGCCCGCCGCGCCGCGCCGGCCACCGCCGCGTCGCGGCTGGTCGAGCTGGCCATGCGTCGTCAGTACCGGCTCGCGGTTGAGGAAGCCCATCGAGGTTTGCATCGGATCCGGCTGGCGACGCTCGGCCTGACCGGCCCCGCCGCCCCGCTGCGCCTTGTCCTCGCTCGGGGCCTTCAGGCCGACCGAAGCCATCAGACGACGGACCTCCGCCTCCTCCAGCTCCTCCCAGCGACCGCGCTTGAGCCCGCGCGGCAGCCCGATCGGACCGTGACGCGTACGAATCAGGCGGCTCACCATCAGGCCGGCCGCCTCGAACATGCGTCGCACCTCGCGGTTGCGCCCTTCCGCGAGCGCCACGTGGTACCAGTGATTGGTGCCTTCGCCGCCGCCGTCGCGAATGCGCAGGAAGTTCGCCGGGCCATCCTCCAGTTCGACGCCGTGCAGCAGCTTCTGGCGCATCCCTTCCGACAGCTCGCCGACCACCCGCACCGCATACTCGCGCTCGACGCTGTAACGCGGGTGCATGAAGCGGTTCGCGAGATCGCCGGAGGTCGTCAGCATGAGCAGACCTTCGGTGTTGAAGTCGAGACGGCCGACTGCCAGCCATTTCGCCGTCTTCATCGGCGGCAGGCGATCGAACACCGACGCGCGCCCTTCCGGATCGGCATGGCTGACGATCTCGCCCGTCGGCTTGTGATAGATCAGCACGCGCGGCGGCTTGTTCGGCAGCTTGCGCTTGACCGGCTTGCCGTTGATCCGCACCTGGTCGGTCGGCATGATGCGTTGCCCGATGTGAGCCGGCTCGCCGTTCACCGATACCCGGCCGGCGACGATCAGCTCTTCCATCTCGCGGCGCGAGCCCATGCCCGCCTCCGCCAGCACCTTGTGCAGCTTCGGCGCGTCGTCGTCCGGCGCCAGCACGCGCTTGCTGGCCTGACGGCCGCGGCGCAGCATCGGCGCGTGCGCGCCGCCGCCGTCCGCCTCGTTGTCGGCATCGAATGCCGGCGACGTCACGTAGGCAAACACATCGTCCTGGCCGGTCTCGCCCGCGCCCTCGGCCGCCGCGGCGGCGCCCCGCTTGCCCTTGGGGGCAGCCTGCCCCTGGCGCGCGGCGCCCTCGCGCTTGCCGGCCGCCGGCTTGCGCGGCGCCTTGGCTGCGCCTTCCTTGGCCGCGCCTTCCTTGCGCGGCGCCCGTGCGGGCGGCTGCGCGTCGTCGCCGGCCTCCGGCGCGTCGACCGCACCTTCCGCGCCGTCGCCGGTCTTCGATTTGGCCGCCGCCCGGCGGCGTGCGATCAGGCTGCGCGGACCGCGCCGCAGGCCGCGGCGCGGGCGTTGCTCGTCGCCGCCGGCGTCCTGAGCCTGCTGCTCGGGCGCTCCGTCGGCCCGCGCCGCCTGAACGGCATGCGCGGATTCAGACGCATCAGTGTCGTGGGTATCTGTCAAAACAACCTCAAAGTGTCAGGTCTCGCGCCCGTCGCGGGCGCGGCATGGGTTCGCCGCCTCAGGCGCGGCGCTGCGCGGGTTCTGCTTCGTCCGGCGGCTCGCTCGCGGGGGTCGCTTCGCTTGCGCTGCGCACAGCATCGGCGAGACTGTCGGGGGTATCCTCCAACGTCTCCAGCTGCGCCCGGTCCGGACCGGCGTCATGCGGGATGCCGCCGATCGCGCCGTGGTCTTCCTCCGCCGCCTGTCCGGACGCCGCTTCGGCGACATCCGGCGCGCGGTTTGCTGCTTCCGCCGCCTGCCGGTCTGGATCGACCGGGACGCCGGGGTGTTCTTCCTCGTTCGCATCGGCGGCGGCTTCCGCCGCGCCATCCGACGCCGCTTCCGATTCGGCCGGCGCCCCGGCTTCGAGCCCGCCCTCCGGCAGCCCGCCTCCGGCGCTCGACACGTCGGCCGCTGGTTCGCCATCCTGCGCGGGCTCGGCCGTATCGGCCTGCGCCACATCGGCGAAATCGATCGACTGCTGCGCGAGCAGGCTGGCCTCGAGATGCGCCGCCGGCTCCTCGAGCGCAGGCAGCTCGTCCAGCGCCTTCAGCCCGAGATCGTCGAGAAACTGCTTGGTGGTCGCGTACAGCGCCGGGCGCCCCGGCACGTCGCGGTGACCGATCACCTCGATCCAGCCGCGATCCTCGAGCTGCTTCACGACCTGCGTATTCACGGTCACGCCGCGAATTTCCTCGATATCGCCACGCGTCACCGGCTGACGGTACGCGATGATCGCGAGCGTCTCCAGCACCGCGCGGGAATACTTCGGCGGTTTTTCAGGATGCAGGCGGTCGAGATACGTGCGCATCGCGGGCTTGCTCTGAAAGCGCCACCCCGATGCGAGGCCGACAAGCTCGACGCCCCGCCCGGACCACTCCTGTTTTAGATCTTCGATCAATGTTCGGACTGTGTCGGCCGACACGCTGTCGGCAAAGAGCTTGCGCAGATCGCCGAGCTTCAGCGGCTCCTGTGCGCAGATCAAAGCAGTCTCGAGGACGATCTTCGCCTCTTGGGTATTCATGCAGCTAGGCCAGACCCTGTGGTCAAACGAACCGGATCAATAAAAACAGACGAATAGGAACAGAAGACGCGCTCGCCCGATTCTGATCGGTCATATTGATGGGAGCACGAACCGGGGGTGGCGAAACGACGACCTTCAAGCCTGACCCAAACCGGACGGAACAGCGCGAAGCCATGATGGAATCGCGTGACTGAACGCCATCTTACGCAAAATCGCGCAGTGCGTAAAGATCATGTGCATAGGCCATTAGGCAGGGCCGGAAAGTCGGCGCGGCGCGGCCGGGCGGCGCCCGACCCCTGCCGGCTCCCCAACCGCGTCAGTCAAGCTCCTCCGAACGCGGCGGCATGTCCTTCACCAGCCCCCAGATCGCCTCGGCCGCGGGTGACAACGAGCGGTCGCGCCGCCGTACCAGCTCGACCGTGCGCTCCGCGCGCGGCGTGAGCGGCCGTGCGACGAGCGACGAACCGGCCGGCAGCGGCAACGAAAGCCACGGCAGCACGCTGACGCCGACTCCCGCCTCGACCAGCCCGAACACCGTCGCGGAATGCCCCAGCTCCTGCACCACCGGCGCGGCCACCCGGTGGGCCGCAAGCGCCGCATCGATCAACGGCCGGCTTCCGGACGCGTAATCGAGCAGCACCAGCCGCTCGCCGTCGAGCGCGGTCCAGGGCACGCTGTCGCGGGCCGCGAGCGGATGGTCGGCGCGCGCGACCAGGCAGAACGAATCGGTCATCAGCGGCTCGCACACCACGTCGCCGACGGTGAGCGGCCCGATCACCACACCGAAATCCACCTCCCCCGACTTCACCTTGTGGAGCACGTCGCTCTGCACGTCATCGCGCAGCCCGAGCGTGACGAACGGGAACTGTCGTTCGCACGCCGCCACGACCCGCGGCATCAGCCGGCACGCGATCGTCGGGCTCGCGGCGACGATCACCCGGCCACGCCGCTGCTCGCCGATCTCGCGAATCTCGCGCAGCGCGTCGTCGAGATCCACGAGCAGGCGCGACACGCTCGCGATCAGGTTCGAGCCGACGTCGGTCAGCTGCACGTCGCGCGTCGTCCGGTCGATCAGCTTGAGCCCGATCTCCCCCTCGAGTTCGCGCACGCAGCGGCTGACCGCGGACTGGGTCAGACCGATCTCGTCCCCGGCCCGGCTGAAGCTCCTGAGCCGCGCCACGGCGATGAACACCCGCAACTGCCGCAGAGTGATATTCATTGGCTAACCTCATCAATCCGATTCATCCATGCGCAATTCTATTGCGTCCCGCCCCCACCCTGCACGCATGTCTCGCTGCGGTGCAGCAGGTCTCGTTACGCACGCAGCTCGGGCCCTATTGCACAAGATTGGTGATTCTCCTTATTTTCGCGATGGTCATTTTGGCGTCTTATACGCCCCTAGCTGACATAGCGGTCGGCCCGCTGCCAAGCGGCTTTTGAGGTAGTGGTCACAGACGTGGCACGCTTCGTGCATTAGCTGGCGTACAGGGTCGCGGGCATCGTGCAGCAATCGCTGCGCGACGCGCTCGGCACCCCCACCCGGCACCCGCCATCCCGGGTGCTTGAAGAGTGCGCGGCGCAGGGCAGCGCACCGGAGTTAGCTTCGCTGAGGTGAGGACATGATGCTGTTCGACGATTTGAGAGATAACGAATGGGCGCTGGTCGAGGGACTGTTCTGCTCGGAGCCTGCACGCAATGAGCGTCGTGGCCGTCCGCGCGTGGAAGCACGCTCGGTGGTGAACGCCGTTCTGTGGGTGCTGTCGACGGGCGAAGGCTGGTCGAAGCTGCCCGGCCGCTATCCGTCGCCGCCGACCTGCCGTCGACGCTTCGACGAATGGCAGGCCGACGGCACGCTCGCCGAGGTCGTCAAACGCCTCGGCACGAGCGGGCGGCAGATCTCGCTGCGCGGGCGCATCGGCGCAAGCGCAGTCAAGCCGCCTGCGCCGCCGAGCCGCGACCGGTTGCGCGGCGCGTTCTGGACCAATCCGGAATCCTGGCGCGCCCCCGTCAAGATGGCCTGACTTCCGACTGGGCGGCATCACAGCCGCCCAGTTTCATTTCCGGGCTGCACACGTCTCGCCCATCGCCGGGCGAT
>NZ_JAAGNW010000121.1:5447-11229 GCF_010645215.1 Burkholderia multivorans | reverse complement strand
CAGGCCGCGTCGATGGCCTGAAGGGAGCCCGGCGATGAAATCCGTGTCATGGCGCGCGCTATGCGGCATTGTCGTGTTCGCCGCGCTTGCGTCATCCGTCCAGGGCGAGCAGCATCACTCGAAGCCGACCCACCCCGCGCACGAACCCTCCGCCCAGGGGCCCGGTGCCGGACCGGCAGCGGGCAAGACCGGCGTGCCGCGCGGCGATTTGCGCGGCGATATCGCCAGCAATGCACGCACACACGGCGACCCGCCCCGTACCCCCGAGGGAAATCGCTCACCCAGGCCCTGAAGATTTGCTGAAAATCGGAACACGCCCGGGAACTGCCAGGCGCATGCCGGGTCACATCCTTGCCATGAGCACAGCGTGGCAGCAGCAATGTACCCGGTACCGCCCGTATCCTTGCGATACGGGCTTTTTTTTGCGTGCGCGCGACACGCGCCCGGACTAGAGGCGACTCTCGAGAATCGAGACCGCGCTTGCGTCGCTCAGCACATAGTCGCTCATCCGGCGATCAGCCCAATCCGATGCCTTCTCGTCCCGCTCCAGGCGGGCGAACTCCGCACGGCCGTTATCCGTGAGCACCGCGATATCAACCGGCGCATGGAAACCGGGCGCAGGCGCGACGGTTTTCTGCCGGACCGTATCCATCAGTCCCAGCGTGCGCAGATATTCGAACACACCCGGGCGCCGTGCCCATGGCACCTGACGGTACTGCACTCGCCGGAGCGCGTCGAGCACCGCTTCGTTGGAATACGTGGCCATCTCGATTCTTTCTTAAAGTGCAGCGACCTAGCGGCGCAGCCTCGCCAGCCAGGATTTCCGCCCGCCGACGCTGCACCGCTGCTAAAAAGGGGTCCTTATAATCCCCTCTGCTCACCCTTCAACCGTCTCTCAGCCCAGGCTGCGTCTTGTGCAACAAGGGACAGATCGCAGATTGTCTCTAAAAAGATACCTTACCCCAATCAAATTGATTCTGTTCAATTCATTTGCGCTTCTCATCGTTGCGTTCGTGCTGTGGCGCAAACATCGCGCGGCGATCGCCGCCGCAAGCTTCATGCTGCTCTGGCTGCTCGCGTCGGGATGGCTGACCGCGCCCCTGCTCGAATGGACGGAAGCCGGCATACACCCGGCCGAGCAGCCCGTCATGACAGGCGATACCGCCCTGATCCTGCTCGGCGCCGGCACCCGCCTGCGTCACGGCATGGCCACCTCACCGCCGGACGGACTCGCCCGCATCGTCAGGATCGCCGAGCTGTACGCGTCCTGCAAGAAGCGCGCGAATCGCTGTACGGTGATCCTGTCCGGCGGCGATCCGCAACACCATGGTGCCACCGAAGCCGCCACCTATGCGCGCGATCTGCTCGCACGCGGCGTCGAACCGGCCGACGTACTGCTCGAGGACCAAAGCCGCACCACCTACGAAAACGCCAAGTTCACGACTTCTATACTACGCTCCCGGCATGACGATGCAGTGGTTCTCGTCACATCGGCCTATCAGATGCGTCGCGCGCTGCTCGACTTCGCGCATTTCGGCATCACGCCGCAACCGGTCTACGCCAACCGCCGCGTCGCGCGGGCAGGCTGGCTGCCGCGCCCGAGCAACCTGGTCGACGCGGAACTCGCGCTGCACGAACTGCTCGGCGTCGCGCAGTTCCATCTCTATCGCGCGCTCGGCTGGTTCTGAATGCGCACGCCTGCGTCCATCTTCCGCACTCCCAAGCTTTGACGACGCGCAATCGACCGCACACATGGCGCCGCAATGACCGCTTGCGCACTGTTGCGCCCGTTCAACGCAGACGCCCGGGCACCGCCAATCGAATGCATTGATCCGTCACTTTTGCTAAACTCGGCTCACTCGATTGCAGTCGCCAGACAAATCGGCAACACTCGGGTCCATCACCACTTAGCGGAGGTAGAGCAATGAAGAAAATGTCCCTGGCTATCCTGGTTTCGATGTCGGCTCTGGCTGGCGCGGCCTATGCTCAAGAAAGCACGACGATCACGACGATCACCGATCCCGCCAAGATCGCCGAAATCGAGCAACGCGCACAGGCCATCCAACAGCAGCAGGAAGCCGAGCGCGCCGCTGCCGAAGCCAAGCCGATGCACGAGCATCATATGAAGAAGGCGCACAAGGCTGCCAAGAAGGCCAAGGCGAAGGCCGACGCCGCCAGCCAGTAAGCTGCTTCGCTCAGCGGCGAAAAAGCCGAATCCGGGTCGCCGGGTTCGGCTTTTTCGTTGATGGGACGGCTTCGGCGCGCAGTGTGCTAAAGTCGCGCACCCAACTTTTCCAACCCGTGCGCACCCCGGTGCGGAGGACAGAATGAGCAACATCCAACTCGATATCGAATGGACCGAGGCCGCGACGCGCAAGATCAAGCAATTGATGCCGCGCGCCTCCGAAGATGCATTCCTCGCGCTGCCGCCGATCGAATGCCTGCCGATGGAGGGCGACGTCCTGTTCCTCGGCCCGCAAGGCAAGCAGCAACCGTTCATCGTCGCGGAACGGCAGTATCACCATGACGGCGACGCCGACTGGACCATCATCCTGATCCTCGACGTCCCCGACACCTCGCACTGACCTCACGCGCCGCGGACGCTTGCGCCTCCGCGGCATTCACCCGGATCAGGCGAGCTTCGTGGTCACATGAATATCCGCCTGTTCGATCCAGTCCTCGGCGGCCTGCTTGTAGGCCTGGATATGCGCCGACGTCCGATGGGCAGTCAGCGCGGCCTCGCTCTCCCATCGCTCGACAAACACGAAACGACGCGGATCGCCGAGGTCGCGGTGCAGGTCGTACTGCAGCGCACCCGGCTCCTGCCGGGTCGGCTCGACGATGCCCTCCAGTTGCGCCTGCAGCCGCGCTTCCGCGCCCGGCTTCGCGACGATCAACGCCACCACGACAACCTCGGCCATATCTGACTCCTGCTTTCAAGAACGGAGTCCCAGCATACGCGAATCCGCCGGCACCGGTATTGCGCGACGCCGGTCTCGGCGACCGACGCCAAGCGACCGACAAAAAAATAGCCCGCGCTTCACGGGAAGCGCGGGCGAAACCGTCGCCCTACGAGGATAGGCGACGGGGCCACCGAGGTCCGCGCAAGGCGCGGACCATCATCGGTGTGGGCAGCCGGCACACGGCGGCGCCCGAATCTGGATACCGGATCGACAGGCCGCGGAACTCGGTCCCGAGGCATCGTCCGGCTCCTCCCTGATAGCTCTTGAGGTGAAGTATCAGCAGTTTCCATGCCAATCTGGAATCAATCATAAATCATTGATTTTTAATGGTTATTTGTCTTTCAAAAACACTACCCCACGCCCCGATCGGTCCGTAACGCGACAACGTTACGTAACACCGCCGGACGGGGTACGTACGACCTGCGCTCACATTCGACATGGCGCGGCGCCGCGCGAAAGGCAATAAAAAAGCCCGCCGGATGGCGGGCTTGGATCCGTCCGGCCGCGAAGCGCGCGGCTCGACGTGTCGCGCGCTGTTCAGCGCATCTGGTTCACGAGCAGCGACATGATCTGGCGAGCAGGCGGCGAGGTATCGACCGCACCCTTGTCGTCGATGATCGCAATCCGGGTCTGGTCCTGGGTCAGCGCCTTCACGTTGATCTGGTATTGCTGCGCCTTCTTTTCCTTCTTGCCGTGGAACAGCTGGCTCCAGAAGCCCTGTTCCTCCGCGCTCAGATCCTTGGGATCGACATAGCGAACGTAGTACAGCCCCTTGGTGCGATCGCGGTCATCGACCGTGAAGTTGGCGCGATCGAGCGCGAGGCCCACGCGCAGCCACGAACGGTCGTACGGCTCGCTGAGCGTGAGCTCGGGCGGCGCATCCGGCACCACGCCTGCCGAGTCGTTCAGCCCTTGGGCCGACGACGACGAACGCGCGACATTCTGCGCAGCAATCGCCGCCGCGGCCGCATCCTTGCCCTTCCCGCCCGACGCCGCCTTCGCCCCGCTGGCCGGCAGCTGGTCATCGCCCGCGACCGGCGTACCGCCCGCCTTCACGCGCGCGTCGTTCTGCGCGAGCACTGCCATCAAGCGCTTCAGATACTCGGTCTCGAGGCCCGGATCGTTCGCTTTCGGTTCCCACTTGCTCGAATCGTTGTTCGGACCGATCAGCGCCTCGCGCATGCCCTTCTGGCTGACGAACACGTAGGTGCCGCCGTTCGGCGCGGTATCGAGGCGCGTCCGGTACTTGTTGCGCTCGGCGGTGACGTAGGAGTTGCCCATCGCCTTCGAAATCACGCTGCGGATCAGGCCGTCGTTGACCTGCGGATGGGTTTCGTTCCAGTCGGTCTCCATCACGCCGCGATCACGCTGGTCGACCACCAGCAGGAAACCCTGTTCCTGCCAGAAACGACGCACCTGCGGCCAGATCTGCGCGGGGGTCTTGTTATCGATGACGAGCCAGCTCTCGGTGCCCTCGCGCTGGATGTGCATGCCCGTGACGACGGGCGCCACCGTATCGCTCGGCGGCGCCTCCTGGCGCACCTGTTGCAGCGTGGAGAGGGAGGTCGCGCCGCCCAGCGGCGGCAGCGAACGCTGATCGGCCGTCTCGTCGAGCATGTTGGGCGGAACCGCGAGCGATACCTCCTTCGAACGGGAATCGCTCTTGTAGTCGACTTTCGTAGGCGACGGCGAACTGCACCCGGCCAGGAACGCGCCGGTTGCGAGCAGTGCTGCGAACCGCTGGGTAAGACGAAGATCAGTCATGTTCTGGGAATCCTTCCACTTAGGCACGGCGACTTTTCCGTGGATCAACCTTGCATTTTACCGGCCCGGCGACGGCCTGTGCAAAAAGCGCGCCGTCGAGATTCGCATATCGCGCCGACGCGGCAAAAAACAGGCCGTCCAATGAACGGATGGATCCTCGCCGAACGCTCACGGACGCGATCCCGCGAGTATGCCTGTCCTCCGTTCACAAAACTTTACGATCCGCACGGGGCAAGCCCCGCCGGCCGGTGCGCCGGGTCAGGGATAACGATCAGTGGGGTTCACTCCGATTCCGTACCCCGTTTCCCCATCGGCCCGCTATCTTTATTTAAATGGCATCGGCCCGCAGGAGAATCGGATCATGAGATACGCCGCCGCGCTGTCCATCGCAGTGTTCGCCTTCCTCGCGTCGCCGGCCGGCGCGCAGCTCGGCGGCACGATGCCGGCCGCCGCCGCGCGCGCCTTCGCCGCGTCCGCGCCGGACGTCGCGCCGAACGGCGCCGTCGTCACGCGCAGCTGGGTCGACGCGGGCGGCACGACCATCAACGAATACGCGACGAGCGCCGGCAAGATCTTCGCCTACACGTGGAGCGGGCCGACCTCGCCCGACCTGCGCCAATTGCTCGGCGCGCATTTTTCCGACTACCAGAGCGGCGCGGCGCTCGCGCGCGGACAAGCCGGACTGCATGCGGGGCGGGTCGCGCAATCGGGCTTCGTCGTCGAGGCGGGCGGCAGGATGCGCGGTTACGCGGGACGCGCGTGGTTGCCGGACGCGCTGCCCGCCGGCGTGTCGATCGACGATCTGCACTGAGGAGACTGACATGATCGCGAAACGCGCACTCGCCGCCCTCATCGCCATCGTGCTGGGCGCTTGCGGCGGTGGTGGCGGCGGCGGCGGCGGTTCGGGCAATTCGAACCCACCCGCGCCGAACACGCAGAATTCGCAGGCCGTGTCGGTCACGGCCGGCGTCGCCAATGTCAGCAACATCCTGCTCACCAGCGTGACGGTCTGCACGCCCGGCACCAATCAATGCGCGACCATCGACAACGTGCAG
>NZ_JAAGNW010000121.1:0-5437 GCF_010645215.1 Burkholderia multivorans | reverse complement strand
CGACCATACAGGGGCTGTCGCTGCCCGCCGTCACCTCGGCGAGCGGCGCGATCACCGCCGCGTGCGGCGTATTCGGCACCGGCTATACCTGGGGCGCGGTGCGCAGCGCCGACGTCAAGCTCGCGGGCGAAGTCGCGTCGAACCTGCCGATCCAGGTCATCGCCGACGCGAGCACGCCGAACACGCCATCCGACTGCTCGCAAGCCGGCTCGTCGATGCAGACGCAGAGCTCGCTGCGCGCGAACGGCATCCTCGGCATCGGCCTGTTCCAGACCGACTGCGGCAATGCCTGCGTGACCAGCGCGCTGCCGAGCTGGTATTACACCTGCACGTCGAACGGCAGTTGCACGAACAGCGCGCAGCCGATCGCCCAGCAGATCGCCAATCCCGTCAGCGCGTTCGCGACCGACAACAACGGCGTGGTCATCACGTTGCCGGCGATCCCCGCCACGGGTTCGCAGAGCGTCACCGGCTCGCTGATCTTCGGGATCGGCACGCAGTCGAACAACGCGCTGGGCGCGGCGACCGTGCTCGCCGCGACGGCTTCGGCGGGCTATGTGACGAGTACGCTCAACGGCAAGACCAACAACAGCACCTTCATCGACAGCGGATCGAACGGGCTGTTCTTCCAGGATACGTCGCTGACCCAGTGCAGCGGCTGGTTCTGTCCGCCCACGACGCAGACCTTCGGGATCAACCTGACCAGTGCGGGCGGCTCGGCGACGACTACGACCTCGTTCTCGGTGGCCAACGCGCAATCGCTGTTCGCGACCGGCAACAATGCATTCAACGATCTCGCGGGACCGCTCGGCAACGTGGTCGACCTGGGCTTGCCGTTCTTCTTCGGGCGCACCGTCTACACGGCGATCGAAGGCATGCAGACGCCCGCGGGCGCGGGACCGTACTACGCGTTCTAGCCGCGATCGACATGCGCGACGACTGCTCGCGTCGCGCGCACTTCCAGCCTCACGGAGAAATTGCGATCGGATGGTTTTATTCGCGCAAACTGTCTGATATAATTTTCTTCTTTCGGGGCGTAGCGCAGCCTGGTAGCGTACCTGCATGGGGTGCAGGTGGTCGGAGGTTCAAATCCTCTCGCCCCGACCAGGAATCAAGGCCTGGAAGGCTGGTCAGTCAAGATTCTCCTTAACTGGCTCGGTCTTCCAGGCCTTTCCGTTTTTGGGGGCCGTCGAGCGCCTCAATTCCGCCTCGACGACGCGTGTAGATGTAACGTCGCGGCCGAATTGACACTGTTTCGCGCGGGCTTTGGCACTCGTGTCGTCGACGCGCTTTGCGGCTGATTTGGCACCTCCTCCTGCACGGTGGACCGCTCCGGGCTTGTAACATCCCGAGTCGTTCGAGCCTGCCTACCCCTCCCGCCATCCTGGTCCTCGATTCGTCTATACTTCTGACGAATTTGGCGAAAGCCGATCGTAAGTCGGCAAATTTCCACACCTCCGGGGACAGGCGGCGCGCTGCGCCCCGAACAATCAATTTCAATAAAACGAAGTGAAAAGGCGAGAATTCATCCTCGCAGCGGCGCTAATGCCGCTGCTCGGCGCGTGCAGTCGCGATCTAGCTGCACAACGGTTTCAGCCCCGCTCAATTGCGGCCGGCCCGACACCAGATGATGGCGGAAGGCACACTCTGACGTTCGGGGAGGATGGCATCACGTTCCTGCTCGATGGCAAGCCCTACCAGATTCGCAGCGGTGAAATGCATCCTCCGCGCATCCCGCGTGACTATTGGCGTCATCGGATTCAAATGGCGAAAGCTATGGGGATGAACACCGTCGCCGTCTATGTCATGTGGAATTTCCACGAAACCAGCGAAGGCACATTCGAGTTCGATACTGACGAGCGTGATGTCGAAGCGTTCATTCGCCTCTGCCAGAATGAAGGCATGTGGGTATTGCTGCGTCCAGGCCCGTATATCTGTGGGGAATGGGATTTGGGCGGCCTGCCGGCCTATCTGCTCGCGCATGACGACATTCAGTTGCGCGTCGGCTCGCATCTCGATCGACGGTACATGGATGCGGCGAAACGATACATCGCCGAGCTGGTACCGCGCATCAAACCGTTGATGTCGGAAAACGGCGGTCCGATTCTCATGCTTCAGATCGAAAACGAGTATGCGACCTACGGAAAGGATGTCGCGTATCTTGAAGAACTTCGAGATGCATGGGTGCGGGGCGGGATACCTGGCCCATTCTTTACCGACGACGGCGTCAAGCAGCTCCAGGAAAGTCGGACGGCGCTCGAAGGATGCGCCATCGCTCTCAGTGGACCGAAGGCTCACGACGTTGCAAAAATATCCGAAACATTCCCTGGCTCAACAGTCATGGGCGGCGAACTCTACCCTGGCTTCTTCACCCATTGGGGCGACCGAGAATTCCAAGGCGCAAAGTCCGACATCTCGCGTGAGCTTACGGACTTCATGCGCTACGGCATCTCGTTCAGCATCTACGTGATTCACGGGGGGACGAACTTCGGCTATTCGGCTGGCGCGAACCTCGACTCAAAAACCGGTGAGTATCAACCCGACATCACCAGTTACGACTACAACGCACCGATCGACGAGCAAGGACGGGCGACCGAAAGTTTTTCGAAATACCGAACCATCATTCAGGTACGTCTCGATGCGCCGCTTCCCGATGTACCGACCGCTCCACCGACGCTTGATCTGTCGGGTGATTACGCGCTGCGTCCATATCTGCATTCGTCGGTTTGGGACAATCTGCCATCACCGACTGCAGCGGGGCACGATGCGCCGCTCAGATCACACTCCGCGATGTGCACGACTACGCAACGGTATTTGCCGACGGCTCGTATATTGGCGGCGTAAGCCGAGCAAAAATGCCTCGGTATCTGGCGGAAGGATTGGACCTTGTGGCAACCGATGGTCGACTCCCTGTCGGGGATGGAACATCTACGCTTGACGTGTTTGTCGAAGCCATGGGGCGCGTAAATTATGGCGACGATATGATTGACCGAAAAGGGATAACGGAAGCCGCGCACCTCGATGGAGCGGAACTCTACGGATGGCAAACATACTGCCTTCCCATGAACCCCGAATATGTCACGTCGTTGCGGCCTGTATGCACTGATCCGCGTCGCCCTGGGCTGTTCTTCAAAGCATCAATGATGCTCAACGAAGTAGGCGACACGTTCCTCGACATGCGACGTTGGGTCAAGGGCGTTGTATGGGTCAACGGGAGGAATATTGGCCGCTACTGGAACGTCGGCCCGCAGTTCAGGCTCTTCTGTCCAGCACCATGGCTGCGCAAGGGCTACAACGAAGTGACGATCTTCGATTTGCATCAGGTTGACCCGATGCCTATTGATCTCCGCTCGACCGCCACTTAACCTTTTACTTGCTGGCTGGTTTCTCCTCGGGAGGGACTGGCCAAGTCACCTCAAAAGGGAATCCCTTCTGCTCCGGGACTTTCCTCAGCGCGTCACGATATGCAGACCATCCGACAGCAAGCGCCTTCACCGGGTCGGGAGCGTCAGGCGGTGCGATGGTTTTACTGTCGGTGGCACGCAAAGCCATGTCGCGAAAAAGCCGAACATGCTCGGCGCGAATGGACTCCTCGTTTGTGTGAAAAAACACTTCGACCTCTGCATCGGCCGGCTGCGGCACCGAATCGCTCGCCCAATAGGCAATAAAAGGTGGCGCGTTCTGCTCTCCATCCGGCCCCAGCGGATGTGCCGAACGGTAGTCTCTACCCGCCACGAGCCCCGGGTACATGCGCTTCAGTGTGAGTACCATGTGATCGTGCGTGTACCTGCTGAAGTTCATATTCCTCAAGTCCATATTTCCCTACCTCTTATTGGTTACGCAGCACCACGCCGCGCTGCCAGATTGCCGTGATGGAACTGGTACTTGCTGCAACCCGAAGCCCCGTCACAACCCAGGGTGCAGGTAAATCGACCTGACCATGAACGTTGCTGCTGACGGAGCCTACATAGTCGAACTCCGCCACGCCCGAATCCCACTGAACACGCCCGCCGGCCGCGGCTTTGCCACCGTTTTGGTTGTAGAGATCCTGGATGATGTCGCTCAACCAGCCATTATTACGGAATCCGCATCGAATATTTCCGTCGACGTTCATGCGGCGTTCACCCATCATGAACATACCGCCTTCATCGTCCAAGCTCCACACAACTCTGCTGTAAGCGCTATTGATGACCTCCAGCCCTCCGCCATCTCGTGCCCGGAGGTACACCCAAACGTCTTGGCCGGGCTTCCAGTTGTGCAGCGCGAAGTCGGCCTGCCACGTGTTTCCCGACAGGTTGACGCGTCCCGAAAACGTCTCGCCATTTTTGTGTGCAAGATTGTTGTCGAGCCAGGTTCTGAGCCATCCACCCCACTGCTTCCCAAAAACGTTGCCGTCCGTCGACACCGTTGCGTTATCGCCACCTGCCCATGTCGTCCCTCCGACCGTCAATGCACCACGAACAGAAACCTGGCCACCATCGACAACCCACATGTTCGCGGCGTTGTTCGCGGCGTTCACGAAGTTGATCGATTTCGAGCCGTTGTCAGCCTGAATGCGTGGGGCATAGTCTTTCGCGCTCAAGACGAGCGGGCTCCAGTCGTTTGCCGACGCCAACGTGAGCGGCCCCATCGTGTCGCCGGCCTTGTTGACCGCGTATCCCTTCACCCATTCCTGCGAAGCATACGCGGCGAGCTGGCTGGAAAATGCGAGCGTGCCGAGATCGTCCGTATCGACTGTCACGCGCAGACCGGAACCATCCTTCGCCCAACCGATCTTCACCGCCTTGTTTCCTTGGCCTGCGCCGGTACCTTGTTGCACCGGCACATATCCGAGGGCGGGCTGATAGTTCGCGCTGGCATCGCCAACGATCTTCAGGATCGCTTTGAGGATTTGCTTGTTGTCTGCCGGATCGAGTTTCATACCGACACTCTCCGGCATGGCCGCAAGCTCTTCCTGCACAGCTTGCATGAAGCGCTGCGTGACAACCGTTCCCTTCACGCCGGCAGACGGATCGCCTGGGTGAAAATTCCCATCGGGAGTTTGGATTCGCTGCATGGCTACTCTTCCTTGTATATGAAGTAGACGAACGTATCGGCAGGCTTCAGGTCTTGGAAAACTGATTCGAGAATGGGGTCGGCGAACGTCAGCAAAGGTTCGCCAACCGCGCTTTCGTCGACGCGGAAATAAATTTCGAGTGAAGGCGGGCCGTGCACGATCACGCCCCATTCGTAGACGATGTCCTCGATCCAGATCGCATCGCCGATCGCACCTTCGTCGACACGGAACGGGTCAGGCTCGACGATCTCGATTTGATAGCCGAGTGCGGCCGCCAAGCGCGTGAAGTACGGAATCGACATACCGCCAGTCTCGTTGACCTTTGCGACAACCGTCGATATGCGCTGCTGTAACGTTGCATCCACGTTTGGCGCCATGCCG
>NZ_JAAGNW010000120.1:17268-20541 GCF_010645215.1 Burkholderia multivorans | reverse complement strand
GCAATGGCGATGAATATCTGGAAGAAGTATTGGGCCCTGCGGACCGAGGAGTGTCCGTGCGACGTGCATTTCGTCGAATGGCTGGAAACCGTGCGCCTCGAGGGCGTGCGCATCTACCACTTCGGCACGGGCGGGCATCACCATGTCGGCGTGGAATGCGCGCGGCCGCACCTGAACAACACGGTGTTCGGGGTGACGGCTTCGCCGAAGGAATACAAGTCCTACGTGGAACTCGTGACGAAGCAGCCGGAGATCAGCAAGAACTACCTCGCCTATTTCGGCGACATCTACACGAGCAATACGGGGCTGCTGCCGCAGTTCGAGGTCGTCACGCTGTTTCATCTGTGCGAGTTCCGCGACGAATCGAACAGCCGCTACGGCGCGAAGACCGACGACGAAGTGCTCGATCTGTTCGCGCGCCATACCGCGCCCAACGGCCACATCCTGTTCTACAAGGGTTCGTCGGCGTACCGCCAGGCCGAGCCGATCATCTCGCGCTGGGCCGCGAACGGCGAGTTCGCCGAGGTCGGCGAATTCAAGACCCTGCGGATTTTCCGCAAGGCCGCCTGATCCGGGCGTCGAGCGATGTCTCATCCGATCCTGATGTATCACCAGGTCCGCGCGCTGCCGCCGCGCACGGATCCGCTGCGCGGCCTGAGCGTCGAGCCCGACGCGTTTCGCCGCCAGATGAAGCTGCTCAAGCTGCTCGGCTATCGCGGCCTGAGCGTCGGCGAACTGCAACCCTATCTGCGCGGCGAGCGGCACGGGAAGGTGTTCGGCATCTCGTTCGACGACGGCTTTCTCAACGTGCTGACGCAGGCGATGCCGATACTCGACGAAGTCGGGTTCACCGCGACCTGCTACTTCGTCGCGAACCGCTTCGGCGGCGTGAACGACTGGGACGCGCAGGCCGACCCGGCGGGTTCGCCGCTGATGTCCCGCGAGGACATGCTCAGATGGCGCGACCACGGCCATGAGATCGGCTCGCACACGCTGGATCACGTCGCGCTGTCGCAGGTGTCGGCGCACGTGTCGCGCGTGCAGGTGCTGGAATCGAAGCGTCGCCTCGAAGCGCTGAGCGGGCAGCGTGTCGAATCGTTCTGCTATCCGTATGGCGCGCTCGACATCCGGGTTCGCGATCAGGTCGAGGCGGCCGGCTATGGGAACGCCACGACGACCGTGCGCGGCCGCGCCGATGCGCACGACGATCCGTTTCGGCTGCCGCGCATTCCGGTGGCGGGCGGGATCGGCGCGCTGCGGTTGCTGGTCAAGTGTTCGAGATGGCGCGAGCGCGCGCGCCGTTGACGCCGTTCGCGACGAAGCGACAAGCAAAACGCCCCGCGATGACCGTCGCGGGGCGTTTTGCATGGCAGGCGTTCATGTGCGCGCCGGTGCGGCGCATCACCCGAGCCGCCCGTAGACGATCTTCCCCGGCGAGAACGAATCGCCGCGCGTAACCGGCCGCCCCGTGTCATGCAAGCCGATAGCGACGGCAAGCCGCCGCCGGCCGCGCGCGAATGATTCATATCGTGAATACTTCGCGATTCAATAAATAAATTTTAAAAATGCACGCGTGCTCGCTAAGCTGGTCGCCATCTATGGGAAGAGCAGGCGATGGCTGAACTCTATCTGGTAAGGCATGGACAGGCGTCGTTCGGCACCGACAACTACGACCGGTTGTCCGCGCTGGGCGAGCAGCAGGGCCTATGGCTGGGCGAATACTTCGCGTGGCAGGGCATCGGCTTCGATCGCGTGATCAGCGGCACGCTTCAGCGCCACGCGCAGACGGTCGAGGCGATCCGGCGCGGCATGGGCCGCGACGCATTGCCGTGCGACCGGCATCCCGGGCTCGACGAATACGACTTCGAGGGCCTGTTTCGCGCCGCCGCCGCCGACTATCCGGACCTCGCGCGGCAGGCGGCCGGATCGATGAAGGCGCATTTCCAGGCGCTGCGGCAGGTATTGCTGCTGTGGTCGGAAGACAAGCTGCACGGCGCGGTGCCCGAAACCTGGGCGCACTTCCAGCAGCGCGTGGCCGACGCGCGCGCGGCGATCCAGCAAGGCGGCGGGCAACGCGTGCTGGTGGTCAGCTCGGGCGGTCCGATCGCCGTGACGATGCAGCAGACGCTCGCCGCGCCTGCGTCCAGCGCGATCGCGCTGAATCTGCAGATCCCCAACAGCGCGATCTCGCAGTACTTCTTCAACGCCGAGGCGTTCCATCTGGCGTCGTTCAACGGCATTCCGCATCTCCAGGACCCGGAACGGCACGGCTACCGAACCTACGGCTGATCCCACCCACGACACGGAACCTTCGCGACGATGACGCACACTCCGCAGCACCTCGATGTCGCCACGCTGACGCGCTATCTGGAACAGCATCTCCCCGGCTTCGAGGGGCCTGTCGACGCGGAGAAATTCGCGGGCGGCCAGTCGAATCCGACCTTCCTGCTGACCGCGCGCAGCGGCCGCTACGTGCTCCGGCGGCAGCCGCCGGGCGAACTGCTGAAGTCCGCGCATGCGGTGGATCGCGAATTCCGCGTCCTGAGCGCGCTGTCGAACACGGCCGTGCCGGTTGCTCATCCGTATCACCTGTGCGAGGACCGCGAGGTGATCGGCAGCCTGTTCTACGTCATGAGCTACGAGGACGGGCGCATCTTCTGGAACGCCGCGCTGCCCGAGCTGTCGCGGCCCGATCGCGCGGCCGTGTACGACGCGGCGCTGCGCACGATGGTCGCGCTGCACGACGTCGATGTCGAGGCGGTCGGCCTGTCGGACTACGGCCGCCCCGGCAATTACTTCGAGCGTCAGATCGGCGTGTGGACGAAGCAGTATCGCGCGGCCGAGACGGAGCGGATGGAGCCGATGGAAACGCTGATCGACTGGCTGCCCAAGGCGTGCCCCGAGGACGCGGGCCGGCCGTCGCTCGTGCACGGCGATTTCCGCATCGACAACCTGATGTTCGAGCACGACAGCTGCCGCGTGAAGGCGGTGCTCGACTGGGAACTGTCGACGCTCGGCAATCCGCTCGCCGATCTCGCCTATTTCTGCATGTGCCTGCGCCTGCCGTCCGAGGGGCATATTCCCGGACTGGCCGGACAGGATCGCGACGCGCTCGGGATCCCGCAGGAAGCGGAGATCGTCGCGCGCTACAGCGCGCTGCGCGGTATCGAACCGATCCGCGACTGGCATTTCTACCTCGCATTCAGCTTCTTCCGGCTCGCCTCGATCGCGCAGGGCGTCAAGGCCCGCGCGCTGAAGGGCAACGCATCGAGC
>NZ_JAAGNW010000120.1:16527-17258 GCF_010645215.1 Burkholderia multivorans | reverse complement strand
ATCGCTGAGCAATCCGAAGCGGCGGGCGCCGCACATCGTCATAGTGAGAGATGGAGGCAGGGACATGGCAACGAATCTGTTCGACCTGACGGGCAAGATCGCGCTCGTGACGGGCGCGAGCCGGGGGATCGGCGAGGAAATCGCGAAGCTGCTGGCGGAGCAGGGCGCGCACGTGATCGTGTCGAGCCGCAAGCTCGACGACTGCCGCGTGGTGGCGGACGCGATCGTCGCGGCGGGCGGCAAGGCGGAGGCGCTCGCCTGCCACGTGGGCCGCATGGAAGACATCGGCGCGGCGTTCGAGCAGATCCGCGCGAGGCACGGGCGGCTCGACATCCTCGTCAACAACGCAGCCGCGAACCCGTACTTCGGGCATATCCTCGATACCGATCTCGCGGCCTACGACAAGACCGTCGAGGTGAACATCCGCGGCTACTTCTTCATGTCGGTCGAGGCCGGCCGCATGATGCGCGCGCAGGGCGGCGGCGTGATCGTCAATACCGCGTCGGTGAACGCGCTGCAGCCGGGTGACCGGCAGGGCATCTATTCGATCACGAAGGCGGCGGTCGTCAACATGACGCGCGCGTTCGCGAAGGAATGCGGGCCGCTCGGCATCCGCGTGAATGCGCTGCTGCCGGGCCTCACCAAGACCAAGTTCGCGGGCGCGCTGTTCAGCGATCCGGCGATCTACGAGACCTGGAAGGAAAGGATCCCGCTGCATCGCCACGCGGAGC
>NZ_JAAGNW010000120.1:1572-16517 GCF_010645215.1 Burkholderia multivorans | reverse complement strand
ATCGAGCTACACGAACGGCGAGTGCATCGTCGTCGACGGCGGCCTGACGATCTGAGCGCGCCATGACGAACGACAGCTTTGCGGGGCAGGTGGCGATGATCACCGGCGCGGCGAGCGGCTTCGGCGCGCTGCTGGCGGGCGAACTCGCGGCGCGCGGCGCGCGGCTCGCGCTCGGCGACCTGAACGACGAGGCATTGGCGCGCGTCGCCGCGCCGTTGCGCGCGGCCGGCGCGGAGCTGGTCGCGCAGCGCTGCGACGTGCGCTCGGAGGCCGACGTCGCGGCGCTCGTGGGCGCGGCGGTCGCGCGCTTCGGGCGGCTCGACCTCGGCGTCAACAACGCGGGCATCGTCGCGCCGATGAAGGCGTTCATCGACACCGACGAGGCCGACCTCGACCTGAGCTTCGCGGTCAACACGAAGGGCGTGTTCTTCGGGATGAAGCATCAGATCCGCCAGATGCTCGCCCAGGGCGGCGGCGTGATCCTGAACGTCGCGTCGATGGCGGGCCTCGGCGGCGCGCCGAAGCTGGCGGCCTACGCGGCGTCGAAGCATGCGGTGGTGGGGCTCACGAAAACGGCGGCCGTCGAATACGCGCGGCGCGGGATCCGCGTGAATGCGATCTGCCCGTTCTACAGCGCGACGCCGATGCTGACCGACAGCGACATGGCCGACAAGCAGGACTTCCTGGCGCAGGGTTCGCCGATGAAGCGCCTGGGCCGGCCGGCTGAAATCGTCGCCACGATGCTGATGCTGTGCGCGCGGGAAAACTCCTATCTGACCGGACAAGCCATCGCCGTCGACGGTGGCGTATCCGCCTTCTGAACGAACGGAAGCGAGGCAATCATCATGGATTTTGGCTACACCCCGAAAGTGGAAGACTATCGCCGCCGCGTGCGCGGCTTCCTGGACGCGCTGATCGTGCCGCGCATCCGCCAGTGGCGCGAGGAAGTCCATGCCGGCCAGTATCCGGTGTCGTTCATGGAAGACCTCAAGGCGCGCGCGCAGGAAGAAGGGCTGTGGAACCTGTTCCTGCCGCACCTGAAGGACGACGAGCCCGGCACGCGCCTGACGAACCTCGAATACGCGCCGCTCGCCGAGATCATGGGGCGGGTCGGCTGGGCGTCGGAAGCGTTCAACTGCAGCGCGCCCGACACGGGCAACATGGAGCTGCTGCACATGTTCGCGACGCCGGAGCAGCGTGCGGCGTGGCTGGAGCCGCTGCTGCGCGGCGAGATCCGCTCGGCGTTCGCGATGACGGAGCCGGACGTGGCGTCGTCGGACGCGACCAACATCACGACGCGCATCGAGCGGGCCGGCGACGACTACGTGATCAACGGGCGCAAGTGGTTCATCACGAACGCCGCGCATCCGAACTGCCGGATCTTCATCGTGATGGGCAAGACCGATCCGGAAGCGGCCACGCACCAGCAGCAGAGCATGATCCTCGTGCCGCGCGACACGCCGGGCGTGACGGTCGTGCGCAACATCACGGTGCTCAACCACTTCGCGCCCGAGGGGCATTGCGAGATCACCTTCGAGAACGTGCGCGTGCCGGCGCGCAACCTGCTCGGCGAGGAGGGCAGCGGCTTCGCGCTGGCGCAGGCGCGCCTCGGGCCGGGCCGGATCCATCACTGCATGCGTTCGATCGGGGCGGCGGAACTGGCGCTGGAGATGATGATCGACCGCGCCGAGTCGCGCCAGAGCTTCGGCAAGGCGCTGAACCGGCACGGCACCATCGGCGAGTGGATCGCGCGTTCGCGCATCGAGATCGAGCAGACCGCGCGATGCAGGTGTTCGGCGCGATGGGCGTGAGCCCCGACACGCCGCTCGCCGACCACTGGACCTGGGGGCGCGCGCTGCGCTATGCGGACGGCCCGGACGAGGTGCACCTGCAGGCGATCGCGCGGATGGAGGTCAAGGGCGGTGTAGCCGGCTCGACGGCGGCGTATCTGACGGTTCCGCCGCGGCCTTGAATCGGGGGCGTGTGGCGTCTGACGTTGGCCACGTTGACCGCGCCGGTTGCACGGCCCGGTCGCCCGTCGAATAGACGCCCGGACTGCGGACGCCGTAAGATGCCGGCGAGGAGGCGCCGTGATGCGTTTATCTAAGCTGGACCTGAACCTGTTTGTCGTCTTCGAGGCGATCTACGACAAACGCAACCTGACGCGCGCGGCCGAGGTGCTGAACATCACCCAGCCGGCCGTCAGCAATGCGTTGGCGCGGATGCGCAAGGCGCTGAACGATCCGCTGTTCGTGAGCACGCCGGCCGGCATGAAGCCGACGCCGATGGCGGAGAACATCGTCGGCCGCGTGCGCGAAGCGCTGCAGCTGCTCGATTCCAGCGTGCACGAAGGCGATGTGTTCGATCCCGCCTCGTCCGTGCGTGTATTCCGCTTGAGCATGAGCGATCTCAGCGAGGCGCTGGTGTTGCCGGCGCTCGGCGAGCTGCTGCAACGGCAGGCACCCGGCATGCACGTGCACAGCTATCACACCGATCGCCGCGAGCTGGCCACCGCGCTGGCCAACGGCTCCGTCGATCTCGCCATCGATGCGCCGCTGATCGACGATCCCTACCTGCACCAGGCGTCGGCGGAGCGCGACCGTTACGCGTGCATGGTGCGGCTCGATCATCCGTTCGCGGGGCCGGTCCTGTCGCTCGACGACTATCTCGCGATGGGCCACATCCACGTGTCGAGCCGACGCACGGGCAGCGGCCATGTCGATGCGGAACTCGCGCGGCTCGGGCTGCGCCGCAATATCCAGATGCGCGTCCAGCACTACATGGCCGCGCCGCTCGTCGCGATGCGCAGCGATCTCGCGCTGACCGCGCCGGTCAGGCTGCTGCGCCGCTATCCGGGGCGGATCCTCGAACTGCCGTTCGAGGTGCCCGCCCTCGAATATCGATGCTACTGGCATCGCAGCGCCGATCGCGACCAGGCCAACCAGTGGCTGCGTGAGCAGTTGATCCGGCTGTTGCGCGAGGCGGGGCCCTGAGTCCTGCGCGGGCGCAGCGGCACCCCGCCGCGGCCCGCGCCGCGGTTCAGAAGCGATGCCGGATGCCGACGGTCGCCGCCACCTGCGTGTTGGTGGACGACGCGCCCAGCCCCGTGATGCTCGCGAAGCCGAGCGGCGCGCCCGACGGCACGCCGAACTGGTGCTGATAGACCGTTTCGGCGTACACGTCGGTGCGCTTGCTCAGCGCGTAGTCGGCCATCAGCGTGACCTGATGCCACTTCGGACGATGGCTGCCGTTTGCGTCGTCGTAGCGGCCGTTGGTGAATGTATAGGCGCCCGAGAACGAGACCGCCGACGTCAGCGCATAGCGCGCGTTCACCTCGTAGTTGTCGAAACGCAGCGAGTTCAACGCACCGGACAGCGACGACGCGGCCGTGTCGTCGAACATCGTGTGCGTCCACAGCGCGCCGATCGTCAGGCTGTCGAACGCGTAGCTGCCGCCCACACCCAGCACGCGCTGGCGCGCGGCCGGGAAATTCGGGGCGTCGTTGGTCGAGAGTGCGCCGCCGTTCGTCAGGCCGCCGCGATTGAGCTGCAGATAGGCGGCGCCGAGATTGACCGGCCCGTTCGCATACGACGCGCCCAGGCTGTACGCGCGATTGTTCGAGAAACCGCCGGCCGCGTTGCTGAGCCCGTAGAGGCCGCCGAACTGCCAGCCCGCGAGCGTCGGGCTCGTGTATTTGACCGCGTTGTTGATGTAGAACGAATCGTCGATGTTGTCGTTGTCGAACGGATGCGAGGCGAGGTTGTTGCCGTCGCCGTTGTTCGCCATCGCGAGCGGGCCGAGATAGTCGACCACGGCGTCGTACTGGCGGCCGAGCGTCAGCGTGCCGTAGCGGTCGCTTTGCAGGCCGACGTAGGCGCGGCGGCCGAACATCGAATCCTTGTACGCCTGCGTGCCGTTGTTCAGGTTGAAGCCGCTTTCGAGGCGGAACAGCGCATGCAGGCCGCCGCCGAGATCTTCCGCGCCGCTCAGGCCGAACACCGTGTTCGACAGCAGCCCGCTGCCCTGCTGCCACGCGCTCTTGCCGGACTGATTGTTGGTATAGGCGATACCCGCGTCCAGCATGCCGTACAGCGTGACGCTGCTTTGCGCATGCGCGGCGACGCTGAACACGGCGAGGGAGAGAGTACCGACGACTGCTTTCTTCATGGTTTGACTTCCTGGAAATACCCGTCGCGACGGGGAACACGATGCATGACGCGCGCGGCCGGACACAGCCGGTCCGTTCGGGAGCGGGGCGTTCGCGGCGAACTGGGTGAAGCGGATTCTGCTTGGATCGATTTCATGCATCCCCGGTCGCACCGTGCCCCGCACCGCGGAGATCTTGTTTGAATGTGGCGGCCATTCTAAAAAGTGCCGCAACGAGACGGTGTATAGACTGGCCGGCTATTCGAAAAGATTGCATAAAGGCGGCTTGCGGCGCGCTTGATGCCGGTCGCCTGCTTTCCACCCACCTTCCCCTGATCGATGCGCGCGCATCCATTCGGCGGCGAGACTGCCTTTGCGCGTCGCCCCGACCTGTCGCGCGAATCCGCATTCAGCGCGGCCGCAATCGCGACCGCGGTCTTTACAGCTTTTTTACCTCGCTCGAGGAAATTGAACACCGCTTTGATGCATGGATTCCTACACTGATGCATCCCCTCCTCCCGACGAGCGAGGGGCGGCGTTCACGCGCGCCGCTGCGGCGGCGACGCGAACCTGAACGCCCGACACGGCGCGGCTCCACCGCGCGAACGCAATAACAAGGGGAAAGCGATGTTGTGGATTGCGGGAGCACTATCAATCGGGCTCTTTATCTATCTGTTCCATGCGTTGATCAAACCCGAGCGGTATTGATCCGGCGATTCAACAGGCATTCGAAACTATCGGTGAATTTCATGAGCGATCTGCTTTTCGTGCTGGTCACGCTGGCGTTCTTCTCGTTGACGGCCGGTTTCACCACCGGCCTTGGCAGGATCTGAGCGAGCGTCGACATGTTCAACAATCTGATTCAATTCGCGATCGTCCTCGCGATCATGCTGGCCCTGGTGCCCGTGGTCGGGAAGTGGCTGACGCATGCATTTACGAGCCCGCGCCATGCGTGGGTGGAGCGACGGACCTACGCGCTGCTCGGCGTCGATCCCGACGAGGCGATGCCGTGGCAGCGCTACGGCATGGTGCTGCTGCTCAGCAACGCGGGCATGATGCTGCTCGGCTACCTGTTGCTGCGCGTCCAGGACCTGCTGCCGTTCGATGCGCTGGGGCGTGCGTCGCAGAGCCCCGATCTCGCGTTCAACACGGCCGCGTCGTTCATCACGAACACGAACTGGCAGGCCTATGCGGGCGAGAGCAGTTTGTCCAACTTCTCGCAGATGGCCGTCATCACGTTCCTGATGGTGGTCAGCGCGGCGACCGGCGTGGCGGCCGCAGGCGGCTTCATTCGCGGCCTGAGCCGCAAGAGCGCGGCCGACATCGGCAACTACTGGGTCGATTTCACGCGCGTCACCTACCGCATCCTGCTGCCGCTCAGCGTCGCGATGGCGCTCGTCTACGTCTGGCAGGGCATGCCGCAGACGCTGGCCGCCGACGCGTGGGCGACCACGCTCGAGGGCGCGCGCCAGCAGATCGTGATGGGGCCCGTTGCGAGCCTCGAATCGATCAAGCACATCGGCACCAACGGCGGCGGCTTCTTCAGCATGAACGCCGCGCATCCGTTCGAGAATCCGACGCCGCTCACCAACACGCTGCACATGCTGTGCATGCTGCTGATCCCGTCGGCGCTCACCTACACGCTCGGCAGCATGATTGCGCGCCGGCGTCAGGGCTGGGTGCTGTTCGGCGCGTTCCTCGTGATGTTCGTCGGCTTCCTGGCGCTGATCTACCAGGCCGAGCAGCACGGCAATCCGCTCCTTACCGGCGTGGGCGTCGACCAGCAGCTGAGCGCGACCCAGCCGGGCGGCAACATGGAAGGCAAGGAGATGCGCTTCGGCATCGCGCAGACGAGCCTGTTCGCGACCGTCACGACCGCCGCGACCACCGGCTCGGTCGACGCGATGCATGACTCGCTGACGCCGCTGGGCGGCCTCGTGCCGATCGCGCAGATGATGCTGAACAACGTGTTCGGCGGCGACGGCGTCGGCCTGATCAACCTGTTCACGTTCGCGATCCTGACGGTGTTCCTCGTCGGCATGATGATCGGGCGCACGCCCGAGTTCCTCGGCAAGAAGATCGAGGCGCGCGAGATGAAGCTCGTGATGCTCGCGGTGCTCGCGCATCCGTTCAGCATCCTCGGCTTCACCGCGCTGGCCGCGCTCGTGCCCGCGACCGTGGACAGCCTCGCGAACCTCGGCCCGCACGGCTTCAGCGAAGTGCTGTACGCGTATACGTCGGGCACCGCCAACAACGGCTCCGCCTTCGCGGGCCTGAACGCGAACACGCCGTTCTTCAACACGACGATCGGGCTCGCGATGCTGATCGGCCGCTACCTGACGCTGCTGCCGATGCTCGGCGTCGCGGGGTGCCTGGCCGCGAAGAAGGGCATCCCGGAGAGCGCCGGCACGCTGTCGACCTCGACGGGCCTGTTCGCCGGCCTGCTGGTATTCGTGATCCTGGTCGTCGGCGGCCTGACGTTCCTGCCCGCGCTCGCGCTCGGTCCGATCGTCGAGCATCTGCTGATGACGAGCGGCCAACTGTTCTGAGGAATTCATCATGGCTCATAGCAATCGCCACATGGCGGCCGGCGCCGCGCCGGCATCGGGTTCGTCGTTGATGGCCGCGACGCGCGGCCTCGTCAGGCCGGTGCTCGCCTCGTCGGTGCTGTTCATGCTCGTCACCGGGCTCGGCTATCCGCTGCTCACCACCGGCGTCGCGAACGTGCTGTTTCCCGCGCAGGCGCGCGGCAGCCTCGTTGCCCGCGACGGCGTGACGGTCGGCTCGGCGGTGATCGGCCAGCCGTTCGCGCGCGCCGAGTATTTCCACCCGCGCCCGAGCGCCACGGTCGGCACGGATCCGGCCGATGCGTCGAAGACGGTCGACCAGCCCTACAACGCCGCCGGCAGCGGCGCGAGCAACCAGGGGGCGATCAGCAAGAAGCTGCTCGGCGACGTCGCCCGGCGCGTGCACGACTACCGTCGGCAGAACGGGCTCGCGGCCGACACGCCGGTGCCGGCGGATGCGGTGACGGCGTCGGCGTCCGGGCTCGATCCCGAGATCTCGGTCGCGAATGCGCGGCTGCAGGCGGCGCGCGTGGCCCGTGCGCGCGGCGTGGCGGACACGCAGGTGACGGCGCTCGTCGAGCGCCTCGTCCTGCCGCGTCAGCTCGGGGTGCTCGGCGAGCCGCGCGTGCGCGTGCTCGAACTGAACCTCGCGCTCGACCGCGCGTTCGGCAAACAGGCCGGCGCACGGTAAGAGAAGGTAACCGGAGTCCATTCATGTCCCATATCGAAACCTCGATCAATCCGGCGGCCGCCCCGATCGGCGCGCTGCCGCCCATGCGCCGGAGCGCGATCCTGCGCGAGGCGTTCCGGAAACTCGCGCCGCGCGTGCAGTTGAAGAACCCCGTGATGTTCGTCGTCTATCTCGGCAGCATCGTCACCACGGTGCTGTGGCTGCAGGCCCTCGCGGGCAACGGCGACGCACCGGCCGGCTTCATCTTCGCCGTGGCCTGCTGGCTGTGGTTCACGGTGCTGTTCGCGAACGCGGCGGAGGCGCTGGCCGAAGGGCGCGGCAAGGCACAGGCGGAGGCGCTGCGCGCGACGCGCAAGCGCGTGTACGCCAAGGTGCTCGACGAACCGAAGCGCTACGACAGCACCAGCCACCGCGTGCCGAGCGACGAGCTGGCCGCCGGCAGCATCGTGCTGGTCGAGGCCGGCGACACGATCCCGGCCGACGGCGAGGTCATCGACGGCGTCGCCTCGGTCGACGAATCGGCGATCACGGGCGAATCCGCGCCGGTGATCCGCGAGTCGGGCGGCGATTTCTCGTCGGTCACGGGCGGCACGCGCGTGCTGTCCGACTGGATCATCGTGAAGATCACCGCGAACCCCGGCGAGGCGTTCCTCGACCGCATGATCGCGATGGTCGAAGGGGCGAAGCGCGGCAAGACGCCGAACGAGATCGCGCTGTCGATCCTGCTGGTGGCGCTGACGATCATCTTCCTGCTGGTCTGCGTGACGCTGCTGCCGTTCTCGCGCTTCAGCGTGCTCCTGAACGCATCGGGCACGGGGGTGAGCCTGACCGTGCTGATCGCGCTGCTGGTGTGCCTGATTCCGACCACGATCGGCGCGCTGCTGTCGGCGATCGGCATCGCGGGGATGAGCCGCATGATGCGCGCGAACGTGCTCGCGACCTCGGGCCGCGCGATCGAGGCGGCGGGCGACGTCGACGTGCTGCTGCTCGACAAGACCGGCACGATCACGCTCGGCAACCGCGAGGCCGTGCATTTCAAGCCCGCGCCCGGCGTGACCGAGCGCACGCTGGCCGAGGCCGCGCTGCTGTCGTCGCTGGCCGACGAGACGCCCGAAGGGCGTTCGATCGTCGCGCTCGCGAAGCAGCGTTTCGCGCTGCAGGCGACGGCGATCGACGGCGCGGTGACGGTGCCGTTCAGCGCGCGCACCCGCATGAGCGGCCTGGATGTCGGTGCGCGTCAGGTGCGCAAGGGCGCGGCGTCGGCGATCCGCGCGCATGTGGGCGAGTTCGGCATCGGCTTCCCGCATGAAGTCGAGACGACCGTCAACGACATCGCGCGGCGCGGCGGTACGCCGCTCGTGGTGGCCGACGGCGCCAAGGTGCTCGGCGCGATCGAACTCAAGGACATCGTCAAGCACGGGATCGCCGCGCGCTTCGCGGAGCTGCGCAAGGTGGGCGTGAAGACCGTGATGATCACGGGCGACAATCGCCTGACCGCGGCGGCGATCGCGGCCGAGGCCGGGGTCGACGATTTCCTCGCGGAAGCGACGCCCGAGGACAAGCTGCGGCTCATTCGCGAGCATCAGGCGAAGGGCCATCTGGTCGCGATGACGGGCGACGGCACCAACGACGCCCCGGCGCTGGCCCAGGCCGACGTGGCCGTGGCGATGCACAGCGGCACGCAGGCGGCCAAGGAAGCGGCCAACATGGTCGACCTGGACAGCAATCCGACCAAGCTGATGCAGGTCGTCGAGGTGGGCAAGCAGATGATCATGACGCGCGGCGCGCTCACGACCTTCAGCGTGGCCAACGATCTCGCGAAGTACTTCGCGATCATCCCGGCCGCGTTCGTGGCGACCTATCCGGCGCTCGGCGCGCTGAACGTGATGCGGCTGCACAGCCCGACGTCCGCGATCCTGGCGGCCGTGATCTTCAACGCGCTGATCATCGTCGCGCTGATCCCGCTCGCGCTGAAGGGGGTGAAGTACCGGGCCGAGCCGGCCGAGAAGCTGCTGTGGCGCAATCTGTTGATCTACGGCGTAGGCGGTATCCTCGCGCCCTTCATCGGCATCAAGCTCATCGACATGCTGTTGACGCCGTTCGTCTGATCGTCGCGCCGTCCGGCCCCGCCCGCGCTTTACCGGCGTGCGCGGGGCCGGACGGCTTTCTACTTGCCGGAACCGCGTATGAACGTGAACGAAGGGAGCCGTTGCATGGAGGACCGGCGCGCGCGCGCCGGCCACGAGGACAGCCGCCTGCGCGCCGCCCTGCGCGCGTGCGCGGGCCTCGCGGACCGGATCGCGGGCGCGGGCCCCGAGGTCTGGCCCGCGCGCTACGTGCGACCGCGCACCCATGCATGGCTGTCGCAGCATGCGCTGCCGCTGCTGTGGGCCACGCTCGTGTGCGCGGTCGCGACCATCGCGGCGAGCGCGCTGCTGCGCGTATTCGATCTGTCGAACGTCGTGATGCTGTTCCTGATGACGGTCGTGCTGATTGCGCTGCGGCTCGGCCGTCTGGCGGGCGCATGGGCGGCGCTGGTATGCGTCGCCTGCTTCGATTTCTTCTTCGTCGAACCGCGCCTGTCGTTCGCGGTGTCCGACACGCAATACGTGTTCACCTTCGCGCTGATGCTCGCGGTGGCGCTCGCGATCGGCCAGCTCGCGGCGCGCCTGCGCGCCGAGGCGCGCGCCGCGCGGGCCAACGAGATGCGTTCGGCGGCGCTGGCGCGGGTCGCGCATGACCTGACGGGGGCGATCGAGATCGAGCAGATCGCGGCGGTGTGCGCCGGCACCATCGCGCCGCTGCTCGGCGTGCATGTCGCGCTGGTGCTGCCCGACGCCGACGACCGGCTGACGCCGCCGCGCGAGGCGTGGTTCGTCGATCCGGCGGCGGCGCGCTGGGTCTACGACCACGCGCGCGGCGCAGGGCGCGGCATGGCCGCGTTCGAGCGCTCGGTCGCGCTGTATCTGCCGTTGCAAGCGCCGATGCGCGTGCGCGGCGTGCTCGCGCTGCTCGCCGATGCGCAGCCGATTCCGATGGATCCCGACGACCGGCGCCTGCTCGACGCGCTGTGCTCGTCGATCGCGCTGGCGCTGGAGCGCGTGCATTACGTGGGCGTCGCGCAGCAGACGCTCGTCAAGATGGAGGGCGAGCGGCTGCGCCATGCGCTGCTGGCCGCGGTGTCGCATGACCTGAAGACGCCGCTGACCGCGATCCGCGGGCTGGCCGAGACGCTCGAATGGCCGGAGCGGCTGACGCGCGAGCAGGCGTCGGGGCTCGCGCGCGGCATCCGCAACCAGGCCGAGGCGCTGCACGGGCTGGTCGTGAACCTGCTCGACCTCGCGCGCATGCAGAGCGAGGGCGTGCGGCTGAACCGCGAGTGGCACATGCTCGACGAGATCGTCGGCAGCGCGCTCGCGCAAGGGGCCGACGTGCTGGCCGGGCGCGACGTGAAGGCGGATCTGCCGGCCGACCTGCCGCTGATCGACGTCGACGCCTTGCTGATCGAACGCGTGCTGATGAATCTGTTCGACAACGCCGCCAAGTATGCGGGTGCGGACGCGTCGGTCGCGGTGCGCGCGTGGGTGGCCGACGAGACCATCGTGCTGTGCGTGGAGGACGACGGGCCCGGCTTCGCGGTGCGCGACGCGGAGCGGCTGTTCGAGCCGTTCGAGCGCGGTCAGCGGGAGTCGTCGATTTCCGGCGTGGGGCTCGGCCTTGCGCTGTGCAGGAGCATCGTCGCCGCGCATGGCGGGTCGATCCGTGCGCTGCCGCTCGAACCGCACGGCGCGCGCTTCGAGATCCGCCTGCCGCTGGGCGCGCCGCCCGCCATCGAATCGGAGAGTCGGACATGATCAAATCGCGCGTGCTCATCGTCGAGGACGAGGCGGATATCCGGCGCTTCGTCAGGATGGCGCTGGAACAGGAAGGGCTCGACACCTGCGAGGCGTCGACGGCGCGCGAGGCGCGCCTCTATGCGGCGAGCAGCAAGCCCGATCTCGTGATCGTCGATCTCGGCCTGCCCGACGACGACGGCAAGACCTTCATCCGCGAGTTGCGCGACTGGTCGGCGGTGCCCGTGATCGTGCTGTCGGCGCGGCAGCAGGAGGTGGAGAAGGCCGCCGCGCTCGATGCGGGCGCGGACGACTATCTGGCGAAGCCGTTCGGCGTGCCCGAGCTGCTCGCGCGTGCACGGGCGCAATTGCGGCGCGCGGCGAGCGTGTCGAACGATGGACAGTCGTCGTCGGTCGTGCGGTTCGGGGACGTGGTGGTCGATCTCGGGAAGCATGCAGTGGCGCGGAGCGGCGAGCCGGTGCACCTGACGCGGCTCGAATTCCGCCTGCTCGCCGCGCTGGTTCGCGGGCAGGGCGGGGTGATCGCCGCGCGGCAGCTGCTGGCCGAGGTGTGGGGCATTCATGACGCGGAACGCGTGCACTACGTCCGGGTGTACATGACGAACCTGCGGCAGAAGCTTGAGGCGGTGCCGACGCGGCCCCGGCATCTGCTCACCGAGCTGCAGTTCGGGTATCGGCTGGTTGGGTTGGAGACGGTGGGGGAGGCGGGGGGGAGAGGTCGCTGCGGGGTGGAAGTGTAAGGTGAGTGGCGTCCATGGCGATGGCGATCAAGCGTGCGTGAGCAGCAATGCGCGACTCATTTCTCCGATGGGCATCGTGATGATGGAATTCAGCAGACGCGTTTCTCCCGCATCGGGTTGTGCGATATCCCAGACTTCATCGCGGGTTGCATTGAGCATGCGGTCGAGCGGGTCGAGGAAGCGACGTAGTTCGTTTTCTGCGGCCCTGGATTTAAGACCCAGGGTATTTCCGAAAGCGATGATCGCAGCCATGTCGATCTCGGAGAACCGCTCGGCATTGCCGAGCGGCATGGTGAGTTCGCAATGTGGCCAATGGTCATGAGGGGCGTCGGGCCGATAGGTCGGTGAGTGATACACCACGGTACTGACGATATCGTAGAAGGGGGTTAGGCGATACCCGTGTGCGTTCACGAAGAAGGACAAGTTCTTCATATGCGCATCGCCATTGCCGACCAGAACGTTGAAGATGGTCCACCGGAAAATCGACAGACGTGTCAGAGCGCGTGTGCTGGTCTTTTCGATTGCGCGACCGAGCTGTTCGGCGTTCGTTCTCTCGTACTTGATCTCGCTGTCGTAGTTGAGCAGTTGCATCGCATCGATCGTATGCAATCGAGTTGGCGGCGTCTGCGTCGTGTCCCGATCGAATCGATCGATGATGTAGCACGCCGATGGCGCACGCAGGAAATGAACCTCGGGAACGTCGAGACCCATTCGCTTGGCGAGCTTCATGCAGAAGAACTCGTTGATCGCCGAGTGTGGGTAGCCGGCCGCCCGCATATCGGGTTTGAGCAGATGCATGGAAGGCTCGCTGCCTTCCGGTTCGAAGAGCGCGTAGTTCGGCGCTGCGCCGCGGAGAATCAGCAGCAGCTTTTGCTGTGCACCGGCTGCCGACATGCGCTTGGGGGCGGTCA
Organism: Burkholderia multivorans; assembly: GCF_010645215.1. Lineage (GTDB taxonomy): Bacteria > Pseudomonadota > Gammaproteobacteria > Burkholderiales > Burkholderiaceae > Burkholderia > Burkholderia multivorans_A. The sequence continues at coordinate 3,608 of NZ_JAAGNW010000120.1, read as the reverse complement.
CGCTCAACGGGCGCTCAGGCATTGCCTGGATGCGTCGCTCGAGGTCTTCGAGGCGAAGCGGTCTCATCCCGCCATCCGCTTCCCGCTCGCCCTCCGGCAACAGAGTCAGCGCGCCAGCCGATTCACGACCGAAGTAAGCGAGCAAACCCCATGCGTCTGCGTAGTCGAGTCGCGCATCGCGTGCAATCGCCGAAGGGTTCCGGGCGCAGCGTGAAGGTTGGCGAGAGTGCGTAGGCGCTCTCGAAGTCGAGCCACTGCGCATCGTAGGTGAATGACCAGATGCCGTTCTCGTCGGTGAGCGAGCCCATGCGCAGACCGTTGGCATAAGCAATCAGCGTCCTAGCTGCCACGGCTGCTCCTGCGACGCTGCGAAGCTTTGATCACAGTCTCGTTGGCGATGGCCATGGATGACTGTGAGAAAAGACGAATGCCGAGTTCGTTGAGTAAAAAGATAACCTTGCCGATCTGTGCAGTCGGTTTGCCCGCTTCAACCTGGCTGATGAACTTCGGCGAGAGTCCTGTGGCGCTTGCCAATTCGTCCCGGGTCATGTCCTGCTCGAGCCTGGCCGCGCGAATCAGGTTTCCAAGGTCCCAAGTTGAGTTGACGGGTGCGTTGTCTGGCATTACCCACCTCGCTTCGTATCCGATCGGGAACAGTATCGCATATTCAGTGGTTGGAAATTCGCTTCGTATCTGAGCGGGAACGAAAACGATTGAATGGGATTTGTCGTTCTCGCTTCGTATCCGATCGGATACGAAATGGTGTTTGGACAGCGGCGTAGCCGCTCGGCAGGAACAGCTTCCCCTACCGCGCCTCACCCCTCGCGCGCCGCCTCGACCATCCGCGTCATCAGCACCCGCACCTGCGGCGGCACCTCCTTGCGCGAACTCACGAAGTAATACTGCAGCGGGCTGACGACCGCGCGCGGGCTGAGCCGCACGAGCCCGCTGCGCCGCAGATGGGCCTCGGCGAGCGGGGTGCGCGCGAGCGCGATGCCGAGCCCGGCTTCGGCGGCGGCGAGCACGACGGTGTAGTCCTCGAAACGGCGGTCCTGCTGCCGCTGCTTGAGCTGGATGCCGCACGGCGCGAACCACGCGCGCCAGCCCGACAGATCGGAGTCGTGCAGCAGCGGGTGCGCGAGCAGGTCCGCGTCCGTCGCGCCGGCCAGACGCTGCGCCAGTGCGCGGCTGGCCACCGGGTACAGCGTTTCTTCCAGGAACGGCTCGGCGTGAATGCCCGGCCACGCGCCCTGCCCGTAGCGGATCGCGAGATCCGCCTCGCCGGCGTCGACGTCCACGTTGCGCGTTTCGATCTGCAACTGGATCCGCAGGCGCGGTTCGCCCTGCTCCAGCTCGGCCAGCCGCGCCAGCAGCCACAGCTTCGCGAACGACGGCAGCACGCTCAGGCGCACGACTTCGGCGCCGCGCTGCGCGCGCCATTGATCGGCGGCGCGGTCGATGATCGCAAAGGCCTGTTCGAGCCGCCCGACGAAACGTTGGCCGTCGGGCGTCAGCCGCACCCCGCGGCCGTGCCGCTCGAACAGCGGGAAACCGAGCCAGTTCTCGATCGAGGCGACGCGCCGGCTGATCGCGCTGTGCGTGAGGCCGGCCGCCTCGGCGGCCGCGCTGAGCGAGCCTTCATGGGCGACGATGCAAACTGTTTCGAGGTTCGCGAGCGGCGGGCGCGCCGCCAAGCTGTGCTTCATGATCACATCTCACTGGCGATTTGCGCGCTAGCTTAACATCTCGCGCACTGCGATGATGGCCGCATGACTACCTCGATCTCGTCCCGTTCCCCGTCCGCGCCATTGATTCCCGCACTTGCCGTCGCCGTCACGGTGATCTCGTGGGCCAGCGCCTTTCCCTTCATCCGCATCGGTCTGCAGGGCCTGTCGCCGCTGCAGCTCGCGGCGCTGCGTTTCGCGACGGCGGCCGTGCTGGTCGTCCTGTGGCTCGCGGCCCGGCGGCCGCGCCTGCCGAGCGCGCGCGATGCACTGCGCTTCCTGCTGTGCGGCGCGATCGGCATCGCGCTGTAC
>NZ_JAAGNW010000120.1:0-1562 GCF_010645215.1 Burkholderia multivorans | reverse complement strand
ATCGCCTCGACCCTGCCGATCTTCACCGCGCTGCTCGCCACGGTGTTCCTGGGCGAACGCTTCAATCGCTGGGGCTGGGCCGGCTCGCTGTTCAGCCTCGGCGGCGTGGCCGTGATCGCCGTGGGCCAGCCGGGCGGGCTCGTGCTCGGCGCGGGCGCGAGCCTGATCCTGGCCGCCGCGCTGTGCAGCGCCGTCTATTTCGTGCTGCAAAAACCGCTGATCCCGGTGTACGGCGCGCTGCCGTGCGCCGGCTATACGTTGCTCGCCGGCGCGGTGTGGCTGTCGCCGTGGTTGCCGGGCGCGCTGGCGTCGGCCGCGACGGCGAGTTCCGCGACGGTGGCCGCCGCGCTGATGCTCGGCGTGTTTCCGGCAGCGATCGGTTACGCGACCTGGACCTTCGCGCTCGGCCATTTCGGCGCGGCGCGCGCCGCGAACTTCCTGTACCTCGTGCCGGCCATCGCGACCAGCCTGTCGGTCGTGCTGACGGGCGAGCGGCCCGGGCCCGCGACGCTCGTGGGCGGCGTGATGGTGATGGCGGGCGTGGTGTGCGTCGCCTTGCGCGGGCGGGTGTGACGCGGGTGCGGCGCGCGCGGCGTCCGGGTCATACCGGGAGGCGCAGGATCGGCACGCGGCGTCCGGGAATGCGTGTCGATTCCCGCTCGCCGATCGGCTCCGCGCCGAGCGAGAGATAGAACGGCACGGCATGCGGATCGGCCTCGATCACGAAACTGTCGATGCCCTGCGCCGCCGCGCCTTCGCGCAGCGCCGCCCATAACGCGCGGGCCACGCCCCGGCCCATGTGGTCCGGATGCACGAACAGCCATCCGGGCGTCAACTGATCGGACGCGCCCGACGTCCTCACCCAGAAACCGATCACGACGCCGTCGCGCTCGGCGACGTAGGCGAGCGCGTGCTCGATCGTGTCCGGCGAGATCGTCAGGTCGGCTTGCCACAGATCGAGCCACGCGTCCGGATAGCCCCAGTGCGCCTTCGACAGGCGCGCGAGCGCCGTGAGTTGCTCAGCATCCGCCGGACGGGCGGCGCGCACGGTGAACGAGGCGGGCATGAGGTTTCCTTTCCGGTATGGCGCGGCGGGCGCGCGCGACGCGTCATACATGGTACGACGTGTCCTCATGGCGCAGGCGCAAGTTCCTCGAACCCGTGCGGCACGACGTTTGCTCGCACCATGAGGACGATGCGCCGGACTTCGGCCCGGCGTTCCACCCGACGATCAAGGAGGAGCCATGTTGAGTCCGCATGAAGTGGCCGCGCTTATCCTGATTCATCAAGCGCCGGCCGAGATTTCCAGCGATCGCGACGAGGTCCGTGTGCTGCTCGAACGGCGGCTCGTCTGCGTCGAACGCGGCAGCGGCGCGACGGCGCCGGTGCTGACGCGCGATGGGCTGTCGCTGCTGCGCTGCGTGCGCAGGGTGCGTGATGCCGACGATCTGATGTGAGCGATGCGGCACGCCGCTTGCTGGAGCCATGTCGGCAGACAACTTCGGAGGTTCTATGCATAAGGATGCTTTCCGGCCCGCATGGCGGGCGGTTCTGATCACTGC
>NZ_JAAGNW010000012.1:65565-69696 GCF_010645215.1 Burkholderia multivorans | reverse complement strand
GACCTGCACTCGATGCACGAACGCAGCGCGCCGCTCGGGCTCGCCGGGCCGCTCGACAAAGGCGTCGAGCTGGCGCTGCGGGTCGGCGCGCCCGCCACCGTGATCCGCGACGCAGGCCATCCCGAAGGCACGCGCATGCGCGACTACGGCGCGTTCGGCGATCCCGCCAGCCCGCGCAACGCGCTCCTCGTCGAATGCGGCCAACACTGGGAGGCGCAAGCCGTCGCGGTTGCACGCGACGCCACCGCGCGCTTTCTCGTCGCCGCCGGCACGCTCGACCGCGACGACCTGCCGCCGGACTGGTTCCTGCCGCCCGCGCCGGCGCTGCGCATCGTCCAGGTGACCGAACCCGTCGTCGCGCGCAGCACCGACTTCCGTTTCGCCGGCCCGTACACCGGCCTCGAACATTTCGCCGAGGCCGGTGCGCTCATCGGCTGGTCGGACGGCGAGCCGGTGCGCACGCCCTATCCGGACTGCGTGCTCGTCATGCCGTCGCTGCGCCAGTTGCGGCCGGGCGTCACGGTCGTGCGTCTCGGCCGGCTCGAACGTGAGCGCGCACCGCTCGCCTGACTCGCCTCACAGTCCCAGTTCGGACAGGCCCGGATGATCGTCGGGCCGCCGTCCGAGCGGCCAATGGAACAGGCGCTCGGATTCGCGGATCGGCAGGTCGTTGATGCACGCGTGACGGTGCGCCATCAGGCCGTTCGCATCGAACTCCCAGTTCTCGTTGCCGTAGGAGCGGAACCAGTTGCCCGCGTCGTCGCGCCACTCGTACGCGAAGCGCACCGCGATCCGGTTCTCCGTCACCGCCCACAGTTCCTTGATGAGCCGATAGTCCAGCTCGCGCGTCCACTTGCGACGCAACAGCGCGACGATTTCCGCGCGCCCCGTCGCGAACTCCGCGCGGTTGCGCCACTTGCTGTCCGGCGTATAGGCGAGCGACACGCGCTCGGGATCGCGGGTATTCCAGCCGTCCTCGGCCGCGCGTACTTTCTGGATCGCGGTGTCGCGCGTGAACGGCGGCACGGGGGGACGGATTTCAGCAGACTCGGACATCATGTTCTCCAGTTGAAGGGACGAGACGATCCATCGGCAAGCGCTGCGCATGCCGACAGATTAGGAAAACTCATTCTTTGCTTCGGTACGAGGCGGATCCGATTCGGCCCGCTCCTGCTCAGCGCACCTCGGACGCCGCCGCGTCGAGCAGCCGCTCCGCCGCCGCGCGCGCGTCGCGCGCCGCCGACGCGTCGCCGCTGACGAGCGCGACGCCGATCGCGGGATCGATCAGCACCAGCCACTGGCGCGCGAGCGGTTCGGCGGGCCGGCGCGCGATGCCGCCCGCCGCCGCGAGGGCGTCGAACTGCTCGTGCACGAATGCGAGCAAGCGGGCCTTGTGCATGCGTGCGACCAGCCGGATCGGATCGTCGGGCTCGGCAATTTCCCCGGCCGCGTTCAGGAACGCGCAACCGTGGAAATCCGCCTGCGCGAACCAGTCGCGCAGCACGTCGAACACGCCGAGCAGACGGGCGCGCGGCGTCTTGCCGCGCTTGAGCGTCGCTTCGGCGAACCAGTTCATCCAGCGCACGTCGCGCCGTTCGAGCGCGGCGGCGACCAACGCCTCCTTCGAAGCAAAATGCGTGTAGAAGCTCTTGCGCGCGGCGCCGGACAGCTTGACGATCGCATCGACGCCCGTCGCGTGGATGCCGCCTGCATAGATCAGCGTTTCGGCTGCGTCGAGCAGCCGCTCGCGCGCACCGGAGGAAGAGGACGACGTGTCGTCGGTCGGGATCGTGGGTTCCATGGACGTAAGGTAGAACGATCATTCTCCCTTGTCAATCACCGTATCTGCGCGCGGGTTGCCCGCCGCCCTCGCGAAACACGGCGCGACCCGCGCGCCGCCTCGCCGGGCGCTGCGCGGCCGGTCATTTTTTACGACATTTTTTCTTGAAGCGAACCGCCGCCCCTCCCTACACTTCGGGCAACCGATGAGGGATGGGGGGTGCCATGCAAAAGCAACGAACGACAGCGAGCCAACCCGCGCACTTCGCCTGCGCGAAGCAGGTCGACGGGCGAGTCGTGCTGCGGCGGTTCGATCCGGCCCAGGACAGTTATGAAACGCTGACCGCGCTGCTGCACCGCGCGTTCGCGCGCCTCGGCCAGATGGGGCTCAACTGTCCGTGCGTCGACCAGCCGCCGGCCGTCACGCGCCAGCGCGCGTTGGCCGGCGACTGTTTCGTCGCGGTCTGCAAGGGCCATCTGGTCGCGACCATGACGCTCTACGGACGCGATCCGGAATCGGCCTGCGACCTGTACCGCCGCACCAACGTCGCGAGCGTGCGCCAGCTCGGCGTCGATCCGATCTGGCAGGGGCGGGGCATCGGCCAATCGATGCTCGCGTTCGCCGGCCACTGGGCCGCGACGCGCGGCTATACGCGTCTCGCGCTCGACACGCCGCAGCCGGCCGCGCACCTGGTCGACTTCTACACGCGGCAGGACTTTCGTCTCGTCGACGTGATCCACTTCGCCGGCAAGGGCTACGACAGCGCGATCCTCAGCAAGCCCGCGGTGGCCGCGCCGTCGCTCGCCGCCTGGTCGCGCCAGCTCACGCTGGCCCACACGCCATACGGCCGCGCCGCATGAAACCCGAAGACCGCCGCCGTCCCCCCTCACCCGACACCGATCCGCACCAGGCCCGCCTCCAGGCGGCGCTGCGCTTGCGCGGCATCGCCAAGATCGTGCTCGTCACGCTCGGCATGGGCCAACTGCTGACCCTCGCGTTCAGCTACTGCGCGGGCCTCGGCGACCATGGGGTCGACGAGGGCGCCGCGCTGCTGTTCAACTTCGTCAGTTGCGCGCTCGTCAGCTACTGGCTGCAGGCCGACGCGCGGCGCGCGTACCGCGACGCGAAGGCGAACGACCAGCTCGGCGCGCCGCGCGCGCGCCCTGCCGCGCCGCTCGTCGACGCTGCCTGCCCGAAGCGCTGGCTCGTAATCCTGCATCTCGAACTGAATCCGCACCTGCTCGACGTCTGACGCGCGCGGTGCACCAGATTTGACACTGCGTTTACGCGGACGGCCTGACTTTTTCCCGCGAAATGACTTCCGATGCGCTGCAATGGAAATGTCATCCTCCGGCCTGAACCCGGGGGCAAGCCAACAGGGGAATGTCAGCGATGGGGTTCAACGCAGTCCTGCAGCTGGGATGTTTCGTCGTCGTGCTGACGCTGCTCGTCAAGCCGCTCGGGCTTTACATGGCGCGCATCGCGGAAGGCGATCCGCCCGGGCCGCTCCGAACAGGCCGCGTGGTCGAACGCTGGATCTACCGCGCGGCGGGCGTCGACCCCGACCAGGGTGCGAGTTGGAAGCAGTATGCGGTCGTCGTGCTGTCGTTCAATCTGCTGGGCGCACTCGTGCTGTACGCGCTGCAGCGCCTGCAAGGCGCGCTGCCGCTCAATCCCCAGGCCCTCGCGGCCGTCTCCGCCGATACGGCGTTCAACACCGCAGTCAGCTTCGCCAGCAACACCAGTTGGCAAAGCTACGCGGGCGAAACCACCCTCAGCTACCTGAGCCAGATGCTCGGCATCGCCGTGCAGAGCTTCCTGTCCGCGGCCACCGGCATCGCCGTGCTGTTCGCGCTGATCCGCGCGTTCGCGCAGCGCGGCGCGAACACCGTCGGCAACCCGTGGGCCGACCTGACGCGCGCGACGCTCTACATCCTCGTGCCGCTGTCCGCGCTGTTCGCGGCCGCGTTCATCTCGCAGGGCACGCTGCAGAACTTCGCCGACTATCGCACCACCTCGACCGTGCAGGCCGTCACCTGGCAAACGCCCCGGCTCGACGCGCACGGCGCGCCGCTGCGCGACGCCGCCGGCCGGCCGCTCATGCAGGCCGACACGCAGCGCACGCAGGTCCTGCCGATGGGCCCGGTCGCGTCGCAGGAATCGATCAAGGTGTTGAGCGGCGACGGCGGCGGCTTCTTCAACGCGAACTCCGCGCATCCGTACGAGAATCCGACGCCGCTGTCCGACTTCCTGCAGATGATCGCGCTCGTGCTGATCCCGGCCGGCCTCTGCTACACCTTCGGCGAAATGGTCGGCGATCGCCGGCAAGGCTGGGCGATCTACGCGGCGAT
>NZ_JAAGNW010000012.1:53198-65555 GCF_010645215.1 Burkholderia multivorans | reverse complement strand
GCGCGGCGCGCCGGGCATCGATGCGCAGGTGTCCGCGTTGAATCCCGGCGGCAACATGGAAGGCAAGGAGACCCGCTTCGGCATCGTCTCGTCGGCGCTGTATGCGACGGTGACCACCGGCAGCGGCGACGGCGCGGTCAACGCGATGCACGACTCGTTCACGCCGCTCGGCGGCCTGGCGCCGATGCTGCTGATGCAGACGGGCGAGGTGGTGTTCGGCGGCCCGGGCTCCGGCCTGTTCGGCATGCTGGTGCACGCGCTGCTCGCGGTGTTCCTGGCGGGCCTGATGATCGGCCGCGCGCCGGAATACCTCGGCAAGAAGATCGAGGCGTTCGACATGAAGATGGTCGCGATCGCGCTGCTGGCGACGCCGCTCCTCGTGCTCGTCGGCACCGCGCTGTCGGTGCTGCTGCCCGCGGGCCTCGCCGGCATCGGCAATCCCGGCGCGCACGGGCTGAGCGAGATCCTGTATGCGTTCTCGTCGGCCGCCAACAACAACGGCAGCGCATTCGCCGGGCTGTCGGCGAACACCGGCTCCTACAACGCGATGCTGGCCGCGGCGATGTGGTTCGGCCGCTTCGCGGTGATCGTGCCGGTGCTCGCGCTGGCCGGCTCGCTCGCACCGAAGGCGCGACGCACGGCCGGCGCCGGCACGCTGCCGACCCACGGCCCGCTGTTCATCGGGTTCCTGATCGGCACGATCCTGCTGACGGCCGCACTGACCTATCTGCCCGCGCTCGCGCTCGGCCCGATCGTCGAGCAGCTGACGATGCTCGGCGCGCACTGACGCGGGCCGCGACGCCGGCGCGGCGCGAGGTCAGCCCGCGTCGCCCCGGCATCAGGACTCAGACGGTCCAGTCGAGGATCACCTTGCCGCTTTCGCCCGACAACATCGCGGCGAAGCCTTTTTCGAAGTCGTCGACCGGGAAGCGGTGGGTGAGGATCGGCGACAGGTCGAGCCCGCTTTGCAGCATCGCGACCATCTTGTACCAGGTCTCGAACATCTCGCGGCCGTAGATGCCCTTGATTTCCAGGCCCTTGAAGATCACCTGGTTCCAGTCGATCGCGGTCTGCGCGGGCGGGATGCCGAGCAGCGCGACCTTGCCGCCGTGGTTCATCGACTCCAGCAGGCTCGTGAACGCGCTCGGCACGCCCGACATTTCGAGGCCCACGTCGAACCCTTCCGTCATGTGCAGGTCGCTCATCACGTCGCGCAGCGATTCGCGCGTGACGTTCACCGCGCGCGTCGCGCCCATCTTGCGCGCGAGGTCGAGGCGATAGTCGTTGATGTCGGTGATCACGACATTGCGCGCGCCGACGTGCTTCGCGATCGCGACCGCCATCACGCCGATCGGTCCCGCGCCCGTGATCAGCACGTCCTCGCCGACCAGGTTGAACGACAGCGCGGTATGGGTCGCGTTGCCGAACGGATCGAAGATCGCGGCGAGGTCGTCGGAGATCTCGGGCGGAATCTTGAACGCATTGAACGCCGGAATCGCCAGATACTCGGCGAACGCGCCCTCGCGGTTCACGCCGACGCCGACCGTATTGCGGCACAGATGGCGGCGCCCGGCGCGACAGTTGCGACAGAAGCCGCACGTGATGTGCCCTTCGCCGGAGACGCGATCGCCGATCTCGAAGCCGCGCACCTCCTGGCCCATCTCGACGATCTCGCCGACATATTCGTGCCCGACGTGCATCGGCACCGGGATCGTCTTCTGCGCCCAGTCGTCCCACTTCCAGATATGGATGTCGGTGCCGCAGATCGCGGTGCGGTGGATCTTGATCAGGACGTCGTTGTGACCGACCTCCGGCTTCTTCACGCGCGTGAGCGTCAGGCCCGGGGCGCGCTCCAGCTTGGCAAGTGCTTTCATGTGGCGCCTCCGTCAGATGATGCCGAGCGAGCGGCCGACCTTCACGAACGCGTCGACCGTACGGTCGATCTGTTCGGGCGTATGCGCGGCGCTCATCTGGGTGCGGATGCGCGCGCGGCCGCGCGGCACGACCGGGAACGAGAAGCCGATCACGTAGATGCCTTCCTTCAGCAGCGCATCCGCCATGCGGGTCGCGACCTGCGCATCGCCGAGCATCACCGGGATGATCGGATGCTCGCCCGGCACCAGCGTGAAGCCCGCCGCGCTCATCCGCTCGCGGAACTGCGCGCCGTTCGCGCGCACCCGCTCGCGCAGGCGCGCGCCTTCGTCGCTGGCGAGCAGTTCGAGCACCTTGAGCGACGCCTCGGCGAGGCTCGGCGTCAGCGTGTTGGAGAACAGGTACGGCCGCGAGCGCTGGCGCAGCAGTTCGACGATCTCGCGGCGGCCGGCCACGTAGCCGCCCGACGCGCCGCCCAGCGCCTTGCCGAGCGTGCCGGTGATGATGTCGATGCGCCCTTCGACGCCGCAGTGCTCGGGCGTGCCGCGGCCATGCGCGCCGATGAAGCCGACCGCATGCGAATCGTCGACCATGACGAGCGCGCCGTAGCGGTCGGCGAGGTCGCAGATGCCTTTCAGGTCCGCGATGATGCCGTCCATCGAGAACACGCCGTCGGTCGCGATCAGCTTGAAGCGCGCGCCGGCGGCGTCGGCCTCGCGCAGCTTCGCCTCGAGATCGGCGAGGTCGTTGTTGCGGTAGCGGAAGCGCTTCGCCTTCGACAGCCGCACGCCGTCGATGATGCTCGCGTGGTTCAGCTCGTCGCTGATGATCGCGTCCTGCTCGTCGAGCAGCGTCTCGAACAGGCCGCCGTTCGCGTCGAAACAGCTCGAATAGAGGATCGTGTCGTTGGTGCCGAGGAACGCCGACAGCGCATGCTCCAGCTTCTTGTGCACGGTCTGGGTGCCGCAGATGAAGCGTACCGACGCCATCCCGAACCCGTCGCGCTCGAGCCCTGCCTGGGCCGCGGCGACGAGGCGCGCGTCGTTCGCGAGCCCCAGGTAGTTGTTCGCGCAGAAATTGAGTACCGGCGCGCCGTCGGCGAGCCGCACGTCGGCGGCCTGCGGGCTCGCGATCTCGCGCTCGGTCTTGTAGAAACCGTCCGCGCGGATCTGGTCGAGCGTCTCGCGCACCCGGGCAAGAAAGGCATCACGCATCGCAAAAACTCCTGACATGGCCGCAGGCCGCGCGCCCCGCCGCGCTCGTGACGCCGGCGAAGCAGCCTGCTCCTGATATAGTCGGCCGTTAGATTTATCGTATATTTCTGGTATTTCGAACCGAAATTCGAAATACCGAACAACTCTAAGCGAACGGAAATCAAATGGCAAGCTCCACCGGATCGCGGCGCCCGTCGGATTCCGCGCCCGCCACCGCGACGCCGCCGCGCGTCGGCGAGCAGATCCAGCGCCTGCGCACCGAGCGCAAGCTGACGCTCGACGACCTGTCGCGCGCGGCCGGGGTATCGAAATCGATGTTGTCGGAAATCGAGCGCGACAAGGCGAATCCGACGATCGCGGTCGCGTGGCGGCTCACCAATGCGCTCGGCATCAGCCTCGACGAGCTGTTCGCGCAGCCGAAGGCGCCCGAGACGGTCCGCGTCGACGGCCCGCACGACATCCCGACGCTCGCGGGCCACGATGCGCAATACCAGCTGCGGGTATGGGGTCCGATCGAACTCGCGGGCAAGTTCGAGTGGTATGAGCTGACGCTGGCCGCGCAGGGCGCGCTGGTGTCGAACGCACACGAGCCCGGCACGCGCGAGCACCTGACGGTGCTGAACGGCTCGCTCGAAGTGGAGGCGGCGGGCGTGACCCGGCGCATCAAGGCGGGCGACACCGCGCGCTACGCGGCCGATGCGCCGCATGCGATCCGCAATGTCGGCAAGGGCGAGGCGAAGGCGCTGCTGATCGTGATCCACCGCTGACGCGGAGCATCCCGGCAAAACGGCCAGTTGCACATATCACTGTATATTTGTACAGTATACGCGTGTAACAGGAGCCCGCGATGACCGAACAGGATTTGGCCGCGCTCAGCTTCAAGGCTGCGGCGCACGATATGGAGACGATCGTCCGCCACGTGGCCGGGCGCTACATCCGCCAGCAGGTGCCGCTCACGTGGCGGCTTCTGCACGCGATCGAGGCCGAGGCGCTGGCGGATCTCGGCTTCGCGAGCCGGCACGATCCGATGCTGCGCTGCCTGTTCGAGCGTCCGCCGGAAATGCATTTCCCTGAAACCGACGATCCGATCGATTTCGGCCGCTCGAACGCCCTGCCCGCGGTATTCTCGTTCGCCGTCGCGGCCTACGAGGCCGCCGCCCGTCCGCACGCGGAGCCGCCGCCCGCACGCGGCAAGCGCGCCGCGCGCGCGTGGGGCGGCTAGATGCCGCCGGGCGTCGGGCGCGGCCGGCCGGCCGGCGCCGCGCGCGCGTCAGCTGATGCCGAAATCGGCCGCCATGTCGGCCTCGGTGCGGGCCTCGAGCCGGCCGCTTCGGCATGCGCGGCGAAAGATCTCGTAGTCGCGTTCGATCTGGTCGGCATAGGCCGTCGCATATTTGGCGAGCGCTTCCGCGAGCCGCTCGCCCTTGCCGGCATAGCCCGCGATCTGCGGCGCGCATCCGCCGGCCTTCGCATGCGCGCGCGCAAGCGTCCAGCCGCACAGCTGCGCGTAATGGCGGAACGTGTCGCGGTCGAACAGCTCCAGCTGCGCGGAAATCTTCATGTCGCGCAATTGCCGGCCGTAGATCGGCCGGCCGAACGGGCCGCTCGTCCAGCCGAGGAACGGATCGCTCGCAGCCTGCATCAGGCGCTGGCCCGCCACCACCCGATGGCCGTCGTGCTTGGGGCCGCGACTCCGCACGAACCTCGACACGACCGACTGCGACGCCTCCTTGAACTGCAGGAACAGCGGCCCATCCTGCGGATCGGTCAGCAGCAGGATCAGGCAGCGCGTGCCGACGCTGCCCACGCCGACCACCTTGAACGCGAGATCGTGCATCCGGAAGTGCGACAGCAGCGCGGCGCGATCGGGCGCGAGCGAGCCCAGGTAGTCGCGGTAGATCGGCTGGATCAGCGTGGCCCAGTCGCCGAGCCCCATCCAGTCGTCCTCGGGGCCGAACAGCGTGGTCCTGCCGAATACATGGAACACAGCGGGCGGTGCATCGCGGATCCGCCAGGTGCCATGCTCGAGCGAAGCCAGCTTCGGCAGCACCGTTTCATGCGTGCGGCGCGATGCGCGCTCGATACCGCGCCGGATCCGCTCGCGCAGCACATCGGTGTCGGCCGATTCGATCATCCGGTCGAACGTGATGCGCTCGTACCAGAGGTCGAGCATGCCCATTTGCGCGTATTCGGCGATTCGATACTGGTAGGTTCGCGCCGCGCGGTAGGCGAGTTCGGCGGCGAACGCTTCGCCGTGCCCCAGTTGGCGCGCAGCGATGGCAAAACTCGCGACCAGCCGTTTCAGATCCCATTCCCACGGCCCGGGCGCGGTTTCGTCGAAATCGTTGAGGTCGAACAGCAAGTCGCGCTCCGGCGTGGCGAAACCGCCGAAGTTCATCAGGTGGCAATCGCCGCAGATCTGGAAACGCAGGCCGCTGTCGGGCGTGCCGGCCAGATCGTGCGCCTGGATGATCGCACTGCCTCGGAAGAACGCGAACGGCGAGGCCAGCATCCGGCCATAGCGCAGCGGCACGAGCGCCGCGACCCGGCCCGCGCTGCTGAGTTCGAGCAACGCAAGCGGGTCGCGCTCCGTTCGCCCGACCTGCGCATGGGTCCGGCGCGGCGTCGCCGCGCGCACCGCGCGCCCCTGGGCCCGGCGTTCCGCCACGGTCACCGTGTGCTTCATGTCCGCCTCCTCGAATCGATACGCCCCCCCGTCCATCCGGGCCACCGCCCTGAGCGGCGCTCCCCGTGACGCGCGAGGCATCGGGCGTCGGTTCGGCGAGCGCTCATCGAGCATACGAAAAGGGTCAGGCGAAGTAAATGCAGGCCCTCGTCGAGGGAGAAACGCTTTATCGGCAGCCGCCGACGCACTATCATTGATTGCAACTAACGGAAATATTGAAATGTCGACGCCCCCCCCTTCGACACCCCCCGCGCCCACCAGCGCCTCCGATCTGCTCGACCAACGCCCCGCCGACTGGACGGCGCAACCGGACGCCGCGTTCGACGCCTGGCTCGCCACCCAGGAATTTCGCCGTTCGTCCGCCGACGTCTACCGCGCGCAGTGGGGCGCATTCCTCGCATGGCTTGGAGAACGACGGCAGGATCTCGCCACCGTCGATACCCAATCGATCGCACTGTTCGTCGGCGAACTGCCGATCAAGAAAACCCAGCGTATCCGCTATCTTCGCCTGATCGAACGCGTACTCGATCACGTTCGCCGCAGCGAATACGGCTCGACCAATCCGGCCCGCTTCATTGCTCAGGATGGCGAAGCAAGCTGGCGCAGCGCACGTGACAACGATCCGACCGGCTTCCTCGCTCCGGTCGAACGCGCCGCGTTGCTCGCCTGCCTGTTCTCGCCTTTGCCCGCCGGCGGCAGCGCTCACTGGAAGGAGCGCCGCGATCGCGCACTCGTCGCGGCATTTCTCGGTGCGGGACTGAAGACCGGCGAAGCGCGATCATTGACGATTAGTTGCATAAAAGCGGATGCCACCACGCTGACGGTTCACGCATCGCAACCCGATAGCGTGAGGGAAACCCACGTCTCCTCGTTCGCGATCGCGCTGTTCGACGCGTGGCTGGCGGAGCGGCGCCGCAGCCGGATACCGGGCGACCTGGTGTTTCCCGCCTCGCTGAGCGGCCGGCCCATGCACAAGGCCACGATGCTGCGAGCGTCGACGCCCTCATCGAAACGGCCGACATCGCCTCGTCACGCAGCACGCGAGCCAGTCCGCAAACCCTGCGCAACACCTATGCAGCCGAGTTGTTCGAGAACGGGGTCGATCCGGAGCGGGTCGGCGGCTGGCTCGGATTCATGCAGCCCGTTTCATCGCACCGCCTGCATCGAGCCTGGAAGAACTGGCAGACGGAGCGACACAATGCGAGCCCGGTATCGGAAGAAATGCACCCCACAGAGCCCGGCAGCGCCTGAATCCGGCTATTTTTAGCTCCCGAAAAAGCTCACCCTTGAGATCCCGGATCGCCTCACCTGTGTCCCGGAATCGTGCGCCGACGCGCCGTCAGCCGCGGCCAAAACGGCTCACCGCCTCGAAGCGAGATGCTGCCGGTCCCGACGCATGCTCGCATTCGGGGCACAGCAATTCATAACCCTCATCGCTGCGCGACAGCTCCGGCTCGCCGTCCTCGCATTTCGGGCAGTGGGCCGGCACCGTCACGTGCGTGTCGAGCATGGTGCCAATCGCACCGAACGCCGCGGGATCGAGTTGGCCCGTTTCCGCAAGACGCATGACCAACCCGGCCAACTCGGGCGTCACGCCCGGATTCGCCCGTAGTGCGTCGGCCTCCTTCGCCAGTTCGGCCAGTTCGTCGCCCTGGCTGCGCAATTGCTCGTCGAGCCGGTCCGCCCGAGCCTTGGCCGCGCTCAGTTGCTGCAGGAAATCGAATTCCTTCCGGTTCACGTCGCGCAACCCGGCCTGATAGGTCGCCGCCATGCTGCGCAACGAGTCCAGCTCGACCAGCATGGGTTTCACACGGCGTTCGGCTTCCGCAACCGCATCCTTGATCTGCTGCGCATAGTGCTCGGTCCGCTCGCGCAGTTCCGCGTGCAGCGTGTCGATCCGTTCGCGCAACGCCGCGTTTTGCGTCTGCTCGGCATCGAGGCGCTGCTGCAACAGTGCGTTGTCGCTGCCCAGGCGCTGCACCGATTCCTGCAAGGAATGCTGCTGCGCGAAATCCTGTGTCGACGCGGAGGCGCGCTGGATTTCAGCATCGGTCAAGCGCGCCTGGAGCTGCTCGATGCGGGTCTCGCTCTTGTGCAGCGCGGCTTCGAGCGTTTCCTGACGAATCTGTGCGTCCCGGCAGCGCTGATCGGCTGCCGCCAAGGTCGCTTCGGATTCCCGGCGCTCGTCGTCCAGGCTGTGGCGGGCGGTTTTCAGCGCTTCTTTGTAGAGCGCACCGAGCAGACTGCCCGCCTTTTCCTCCAGTGCTTTCGGGAGCGCGGCGCCATCGAGCCTGATGCGGGAGGCGGAACGGATCCGTTCCCAGCAATGGTCGATGTCCTTCGGGATATCGCTGGCGCTGCCGGTCTGGGTGAGATCGCGGACGTTGGCGGCGGATGGTCGAATGCCCAGATCGAAGAACAAGCGTTTGCAGGCATGCAGAGATAGCTCTTGCCTGCGTGCGCCCGCTGTGCGGAGCGCATCGAGTTCGTCGCGGATGGATTGGCGTATTTCGTCGAGCGTCATGATGGCTGGGACGATTGAAATGTATCAATCATAACGAAACACGTATTTTTCTCTACCCTTTTGAAGGGTCTGTTGTGATTTTGCCCACAGGGAGCCCTTTGGGGCTTCAAGTGTCGCATCTGGCTGCTGCTGACTCGAATATCCGTGAAACAAATCGAAGAATAGCGAGTAACTGATTGTTTTGGAAAGACTTTCAGCCGCCCCTGGAATCTACCACGTTGTTTCACATGGCGGTGGGTGAGAGGGTTGGGGTGTTGTGGAAAACTCGCGGGAGGGCGCTAGAGAGTATTAGAAAGTAAACACCCTTGAACCCTTGTTAAAAACGTTAACGCCACGGCAAACGCTTTACCAGCAAGGGATTCCGGGCTGTGAGGTGAAGCTTTACGGGAGCCATGGTGACATTTTGCAGGACGCGAAGTGATGGGGTTCGGGGGTGAGCGTGAGGGCCTGCGGGAAAGGTCGTGAGCGGATTCGGGAGCCGCCTGCACAGCAGAATTCCGCAAAGGTGAGACTTTTCGGGGCCGCAGCGTGGGTGAAGCCCCGCCAGGCCGAAACTGTGCCCGACACAGCGAAATCAGGCTAGGTGAAGCTTTTCGGGAGGCCGGTGCACAGCGAATTCTGCCCTTCTTTTAGGCAATTTGAAGGCATCGGTGAGATTTCTCGGGATTCCAGCGGTAATGACCGTGAGGATTTCCGGGAAAGCCCGCCCGCTGTGGGCTTCCGGGAAGGGGCTTGGGTCGCTGAGGTGAGGTTTTTCGGGACCCGGATCGAGGGGGCATGATCGGGATCCTGGGCTAAGGTGAGCGTTTTCGGGATTTTGCACAGGGCGGGGTGAAGGATCGTGAGGTGAGGTTTTTCAGGAGCCCGGAAATGCCCAAAATTTGCTCAAGGTGAAGCTTTTCGGGAGGAGTGAGTGTCTACTTGCCCGGAAAAGCCCGCCAATACTGGGCCTGGATCGCGCTTTTCAAGTCGAAAAATCGGTAAAGGTGAAGCTTTTCGGGAGTGGGACTGTGTTCCGCCCGAGATCGACCATTGGTCAAAGGTGAGGGAATTCGGGGCCCGCTTGCTTCAGGCCGAACTTCAGCAACCTCACTTAAGTACTGGACTTCATTGAGTTTTTTTTGTCGGAAAGGCTGAGGTGAGGGTTTTCGGGAGCGTCGAAACCGATGTTCGAGCCGCATGAATTCCAGCAAAGGTGAGTGTTTTCGGGAATTGCTGCGCGTCAGTTGCCCGTGCGGCAATACCGAGCCGTCTTCGCACCGTTCTCTTTCGCCCGCTCACAGGTGAGTATTTTCGGGATTTAGGAGGATGACGCGGAAAACGCGGGGCATCGAGGCGGGGCGCTGGAGGTGAAAATGCCCTCAATCCCGTGCTTGCGCGTCGTTTTTGGCGCTCTGGCGCCTTTGCGTGCGCGACGGAAGGGGAGGATTGCTGCGGGCGCACAGGAAGGCCGCCAAGGGCGCATCGATCCGGGGAGGAAATCGACGGCTAAAACATCACCGTGTGCGAGCGGGTCGAAAACGGGCTTCACGTCGCGAAATCACGACATCAATTTAAGGTGAGACGATACGGGAAATCTGTGCGGCAACTCTTGCATGTTGCCGCGCAAGCCCATATGCTGCGGGCCCCACAGCCAGAAAGGCGAGTCGGGTTTTCGGGGTTTTTTTGTCCGGTGAGCCTTTACGGGAGAGCAGTCGGGTGAGCTGTGATTTGGCGCGGCGCTTCACCCGATACGGTGAGCATCTCGTTATAGACGTGCTTCACCACAGGCGCTATGCTTCGGGGGACCTTCTCCTCCGACCCGAAGCATGGCAACGAAGCGCGCCAAGAAGACCGATGTGGATGTGGTGAGTGCCAGCTCAGCCGAATTGCGGAAGGCCGTCGAGGCCATCGCGCTCCAGCCCAAGAACGGCAAGATCACCCTCCTGACCCGCAAGTTGTTCAACGTGCTGCTTGCGGTCGCGCAACAGGCCGACGATTCCGGCGACACCTACCGCGCGCTGCTGTCGGACATCGTGGCGAACTCGGCATTCGATTCCAACGACACCGCGCTCGTCAAGGAGCACCTGAGGCGGATGGTGTCGGTGCAGGTCGAATGGAGCACCGGGACGTCAAGCCAGAAGCCCGGGCGCAAGTGGGGCATCTCCACCCTGATCGCCGATGCGGAAATTCTCGAAGACCCAGCCACGCGACGCGTCTGGGTCGAATTTTCTTTCGCGCCCAAAATCAAGAAGAAGCTGCTCGATCCGGTCCAGTACGCGCGCCTGAGCCTCCAGTTCCAGAGCCAGCTGCGCAGCAGCGCCGGCCTGGCGCTGTACGAGATCTGCGTGCGCTATCTGACCAATCCGAGCCACCTGACGATGCGCGAGCCGTGGGAATGGTGGCGGCCGATCCTGTCGGGCACGCCCGACACCGAGGCCGGCGACGAAGCGAAGCGCGAGTACAAGTATTTCAAGCGGGACTACCTGCGGCCGGCGATCGCCGAAGTGAATGCGGTGACCAATATCTTCGTCGAGCTGATCGAGCATCGCGAAGGGCGTCGCGTCGCGGAGATCCAGTTCCGCGTATCGGAGCGCAAGCAGCCGATGCTCGCGCTCGACGAACATCCGAACGTATTCGACAGCACGCTGGTCGACCGGATGGTGAAGATCGGCATTCCGCTCAAGGAAGCGCAGACACTGTACGCGGACAGCGAGGAGAACCGCATTCGCGCCGCGCTGCAGATGACCGAGCAACGGATGCGCAGCACGACGCTGCCTCCCGTGCGCAGCGCCGCCGCCCTGTTCAAAGACGCGCTCAAGAAGGGTTATGCGCCGCCGGTCGATTCCGTGGAGGCGCTGCCGAGTACCGTCACCGCCGGCAAGGGCGCAGCAGCCGGTCTGCAGCAGGACGATCCGAAGGCGCGGCTGCGCGGCGAGTACGATGCCTATCGCCGCAAGGAGGCGAAGGCGCTGTACGAGGAGCAAGGCGACGCGGAGCGGGAAGTGGCTCGCGAGTCGTTCGAGGCGGACGTGCTGCCCGCGCTCGGCTCCCACCTGCGTGACGACTGGCGCCGGCGTGGCCTCGAGTCCAAGCTGACCGAGACGGCCTTCTTCGACTGGCTCGCGCAGAAGACCTGGGGCGAGCCGACGGACGGCGACCTGCTCGCCTTCACGCTCAGCCAGTCGCGCGCTGCGTAGTCAGCGAGGCGCACGCATGAAAAACAATCGGGGCCCTCATGGGCCCCGATCTGTTTTCTGCCTGCCGCGCGACGCGGATCAGTTCGACAGCAGCATCCGCTCGAGCTGCTGCAGGATCTCGTCGCGCTTGTCCCGCGTCAGGCCGCGCAGGCGCAGCTCAAGGCGGTCCTCGCCGTAGGACTTCAGATCCCCCACCGATACCCCGCCGAGCTTGATCTCGTGCCGCTGCGCATAGCGCTGCCGGCCCGCGGGCTTGGCGTTTTCCTGCGCAGTGGCGCGCCCCTTGACGATATCGGCCACCTGCCGCGTGCTCAGGTCGTCGGACAGGATCTTGTGGATCAGGCGCAGCGTCGCATCGGTGCCGCGCGCCACGTGATAGCGGCCGACCTGGTATGCCATGTTCGAGCCGAAGCGATCGGGACGCGCGACCATCTCCTGCATGACCGTTTCCGGCAGCTTGCCGATCGACAGCGCGACCGCAACGGTCGATTCATCGAGGCCGAGGTGCTCGGCCAGCTCCTTCTGGCTCTGGAAATACTTGTCGTCGAGAAAACGCTTCCATACGACGGCGTTGTCGAACACGGTCTGCGAATCGCGCTGGACGTTCAGGTCGTAGCCGAGCTTGTAGCTCTGCAGGCCGATCGGCAGATCGATGACGATGGCCTTGACCGTTTCCTTGTTGGCTTCCTTCAACGCCCGGACCCGGCGGCCGCCGTCGCTGACGAAGTACGTGCCCGGATTGTCGTAATCGGGAATCACGTGGATGGCCTGCTGCTGACCTTGCTTGGCGAGATTGACCGCCAGCTCCGCGATCGACGACTTCAGATAGAAGTGGCGCGGATTGAACGGGCTCGGCTTGATCGTCTTGAGCGGCAGCTCGAT
>NZ_JAAGNW010000012.1:44307-53188 GCF_010645215.1 Burkholderia multivorans | reverse complement strand
ATAGTGGTTCGCGATGCGCCAGGCGTGGTACTGGCTCGACTCGTCGACGGATTCCGCCGGCGGCGTTTCCACGATGGTGACGGGGATGTCCTTTTTCGCGGACTTCGCGGCGGGCGCCGCGGGGGCGGCGTCGGATTTGACGATGCCGTCGATCGCGTTGAGCCGGTCGAGCGCGGTGCGCTTTTCGCTCGTGGTGATGTCGGGACGCGCTTGGAAGCCTTTGGCGAATTGGGAGGGTTTCATTCAGGGTCCTTTATGCGCATAAAGTCAGGGCAGCATGGCGACGATTTCGTCGGCGCATGCGCGGATTTCCGCCGCGGCGAGCTTGGCGCCGCGATCGTTCATCTGCAGGACGGTTTGCCCGAGCGCCATGGCCTGCTTGTAGGCCTCGCGCGTCGGGATCTGAGTCTTGAGAAGCGGGAAACCGAGTTCTTCCAGCGCGCGCTTCAGCTCGCGCGTCAGCATGCGTTTTTCCTCGGTCTTGTTGAGCAGGAACACGGCGCGCAGGTCTTCGTTCATGACTTGCGCCTGCTGGATCAGCTTCACGAGCCCGACGCTCGACCAGTAATCGGCGGGTGACGACGAGGTCGGGATGACGGCGACCGTCGCGGCCAGCAGGACGACGCCGGAGACCTTTTCGGTGATCGAAGGCGGGCAATCGACCACGATGATGTCGTAGTCGTTGATGAACTTCTTGATCTCGCGGTGGATCTGGCCGCCGGCTTCGGCGAGATTGACGACGGGGAACGGGATGCCGGTATCGGTATCGGCGGAGGCGCTCGACCAGTGGACGAGGGTATTTTGACCGTCGGCGTCGATGACCAGCACGCGTCGACCTTTTTCATGGAAGGCGGCGCCGAGATGCATGGCAATGGTGCTTTTGCCGACACCACCCTTCTGCTGAGTGACTGCAATGATTTCCGCTGCCAATTTACACTCCTGTTTTTGATCGTAGGAATTTTACAGGACGATTCTTTTATTTCAACGAATATGTGGTGAGCGGACTACGGATTGGCCGTTCGGCAGAGCATTTATGCGCATAAAGCTCGGTGGGGTTTGTCGAGCGGGGAGGATGAGGTGCTGCGAGCAGGTCACTTCTCTGCATGAGGTGGGGTTGCGGCACGCTGCCAGTTCAATTCGAGATAGGCGTCGTGTCGCTGGTTTATGCGCATAAAGGTATGGAGCCGCGTGTCGGGCCTAATGGTTTTGTCGAGGGCCCTTCGGGCGGGACGCGCGATTTGGGTTGAGATACGTCCACGTGGCGAGAGATCGGAGATTGAGGCGCTCAGGCCTGATGGTGGCGAGATGTCCGCGGGTTGTCCGGCTAAGGGGGGCGAGTCCGGGCTTTATGCGCATAAAGCGGGTGGGCGCTTGATCGAGAAGCGTGTACCACCTCCTGCCCTCTCAGCCGAAAGCGGACCCCCTGGAGGATAAGTCAATGGGAACGAGACCGCCCTCCTTGCGGTAGATCATTCAGATCCGTGGGCTTACGGCAAGGGCTCAAGGGCCACGGCACGGAGCGGCAGCCGTGGCGCAGACCTTATGCGCATAAAGTCGCGACTTTCCCAAAGGGAGACTATCCCCCGGTTCAGCCGCGTGTGCCCCCGATCGACGACCCAAGTTCGTCGAGATGCGCAACGCAACCATGGCGGACGTGTCGGGCACGACTACGCTGTCCTGGCGTCACCGCCATCCCCGTCCTTATGCGCATAAAGTCCGGATCGCTCCTCATGCTCGGCACGCCCCAAAGCACTCCCCCACACCCTTCCCCTGCCATCAAACGCACGCCTCCAGCCTCCCCCATCGCAGCCGCCACGCCCGGGGCTCGATGGCTACAATATCCCGGTCACCCTCCATCAATCCCTATCCAGACCCATGACCACGATCTATCACAACCCCCGATGCTCGAAGTCCCGCGAAACCCTGGCGTTGCTCGAGACGCTCAATCCCGTGGGCGAGCCGATCGATGTCGTCGAATATCTGAAGCAGCCGCCCACCGTCGAGCAGCTCACGGCACTCCATCAGCAGCTCGGCCGCCCCGTGCGCGACATGATCCGCGACAACGAAGCGCCCTATCAGGAACTCGGGCTCGGCGACGCCGGCATTCCGGATGCACGCCTGCTCGCGGCGATTGCCGAGCATCCGGTCCTGTTGCAACGCCCGATCGTCGTCTACCAGGGCAAGGCCGCGATTGGCCGCCCGCCGGAAGACGTGAAATCGTTATTCGAGTAATTTTTTAAAGAAGAAATATTGCAATTAAGCGGAGGGCGCCCGTCCGGCGCCCTCCGCCCTTCTCACGCGCCGCGCCGCGCGTGGCCCCCGCCCTCCCCTCCATCGGGAAGGACTACGCGGCCGCACCGAGGCGTCGACGCCGGCTTCCCGTTCCCTCAGAGGTTTCCGTGCCGTCTGCCCTGCTTGCTCCCCTGCCGTGGTCTCCGCACGATTCGCAGCTGATCGTCGCCTGTCTGATCGGTCTCGCCATCATCATCGTGTTCATCAGCGCGCTGAAACTCGCGCCGTTCCTGTCGATCCTGGTCGGCACGTTCGCCGCCGGCTTCGTCGCGGGCCTGCCGCTCGAAGGCGTCGCCGGCGCGTTCAGCAAGGGTGCCGGCGCGTTGCTCGGCGACGTCGGCATCATCAGCGCGCTGGGGGCCATGCTCGGCGCGTTGATGGCCGATTCCGGCGCGGCCGATCGCCTCGCCGGCACGATCCTCGACCATGCGAGCCCGCGCACGCTGCCGTGGCTGATGGCGCTCGTCGCGCTGATCATCGGGCTGCCTTTGTTCTTCGAGGTCGGCCTCGTGATGATGGTGCCGATCATCTTCGTGATGGCGCGGCGCTCGCAGCAGCCGATCATGAGGATCGCGATCCCCGCGCTGGCCGGCATGACGACGCTGCACGCGCTGCTGCCGCCGCACCCCGGCCCGCTGATCGCGGTGAGCGCGCTGCATGCGGATCTCGGCATCACGATCGGGCTCGGGCTGATCGTCGCGCTGCCGGCCGTCGTGCTGGCCGGGCCGCTGTATGGTTCGTGGCTCGCGAAGCGGATGCCGGTGTCGGAGCCCGCCGAGATGGGCCGCGTATTTGCCTCCGCGCGCCCCGACGAGGCGCTGCCTGGTTTCGCGATCTCGCTCGTCACGATCCTCCTGCCGGCGCTGCTGATGCTGGGCCGCACCGTCGCGAAGCTGTGGCTCGCGCCGCACACGCATGCGTACGCGATTCTCGATTTCCTCGGCGAGCCGCTGATCGCGCTGGGGCTGACCGTGCTGTTCGCGATCGTCGCGCTGGGTTGGGCGCGCGGGACGCCGCGCGAGCGGGTCGGCGCGACGCTGCGCAAGAGCCTGCCGCCGATCGCTGCGCTGCTGCTGACGATCGGCGCGGGCGGTGGCCTCAAGCAGACGCTCGTCCTGGCCGGGATCAGCGGCACGATCGGCAAGATCGCGCTCGGCGCGCATGTCCCGCTATTGCTGCTGGCCTGGCTGATCGCGGTGGCGCTGCGTCAGGCGACCGGTTCGGCGACGGTGGCGACCACCACCACCGCCGGCATCGTCGCGCCCCTGGTCGCGGGGCTGAGCGCGCCGCACAACGCGTTACTCGCGCTCGCGATCGGCGCGGGCTCGGTGTTTTTCTGCCACGTCAACGATGCGGGTTTCTGGATGGTGCGCGAATACTTCGGTCTCAATCTCAAGCAGACCGTGATGACCTGGTCGGTATTGCAGACGATCGTTTCAGTGGTCGGGCTCGTTCTGACGCTCGCGCTGTGGAGCGTGTTCGCCTGAGGCCGGCAAGGCGGCGCCCGCGCCGAGCCGAGTGGCCCGGGCGCGCCGCCCGCTCCGCATGATCGAGCCGGAAAGCGATCGCGCCGTAACCGGACCCTCGAACCCGAACCCGTGACCGAACAAAAATCGCCCGGCGCGCCGCGTTCAGTCCCCCTCCCCCGCCTCCGGATCCCTTCCGCTCGCGACGCGCACTGCCTTGCGCAGCAGCGCGATCTGCCGTCGATAGTTGCGGCACCCGCTGCAACTCGGCAGATGCACGCGCACGCGCCACTGCTCGCCCGTGGTCAGCGTGCGGTCGAGTCCGTCCGACAGCAGACGGGTGATGTCCTTACATTTCCCCAGCAGCATCTTCGGTCGTCAGGCCTTTTTCGGTGAGACAGGTGCGCAGGCGGGTCCGCGCGCGATACAGCAGCACGCTGCAATGGTTCGCGGTCAGCGTCAGCTCGCCGCAGATGTCCTCGATCTCGAAGTCGAGGAACTCGCGCATCATGAAAACGCGCCCGATCTGCTCGGGCAGATGATCCAGGCACGCATCGAACAGCGCCCAGAACTGCCGCTGCTGGAGCAAGGTTTCGGGGCGCGGCCACGGCCGCGGCTTCGCGTACGGGCTCCAGTGGCCGTTGTCCTTGAACAGCTCGCGGTCGAACAGCGATTCGATCTCCAACTCCGCTTCGAGCGCCGATACGTTGATGGTCCGTCGCCGCATCCGCATCGTGTCGATCAGCTTGTTGCGCAGGATCCCGAAGACCCAGGTCTTGTGGGCCGATTGCCCTTCGAAACGGTTGGCCTGGCTCCAGGCGGCGGCGAGCGCCTCCTGCACCGCGTCCTCGGCCGCGTCGGCGTCGCGCAGTTGAAGGCGTGCGAATCGCAGCAGGTCGCGGCGCAGTTGCGCGAGATAGGTCGGGTCGTCGTGCGCGGCACGCGCGGGTTGCATCGAATGCGATCCTGTTTCAAGTGAATCCCGCCCGTGCGTTCCGCACAGGCCAGCCGCAAGGTTACCCGCCCTACCGGTGCGCACGCAAACGCGCAGGTGCGCGTCTTTCGTCGGGATTTCAAACAAGCGGTTTATGCTGGCGATGCGTTCGCAGCTCCGGACACGGTCGGGACACAGTTGGGACACAGCCGGGACACGGAAACGACACCCATCCGACATGGATGTAACTGCGCTGCATGTTTTCAAAGTTATCCACAGTTTCTGTGGAAAACTTTGTGGAAAGTCGGTCCCAATCGCCCGTGCAGCAGGACTCAAGCTGGCCTGCTTACAAATGGGCTGTGGATGACGGATTGCGAACGAATCCTACGTATTGACAACCAGGCGGAAGGAGAAAGCCATGACGTATCGAATTGCAGTAGTGGTCGGCAGCTTGCGGCGCGAATCGATCAACCGGGCGCTCGCGCATGCGGTGATCTCGCTCGCGCCGGACGACTTCACCTTCGAATTCGCCGACATCGGCACCCTGCCGCTGTACAGCCAGGACTACGACGCCGACTTCCCGGAACCCGCCCGTCGTTTCAAACAGCAGATCGAGGCCGCGCAGGGCCTGCTGTTCGTCACGCCGGAATACAACCGCTCGGTGCCGGGCGTGCTGAAGAACGCGCTCGACTGGGGCTCGCGCCCGTACGGCGGCAATGTCTGGGGGGGCAAGCCGGGCGCCGTGCTGGGCACGTCGCCGGGGGCGACCGGTACGGCGCTGTCGCAGCAGCATCTGCGCAACGTGCTCGCCTATCTCGACGTCGCGACGCTCGCGCAGCCCGAGATGTTCATCAAGCACGATGCCGCGCGCACCGATGCGCAAGGCAACATCGTCAGCGACGATACGCGCCAGTTCCTGCAGCGCTTCGTCGATCGCTACGCCGACTGGGTGCGCCGCCACGCCGGCGTGTGAGCGGGATGCGCGCGCCGGACCTTAAGGTCCGGGCCCCGCGAGGCGGGCGTCGCGCGCCTCGCGGATCGTCAGCAGCAGGCCGTCGAGCAGCGTGATGTCGAACGGCTTCGACAGCACGCGCGCATTGACGCGGCGCGTGCGGTCGAGTTCTTCCGCATAGCCGGTCACGAGGATCACGGGCAGCTTCAGCGGCCCGTGCTCGATCGTCTCCGCGAGGTCGATGCCGTTGAGCTTGCCCGGCATGTGGATGTCGGAGATCACGAGATCGAACGCGCCCGGCGCTGCCGGATCGCCGCCGGCCTCGTGCAGGAGCCGCAGCGCGTCGTCGGCGTTCGCGGCATAGGCGACCTCGTGGCCGAGCATCTGCAGCAGCGCCTCGGTGCCCGCCGCCACCTCGTCGTTGTCTTCCACCAGCAGGATCCGCAGGCCGTCGGGCGGCGGTGCGGCGGGATGGCCGGGGGCGGCGGCATCGGCCGCGATGACCGCGCGCGGCATCTCCCCGGCGCGCGCGCGCGGCAGGTACAGGCGCACCGAGGTGCCCGCGCCGATCGCGCTGTCGATGGTCGCAAGGCCGCCCGAGCGTTCGGAGAACGCGAACACCTGCGGCAGGCCGAGCCCGGTGCCCATGCCTTTCGCCTTGGTCGTGAAGAGCGGCTCGAACGCGCGCGCGAGCACGTCGGGCGGCATCCCCGCGCCGGTGTCGTCGAGCGCGAGCTGGACGAAGTCGCCCGTCAGCGGGAAGCCGTCCTCGCGGCGGAACGAGATGTTGTGCGCACGGATCGTGAAGCGGCCGCCCTGCGGCATCGCCGCGCGCGCGGTGACGGCAAGGTTGATCACGGCCAGTTCCAGTTCGGCCATATCGACGCGGATCGGCCACAGATCCGGCGGCGTCTCGACGACGAGCGACGATTTCGAGCCGAGCGAGGTCTTGAGCAACTCGCGGCATGCGGCGAGCCACTGCGCGACGTCGATCGTCTCGCTGCGCAGCGGCTGCTTGCGGGCCACGCCGAGCAGCTGGCGCGTCAGCGACTGGCCGTTCTTCAGCGCGCGCTCGATCGCCGCGAGTTCGGCGTCGAGGTGCTGCACCCCGCGCCGCCGTGCGATCTGCACGTTGCTCGAAATGATCATCAGCAGGTTGTTGAAGTCGTGCGCGACGCTGCCGACCAGGTTGCCGAGCGCCTCCATCTTGCGCGACTGGCGGTATGCCGACTCGATCGAGCGGCGCATCGACGCCTCGGCCTGCCAGCGTTCCCAGGCCTCCTCCTCGGCGCGCAGGCGCTTGAGCGACAGCCAGATCACGCTCCACAGCGCGATCGACGGCACGAACATCGACAGGAACAGCACGCTCAGGTGCTGATACCACTCGCGCCAGATCGCCGAGGTGCGGTAGGCGCACGACACGAACACGGGATAGCTGCCGACCCGCCGGTACGCGACGATCTCGCTGTCGCCGTCGTGGCTCACGCGCACCACGCCCGCGCGCGGATCGCCGGCGTCCTCGCGGCTCGCGGCCGCCGGCGCGTTCGCGCCGGCCGGCAACGGCGGATAGGACGCGAGCACCGCGCCGTCGGTGCGCGTGAGCGCCATCGTCATCGGCGCGTTCGCGCCGCCGAGCAGGTCGCGGTAGAACGCGCTGAAGTAGGACGACTTCAGCGCGATCGACACCATCCCGGCGAAGGTGCCGTCGCTGTGCCGCCGCGCGACGCCCGTGTTGAACACGGGCGGCCCCTTGAGCCGCAGGGGGCCCGGCATGACCCGCGAGATGTGCTCGATCACCTTGCCGTCGCGGATCCCGACGAAATCGTCGCGATCCGCGATCGATGCGTAAGGTGCCGGGAAGTACAGGCTGTTCGCGAGCAGCATGCCGCTCGCGCCGAAGATCGACACCGACGCGACCTGCGGATAGCCGCCGCCGATGGTATTGAGCGCGTCATGGATATCGGCCTCCTGGTGGCGGACGGCCGTATCATCGAGATCCTGTACGAGGTCGACGATCCGCGCGTCGAGCGTTTCGCTGAGGTCGAACACCTTGAGCGCGTGTTCCTCCGCCACGCGCACGGTGCGCATCGTCACGTCGCGCGCGGTGGCTTCCCGCGTGCGCAGGTCGTTGTAAGCCATCACCGCCACGTACAGGGACGGCAGCACGATGGCCGCCACCAGCAGCACGATTAGCGTGATGCGCCGCATCGCGAAGTCGTGCTCCGGCGCGGCGGACGGATAAGGTGCGTCTTCCTGCCAGTCCGGATCGGCGGGTGGAGGGCGGGAGGCGTCGGGCCGTTCGGGCATCATCGGCTAAGGCGGGGGCGGAAGAACCGGCTGTCATCATAAACGAGTTGCGACACGGCGCCGGCTTGCCGTCCGCATTCGTGCATACACGCATTTTCCCTCGATTCGCTGTCGCACATGAAATCAGCGACAAATTCAAAAGCGCAAACGTAAGCAATAGAATAATTTGCGTACTTATCCCGAAAATAATTCAAGGCTTTCCCGGAAATGTTTTCAGGGGGATCAATTCTGTTCTAAAGCCGAAAAATGGCGAGTTGCAACGCGCGGTGTTTACTCCGAGAATCGCGCTTCGCTTTCCTTTGCGGTGGGCGCGCCCGTGATGCCGGGGGCGCCGGGAGCGGGCGCGGGACCTGGATGGGCGCGCGAGGCGCCGGCAGGTTCCGGTTGCGCCGCGCCGTGGGCAAATGTCGTGTCAATCGCGTGATCTTTTTGCGCTCAGTCTAAAGAAGCGCGGTAAGCCGTCGTTAACGCGAGACAGACAACTCCGTTTACCGCCAGCCTGCCATGCCTTTGCCGATTGTGATTGCCGACGATTCCCTGCTTGCGCGCAAGCTGTTGACGAAGGCATTGCCGGGGGGCTGGGACGTTGATATCACCTATGCGTCGAACGGCCATGAGGCGCTGGCGTTGTATCGCGACGGCAAGGCTTCCGTGATGTTCCTCGATCTCACGATGCCCGACATGAGCGGTTATCAGGTGCTCGAGACGCTGCGTCACGAAGATCTCAACACCTTCGTGATCGTCGTTTCCGCCGATATCCAGCCGATGGCGCAGGCACGTGTTCGCGAGCTGGGTGCGGTGGCGTTCGTCGCCAAGCCCGTTACCTCG
Source organism: Burkholderia multivorans (assembly GCF_010645215.1). Classification (GTDB taxonomy): domain Bacteria; phylum Pseudomonadota; class Gammaproteobacteria; order Burkholderiales; family Burkholderiaceae; genus Burkholderia; species Burkholderia multivorans_A. The sequence goes on along the minus strand of NZ_JAAGNW010000012.1, from coordinate 44,409 downwards.
GAGGCACTGCTGCCCATTCTCAAGGAGTATGGGTTGTATGCCTGACACGCTGCTGACGGCGGAGCAACGCGACGCGTTGCAGGAGATCGCCAATCTCGCGAT
>NZ_JAAGNW010000012.1:42521-44297 GCF_010645215.1 Burkholderia multivorans | reverse complement strand
CAGCGAACTGTCGGTGCCGCGGGTGCGCGTCGTCAAGGCGGCGGAAGCGGGCCGCACGCTGCGCGACATGACCGGCATCCACGAGAACATCACCGCGGTGCGCCAGGGCTTTCGTTCGGACATCAAGGGCGAGGCGCTCGTGCTGTGCCGCAGCGCGGGGCTCGGGCAGCTCGTCTCGCTCGTGGACGGCGCCTACACCGATACCGAGTGCGAGACCATCACGCAGGCCGAACTCGTGTTCGACGTCGCCAACGTGCTGATGGGCGCCTGCGTGTCGTCGATCCTCGACGAACTCGGGCGCACGCCGGTGTTTTCGCCGCCCGGGCTGCTCGGCGCCGATATCGCGCTCGACGACGTGTTCCAGCCCGCGGTGCTCGCGTGGAGCGTCGCGTTGCTGCTCGAAGTCAATTTCGGGCTCGAGGACGACGGTTTCCGCGCCCATTTCGTGATGCTGATGGCGGAGGATTCGATCCGCCAGATGAGCGACGCCCTCGATACCCTGCTGTCAAGCTTATGAACCCTACCTCGTCTTCGTTGAGCGACCTCGTGATCGAACGGGTCAGCTTCGGTATCTTCGTGCTCGACCGCGACATGAAAGTGTTGATGTGGAACCGCTTCATGCACGATCACAGCGGCGTGGCCGCCGAGGACGTGATCGGGCGGCGGCTCTTCGACTGCTTCCCGGAACTGCCGCGCACCTGGCTGTCGCGCAAGCTCGAGAGCGTGTTCCAGCTCGGCAGCTTCGCATTCAGCTCCTGGGAGCAGCGCCCCTACCTGTTCCGCTTCGATCATGACCGGCCGATCACGGGCGGCGTCGACTTCATGCAGCAGGACTGCACCTTCATGCCGATCACGCGCGGCCGCGAGGTGGAGGCCGTGTGCGTGACGATCTCCGACGTGACCCACGTGAGCGTGATGCAGCGCGAGCGCGAGGAGGCGGTCGCGAAACTGCAGGAATACGCGAATCGCGACGGCCTCACGGGCATCGCGAACCGGCGCTTCTTCGAGGCCCGCCTGCGCGACGAATTCGCGCGCTGGCAGCGTTACGGCGGCAGCCTGTCGGTGCTGCTGTTCGATCTCGATCACTTCAAGACCATCAACGACCGCTTCGGCCACGTGGTCGGCGACAACGTGCTGCGCGTGATGGCGCGCCGCGTCGCCGAGGTGGTGCGCGGGCAGGATACCTTCGGGCGCTTCGGCGGCGAGGAGTTCGCGCTGCTGCTGCCCTGCACCGGGCTCGACGAGGCGATGCACGTCGCCGAGAAGATCCGCCAGACGATCGGCAGCACGCCGATCGACGTCGAGGGCGTGCGCGTGCCGGTGACGGCGAGCGTCGGCGGCGCGGCCGCGCACGCGGGCGCCGGGACCTACGAGGTGCTGATCAACGAAGCGGACGCGGCGCTCTACCGCGCGAAGCGGCAGGGGCGCAACTGCTCGGTCGCGTTCGGCTGACGCCGGCCGCGACCGTTTCCTCCTTCTCGATTCAGCTGCGCGCGATATCCGCGAGCAGCTTCGCGAGCGTGTCCGGCTGCGACAGGAACGGCAGATGGCTGCTGTCCAGCGTGTGCGCATGGGTGCGGTTGTCCGGCGTGAACGCGTCGGCTTCGGCGCGTCGGGGCGCAACGGCGGCTTCGTGTTCGGCGGCTACAGTCTCGACAACGGCGACCTGCTCGGCACGCTCGGCCAGGATCAGGCGCGCCACCTGTACGGCCTGACGATCGAGGCCGTCGATCTGATCCGCGCGCGTATCGCCCGCTACGGCATCGATTGCGACCT
>NZ_JAAGNW010000012.1:41011-42511 GCF_010645215.1 Burkholderia multivorans | reverse complement strand
GTCGTCGCGATCGATGTCGCGAACGGCGCGGCGGGCACGTCGCAGCTCAGCAGCGCGCACGCGGCCTCGAATTCGGCATCGTCGGCATCGGCGCAGAACGCCGCTTTCGCGTTGGCCCGGTAGGCGGCGTCGCCGCTGCGCGGATCCATGCGCAGCGCGCCCACCGTGCGCGGGCTCGCGAGCATCAGCGCGCCGAGCCCTTCTCCCTTGTTTTCCGGCGCGCGCACGTAGTCGAGCCCGGCCACGCCCGAGGCGGGCATGAAGGCGGCGAGATAGACCAGCTTCGCGATCTTCTCGGGCGCGCGCTCGGCGGCGGCGGTGATCGCAATCCCGCCCATGCTGTGCCCGACCAGCACGACTTGCCGATGGCCGAGCGCGCACATCTGGTCGATGGTCTCCAGCACCTGCCGCGCATAGTCGTCGAGCGTGGTGGCCGCGACCGGCGACGGTTCGCTCGCGAATGCGGCGGTGTCGAGCGGACGGTTCAGGAAGGCGCGCGGAAAGCGTGCGTTGAGACCATGCGCGGGCAGGTCGCGGGCGAGCGTCGCGTGGCCGCGCGCGGCCAGCGCCGGCTGCACGCGTTCATAGCTCCACGCGCCATGCCATGCGCCGTGCACGAGTACGATGGGCAGCGCGGCGGCGTGCGAGGCGGAACGGGCGGAAGCGGGGTCGCGGGATTCGATGGACAAGCGGTGTCTCCTGAAGGATGGACGATCTGCGTCGGTTTCGCGTTATCTTATTAAGTAATCGGTCAGACCCCAAGTTCGATGTGCAGGGTTGGACCCGGGCACGTAGCCCGGATTTGTCTCATGCAAGCGACAAATCGATTGTGTCCGATTCTCATTCCACGGCGATGGCAGTAATTTGCTGTTTTCGCCCCTTGATCGCGCCCCATGAACGTCGACTACTTGTTCTACCTGCGCCCCGCCAAGCCCGGCCCCTACACGCTCGACGACCTGGGCGAGGCGCCGCCGCCGATCGGCGCGGCCGACGCGGTGCGCGAGCGGATCGGCCGGCATTTCGCGCGGCTCGACTGGTGCGAGTCGCACGACGTGCCGGGCGCGTGGTTCGGGACCGGCGGCCCGCATCCGGTGTTCCAGTTCACCGTCGAGCCGGACGGCCAGGTCACGAGCTTCATGGGCTCGCGGCTCGAACGGCGGCAGATGCTGACGCTGGCCCGCGCCATGGGGCTGATCGCGCTCGAACTGCAGGGCGACATCGTGTTCGCGTGACGCGCGGCGGCCCGTGCGACAAGGCGATTCGAGCGGCAACGGGTCTTAAAGATTGCTATACTTTCGGCCATTTCCGGCTTCCAGCCGGCAATTTGTGCCTGTCTGCGCCTATCGTTCGCATATCTCGCACGCATTTTCCATCCCCAGCCGGGCATGGCTTCTTCAATCGCCCCCGGGGCGCCCTAGCGGAGCTCGTCTTGGCCGTTTCCAATCCCGTCGTGGACGATACCGAAACCGACGCCGCTGCCGTCACATCGAGCAGCTCTTT
>NZ_JAAGNW010000012.1:34512-41001 GCF_010645215.1 Burkholderia multivorans | reverse complement strand
GATGCGCATCCTGCCCGCCGCGCAGCGTGACGCGATGTACCAGATCTACGCGTTCTGCCGCGCGGTCGACGACCTCGCCGACGAGGGCGGCCCGCGCCCCGAGCGCGCCGCGGGCCTCGATCGCTGGCGCGCGGACATCGACGCCTGCTTTGCCGGCTCGCCGCGCGCCTCGCTCGTGCGGCTGACGCGCGAGATCCAGGCGTTCAACCTGCAGCGCGCCGATTTCCACGACATGATCGACGGCATGGCGATGGACGCCGCCGAAGATATCTGCGCGCCCGACGAAGCGACGCTCGACCTCTACTGCGACCGCGTTGCGAGTTCGGCGGGCCGTTTGTCGGTGAGGGTTTTCGGGATGCAGGAGGAGCCGGGCCGGCTGCTCGCGCATCACCTGGGCCGCGCGCTGCAACTGACCAACATCCTGCGCGACATCGACGACGACGCCGAGATCGAGCGCTGCTACCTGCCGCGCGAGCTGCTGGCGCGCGAGGGGATCGCGATCACGGATCCGCGTACGATCGCGCGCGATCCGGCGCTGCCGCGCGTGTGCGCGACGCTCGCCGAACGCGCGCTGCAGCACTTCGCGCAGGCCGATGCGGTGATGGACGCCGCGCCGCGCGCGCTGGTCAAGGCGCCGCGCATCATGTCGGGCGCCTATCGCTGCATCCTCGACGCCGCGCTCGCGCGCGGCTTTGCGCCGCCGCGTGCGCCGCTGCGCAAGCCGCGCGCGAAGATGCTGCTGATCGCGGCGCGCTACGCGCTGTTCTGAGCCGATGGCGCGAACCGTCCACGTGATCGGCGCGGGCCTGGCGGGCCTCGCCGCCGCCGTCGCCGCCCAGCGGCGCGGCCACCGCGTGGTGCTGCACGAGGCTGCCGCGCAGGCCGGCGGACGGTGCCGCTCGTATTTCGACCGCACGCTCAACGCGACGCTCGACACCGGCAATCATCTGCTGCTGTCCGGGCACGAGGCGACGCTCCACTACCTGCGCACGATCGGCGCTGCCGACCAGCTGGTCGGCCCGGCGCTGCCCGAGTATCCGTTCGCGGATCTGGTCGCGCGGCAACGCTGGCTGCTGAAGCTCAGCTCCGGGCCGCTCCCGACCTGGATCTTCGACGCGAGCCAGCGCGTGCCCGGCACGACGGCCGCCGACTACCTGTCGCTGCTGCCGCTGCTGCAGGCGCGCCCCGGCCGCACGCTCGCGCAGACCATGCGCTGCGACGGCGTGCTGTGGGATCGCTTCCTGCGGCCGTTCCTGCTCGCGCAGCTCAACGTCGAGCCGCGCCACGCCACCGCCGAGCTGGCGGCCGCGCTGGTGCGCGGCTCGCTGTTCGCCGGCGGGCAGGCGTGCCGGCCGCTCGTCGCGCGCAACGGGCTCGGCAGCGCCTTCGTCGATCCCGCGCTGCGGCTGTTGCAGCATGACGGCGCGACGATCCGGCTCGGCGCGGGCGTGCGCGAGCTGGCGTTCTCCGCGGCCGGCGACCGGCTGGAGGCGCTGGTGTTCGACGGCGAACGGGTCGCGCGCGACGCCGGCGATGCGGCGGTGCTCGCGGTGTCGCCCGCGGTCGCGCGCGCACTCGTGCCGGGGCTCGTCGCGCCCGACGCGTTCAATGCGACGATCACCGCGCAGTTCGCGCTCGAGCGTCCGGCCGGGCTCGCGCCCGTCACCGGGCTCGTCAACGGCACGGCCGACTGGCTGTTCGCCTACGAGGGCCGGCTGGCGGTCAGCGTGCGCGACGCCGGCCGCCTGCTCGACACGCCGGACGACGCGCTGGCGGCGCTGCTGTGGCGCGACGCGGCGCGCGCCGCCGATCTGCCGGCCGATACGACGCCGCCCGCGTGGCGCCTGTCGATCGAGCGTGAGGCCGGGTTCGCGGCGGTGCCGGAACAGGAAATGAAACGTCCGGGCGTGCGTACGCGCTGGCCGAATCTCGCGCTTGCGGGAGATTGGGTCGCGACCGGCCTGCCCGCGACCGTCGAGGGCGCGATCCGCGCCGGCCAACAGGCCGCCGATGCGCTCCAGACACCATCAGAGAGGGACCGATGAACGATTTCACGGATATGCAAGCACTGAACGCCGCCGCTGCGGCGCCCGCTCCCGCCGCGCTCGAAGCGGCGGTCACCCGCGCGACCGATGCACTGCTCGCCGCGCAGAACGCGGATGGCCACTGGGTCTACGAACTCGAAGCGGATTCGACGATTCCGGCCGAATACGTGCTGCTCGTCCATTACCTCGGCGAGACGCCGAACCTCGAACTCGAACAGAAGATCGCGCGCTATCTGCGCCGGATCCAGCAGGCGGACGGCGGCTGGCCGCTGTTCACCGACGGCGCGCCGAACGTCAGCGCGAGCGTGAAGGCGTATTTCGCACTCAAGATGATCGGCGACGACGAAAATGCCGAGCACATGCAGCGCGCGCGTCGCGCGATCCACGCGCTGGGCGGCGCGGAGATGTCGAACGTGTTCACGCGGATCCAGCTCGCGCTGTTCGGCGTGGTGCCGTGGCACGCGGTGCCGATGATGCCGGTCGAGATCATGCTGCTGCCGCAGTGGTTCCCGTTCCATCTGTCGAAGGTGTCGTACTGGGCGCGCACCGTGATCGTGCCGCTCCTGGTGCTGAACGCGAAACGTCCGGTCGCGAAGAACCCGCGCGGCGTGCGGATCGACGAACTGTTCAAGAGCGCGCCCGTCAACACCGGCCTGCTGCCGCGCCAGCCGCACCAGAACGCGAACTGGTTCGCGTTCTTCCGGGTGGTCGACGGCGTGCTGCGCGCAGTCGACGGGCTGTTCCCGCGCTATTCGCGCGAGCGCGCGATCAACCGCGCGGTCGCGTTCGTCAACGAGCGCCTGAACGGCGAGGACGGCCTCGGCGCGATCTACCCGGCGATGGCCAACGCGGTGATGATGTACGCGGCGCTCGGCTATCCGGAAAACGATCCGAAGCGCGCGATCGCGCGCCGTTCGCTCGAGAAGCTGCTCGTGGTCGGCGAGGACGAGGCGTATTGCCAGCCGTGCCTGTCGCCCGTGTGGGACACCTCGCTCGCCGCGCACGCGCTGCTCGAAACCGGCGAGGCGCGCGCGCAGGAGGCGGCCGTGCGCGGGCTGCGCTGGCTGCGTCCGCTGCAGATCCTCGACGTGCGCGGCGACTGGATCTCGCGCCGGCCGCACGTGCGGCCGGGCGGCTGGGCATTCCAGTATGCGAACCCGCACTACCCCGACGTCGACGACACCGCGGCGATGGCGATGCAGCGCGCGGCGGAACTCACCGGCTCGGACGAGGATCGCGAGGCGATCGCGCGCGCGCGCGAGTGGGTGGTCGGCATGCAGAGCAGCGACGGCGGCTGGGGTGCGTTCGAACCGGAGAACACCCAGTACTACCTGAACAACATCCCGTTCTCGGACCACGGCGCGCTGCTCGATCCGCCGACGGCCGACGTGTCGGGCCGCTGCCTGTCGATGCTCGCGCAACTGGGCGAGACGCCCGCCACCAGCGCGCCCGCGCAGCGCGCGCTCGACTACATGCTGAAGGAGCAGGAAGCGGACGGCAGCTGGTACGGCCGCTGGGGCATGAACTACGTCTACGGCACCTGGACCGCGCTGTGCTCGCTCAACGCGGCGGGCCTCGGTCATGACGATCCGCGCGTGAAGCGCGGCGCGCAATGGCTGCTGTCGGTCCAGAATGCGGACGGCGGCTGGGGCGAGGACGGCGACAGCTACAAGCTCGACTATCGCGGCTACGAGCCCGCGGCGAGCACGTCGTCGCAGACCGCGTGGGCGCTGCTCGGGCTGATGGCCGCGGGCGAGGTCGACCATCCGGCGGTCGCGCGCGGCGTCGACTACCTGGTCGCGCAGCAGAACGCCGAAGGGCTGTGGGACGAGACGCGCTTCACCGCGACGGGCTTCCCGCGCGTGTTCTACCTGCGCTACCACGGCTATCGCAAGTTCTTCCCGCTGTGGGCGCTCGCGCGCTATCGCAACCTGAAGCGCGCCAACACCCGGCACGTGACGGTGGGGATGTAACGCGCGATGAGCCAAGCAGTCGCAGCGCCGGTGATCGCGGTCGCCGGCATGGCATTCGAGGCGCGCATCGCGCGCGGGCGCGGCGTCGAGGCGGTCTATGCGGCGCGCGCGGACCGGCTCGAACGCGCGCTCACCGACGCGACGGCGCGCGGTTGCGCGGGCATCATCAGTTTCGGCACGGCCGGCGGGCTCGCGCCCGACCTGGAGCCGGGCACGCTGGTGATCGCCGACGCGATCGACGGGCCGTTCGGCATCGCGCGGACCGATGCCGCGTGGAGCGCGCGGCTCGCCGCGGCGCTGCACGGCACGCCGGTGCAGGCGCGCCTGCGGCGCGGCCGGCTCGCGGCGGTCGGCGCGCCGGTGGTCGACGCGGCCGGCAAGGCGTCGCTGTACCGCACGAAGACGGCGCTTGCCGTCGACATGGAATCGCATATCGCCGCCGCGTTCGCGGCCGCGCGCGGCGTGCCGTTCGCGGTATGCCGGGTGATCGTCGATCCCGCGTGGCGCACGCTGCCGCGCGCGGCGCTCGCCGGCCTGCGCGACGACGGCAGCACCGCGATCCTGCCGATCCTGCGCGAACTGCTGCGCGAGCCCGCGCAATTGCGCGGGCTGCTGCAGGTCGCCGCCGATGCGCGCGCGGCGCGCACGACGCTCGTGCAGGCGCGGCATGCGTTCGAGCAGGCGGGCGCGCTGCGGATCGTTTGACGCGCGTCTGCGGCGGGGTTTGGATCCGCCGAACGGTTGGTTTCCCTTATCTTTCTTCCCGAACCGGCTGACGCCGGTTCTCCCCTCCTTTCCCCTTTCACGTCCCCGTCGGACAGTTCGGACTCCCGACACAGGACGGCGCTGCTGCGCGTCGATTTCGCATCCGTCTGCCGAGCCTCAGCCTCGGCGATCTCTTCCCGCCCCACCCGCTGTCAGGGTTTCCCGCGATCCAATTTCCGCTTGCCTGCTTTTTTGGCGTCGTAGTATCCGCTCTGACAACATATGTTTCATGATATGTTGTTTGTGATTCGTATGTTGCAATGAGCCGGATGTCAGACGCGACGCCCGGGGAGCCCCCAGGCATCGCCAACCCTAGCGGAGAAGCACCATGGGACGCCGTTCCTTCATGCAGTCCATCGTCGCCGTCGCGTTGCTGGGCGCGGGTTTCGCCCACGCGCAGGACAAGACGCTCATCGTCGGCACCGACACCTCGTTCATGCCGTTCGAATTCCGGCAGGGCGACAAGTACGTCGGCTTCGATCTCGACCTGTGGGCGGAGATCGCCAAGAGCGAGGGCTGGAAATACCAGCTCCAGCCGATGGATTTCAGCGGTCTGATCCCGGCCCTGCAGACCCGCAATATCGACGTCGCGCTCTCGGGGATGACGATTCGCGAGGAACGCCGCAAGGCGATCGATTTTTCCGATCCGTATTACGACAGCGGCCTCGCCGCGATGGTGCAGACCGGCAACACGACCATCCATTCGATCGACGACCTGAACGGCAAGGTGATCGCCGCGAAGACGGGCACGGCCACGATCGACTGGATCAAGGCGCACCTGAAGCCGAAGGAGTTGCGCCAGTTCCCGAACATCGATCAGGCCTATCTCGCGCTCGAGGCCGGCCGGGTCGACGCGGCGATGCACGACACGCCGAACGTGCTGTTCTTCGTCAACAACGAAGGCAAGGGCAAGGTCAAGGTGGCGGGCGATCCCGTCAGCGGCGACAAGTACGGCATCGGCTTCCCGAAGGGCAGCCCGCTCGTGCCGAAGGTCAACGCGGCGCTCGCGAAGATGCGGGCCGACGGCCGCTATGCGGCGCTGTATCGCAAGTGGTTCGGCGCTGAACCGCCGAAGTCCTGAGCGGCGGCCGCGGCGGCGCGGTCGCCGCCGCGGCATGACGTGACGAAGGGCAATCAACCGGGAAGGAGCAACGCGTGCAATTCGATTGGTCAGCGATCTGGACGGCCCTGCCGGACCTGATGGACGGCGTCAGGCTCACCATCTTCATCGCCGGTTTCGGGCTGGCGGGCGGTTTTCTCGTCGGCATGGTCGCCGGCATGTTCCGCGCCTATGGTCCGACTTTCATGAACGTGCTCGCACAGGTCTATATCGAGCTGATTCGCGGCACGCCGATCGTCGTGCAGGTGATGTTCCTCTATTTCGCGCTGCCGTTGCTCGCGCATATCCGCATCGACGGGCTGACGGCCGCGGTCATCGCGATCACGCTGAACTCCGGCGCGTATCTCGCCGAAGTCGTGCGCGGCGCGTTGCTGTCGATCCCGAAGGGGCTGGCGGAAGCCGGGCTGGCGATGGGGCTGTCGACGCCGCGCGTGCTGCTGAAGATCGTCGGGCCGCTCGCGTTCCGGCGGCTGATTCCGCCGCTGGGCAACCAGTGCATCGTGAGCCTGAAGGATACCTCGCTGTTCATCGTGATCGGCGTCGGCGAACTGACGCGCAAGGGCCAGGAAATCATCGCGGGCAACTT
>NZ_JAAGNW010000012.1:31368-34502 GCF_010645215.1 Burkholderia multivorans | reverse complement strand
TCTCACGGGCGCGATGACGCTGGTGCTGCGCTTTGTCGAAAGAAGGATGCGGATCCTATGAGCATGATCGAATTCCGGAACGTGTCGAAGAGCTTCGGCGCGCTGCCGGTGCTGAAGGACATCAGCCTGCGCATCGGCGCGGGCGAGGTGGTCGTCGTCGTCGGGCCGTCGGGCTCGGGCAAGTCGACGATGCTTCGCTGCATCAACGCGCTCGAAAAGATCACCGGCGGCGAGCTGCTGGTCGACGCGCACAGCGTGAAGGGCGACGCCGCGACGATTCGCGGCATCCGGCTCGAAGCGGGCATGGTGTTCCAGCAGTTCAACCTGTTCCCGCAGATGACCGCGCTCGAAAACGTGATGTTCGGGCCGCGGCAGGTACGCGGCGCGTCGCGCGCCGAGGCGCGCGAGCAGGCCATGGCGCTGCTCGACAAGGTCGGCCTCGACGCGCGCGCGCATCATTATCCGGCCGAGCTGTCGGGCGGACAGCAGCAACGTGTCGCGATCGCGCGCGCGCTCGCGGTGCGCCCGCGGCTGATGCTGTTCGACGAGCCGACCTCCGCGCTCGATCCCGAGCTGCGCCACGAGGTGCTGAAGGTGATGCAGGATCTGGCCAACGAAGGCATGACGATGGTGGTCGTCACGCATGAGATCGGCTTCGCCAGGCGCGTGGGTACGCGCCTTCTCTTCATGGATCAAGGCGGGATCGCCGAGGACGGCGATCCCGCGACGCTGATCGACCATCCACCCTCCCCGCGACTGAAGGATTTTCTCAAGCATGTTTCCTGAGCAAGGGGTTTCGACGCAGGCCATGGAGCCGGTCGTCGTCGCAGGTTCCCCGTATGAAATCGGCCGCCGTCTCGGCGAGCTGGCGCAGCCGGACATGGCGGCCTATCTCGCGCAAAGCGCGGCATGGCGTGCGGTGAGCCGGTGGCGCGGCCATCCGTTCGTGGCCGCGCTGCGCCACGCTGCGCAATCGGCGTTTCCGGCGCACGCGCGCGAGCTGGACGGGCTCGCGGCCGGGCTCGGGCTGCCGCCCGAGGATGTCTTCATCTGGAACTGCCGGGGCGAACTGCTCCACCGCACCGGCGACGGCTGCACGACGCTCGCGGCGCACGGCCGCGATGCGCGCTACCTCGCGCACAACGAGGACGGCGATCCGTTCCTGCGCGAGCGCTGCCGGCTCGTCGACGTGCGGCCGGCGGGGCGGCCCGGCTTCATCAGCTTCTACTATCCCGGCTCGCTGCCGGGCCACACGTTCGCGGTCAATCGCGCGGGCCTCGTCCAGACGATCAACAATCTGCGCATCGTCGAACCGGCCGGCGCGGTGCCGCGCATGATCCTCGCGCGCGCGGTGCTCGACTGCGCCTCGCTCGACGACGCGGTTCGCGTGCTGAGCACGCACCGCAACGCCAGCGGCTTCCATCACATGCTCGGCTGCGCGGGCGACGCGCGGCTGCTGAGCGTCGAGGCGAGCGCGCGCCGCACCTCGGTCGCGCAGGTCGAGCGGATCGCGGGGCATGCGAATCATCTGATCCACGCGGGATGCGAGGCGGAAGCGCAGCGAGTGACGACGTCGTCGCACGACCGCCAGGCGCGGCTGGCGACGCTGTTGCCCGCACTCGATACGCCGGACGCGTCGGCCTTGCTGACGGTGCTGGCCGATCGCGCGCCCGGTGCCTTGCCGATCTATCGCGACGATCCGTGCGACCCCGACGACGAGAACACGCTTGCCACGGTCTGCTTCACCATCACGGCGGACGCGGTCCGCTTCGAGGTGCGCATGCAGGGCGTGCAGCGCTTCACCCAACATGTCGCGCGCGGCGCGGCATCCTGACATCGAGAGGCCCGGCATGACCACCGTATTCCACCGCGCGCCGCGCGCGCCGCTGCCGGTCGCCGTGGCCGGCGACGGCATCGAGATCAGCGACTCGACCGGCAAGCGCTACATCCACGCCTGCGGCGGCGCGGCCGTGTCCTGTCTCGGGCACAGCCATCCGCGCGTGCTCGAGGCGATGCACCGGCAGGCGAGCCGGCTGCCGTACGCGCATTCGTCGTTCTTCACGACGGAGGCCGCCGAGGCGCTCGCCGACCATCTCGTCGGGGCCGCGCCGGCCGGGCTCGAACACGTGTATTTCGTCTCGGGCGGCTCGGAGGCGATCGAAGCGGCGCTGAAGCTGGCGCGCCAGTACTTCGTCGAGATCGGCGAACCCGCGCGCCGCCATTTCATCGCGCGCCGGCCGAGCTACCACGGCAACACGCTCGGCGCGCTCGCGATCGGCGGCAACGCATGGCGGCGCGAACCGTTCCTGCCGCTCCTGATCGACGCGCATCACGTGAGCCCGTGCTACGCGTATCGCGAACAGCGCGAGGACGAAACCGAGGAAGCGTTCGCGCAGCGCCTCGCCGACGAGCTTGAAGACAAGATCCTGTCGCTCGGGCCGGAGACGGTCGCGGCGTTCGTCGCCGAGACGGTGGTCGGCGCGACGGCGGGCGCGGTGCCGCCCGTACGCGCCTACTTCCGCAAGATCCGCGCGGTGTGCGACAAGTACGGCGTGCTGCTGATCCTCGACGAGATCATGGCGGGCATGGGTCGCACCGGCTATCTGTTCGCCTGCGAGGAAGACGGCGTCGCGCCCGATATCCTGACGATCGCGAAGGGCCTCGGCGCCGGCTATCAGCCGATCGGCGCCACGCTCGTCAGCGCGCGGATCTACTCGGCGATCGTCGGCGGCTCCGGTTTTTTCCAGCATGGCCACACCTATATCGGCCACGCGACCGCCTGCGCGGCGGCGCTCGAAGTGCAGCGCGTGATCGCCGACGAGCGCCTGCTCGACAACGTGCGGGCGCGCGGCGAGCAACTGCGCGCCGCGCTGAACGCGCGCTTCGCCGCGCACGAGCAGGTCGGCGACGTGCGCGGGCGCGGCCTGTTCGTCGGCGTCGAATTCGTGCGCGACCGCGCCGCGAAGACGCCGTTCGATCCGGCCCGCCGGCTGCATGCGCAGCACCGGCACGCGGCGATGCAGCGCGGCTTGATGGTGTATCCGATGGGCGGCACGGTCGACGGCCGTTTGGGCGATCATGTGCTGCTCGCGCCGCCGTTCATCTGCAGCGCGCGCGACATCGACACGATCGTC
>NZ_JAAGNW010000012.1:18358-31358 GCF_010645215.1 Burkholderia multivorans | reverse complement strand
GGCGACGCGGTCGATGCGGCGCTGGCGGCGAGCCATTGACCTACCCCCTACTTCACCGAGCCACTTCACCATGACCTCGCGACTTCCCTCTTTCGACTCCGCCGCGGCGACCGATGCACAGCGCGCGGTGCTGCATGACATCCTGAACGGTCCGCGCGGCAACCTGAACGGCCCATTCCTCGGCTGGATCCACAGCCCGGAACTGGCGCAGCACGCGCAACGGCTCGGGGCCTTCTGCCGCTACCAGACCGGCTTGCCGCTGCGCCTGTCGGAACTGGCGATCCTCGTCACGGCGGCGCGCTGGCGCTCGCAGGCGGAGTGGCAGATCCACCTGCCGATCGCGCTCGACGCAGGCGTGCCCGCCGCGACGGCGGAAGCGCTGCGCACCGGCGTGCAGCCCGTTTGCGACGATCCGGCGGACGCGCTGATCGTGCGCTTCGCGAGCGAGCTGTACGACACGCAGCGCGTATCCGGCGCGACCTACCGCGAGGCGGTCGAGCGCTTCGGGGCGACGGTCGTCGTGAACCTGGTGGGCTTGCTGGGCTACTACGCGCTGGTCTCGATGACGCTGAACGTGTTCGAGATGCGGGCGGAGGGGCAAACGGCGCTGCCGTTCGCGGAATGACGCGCCGGCCGGCGCCGCAGCGGGCGCCGGCCGGGGTGGGGACTCAGCGGGCCGCGGGCGCGCTCGCGGGGACCGGTGCGCTGGCCGGCGACGCCGCGCTGGCCGGCGCGGGCGCATCGCCCGGATCCTGGTACTGCGGCAGGCCGGCCGGCTCGGCCGACTTGCCCGATGCGGGCGCGTCGTGGTCCGCCTCGCCCGGATCGCCGTAGTCGGGCAGCGCGCCCTGCGACGACGCATCGGCGCCCTTGTAGGTCAGCGAGCGGCGCTGCTGCGTATACGCATCGCGGACGAACGAATACTTGTCGAGCGCCGCCTGTTGCAGCAGGTCGGTCGCGCCGAGCATGTCCGAACGCGCGCTGATGAACTGCGCGATATACATCGGGTTGCGCGCGGCGGGCTCGATATAGTTCAGCAGGTTGAAGCGCACGTCCACCGCGCGGCCGACGCCGTCGCGGAACGAGCTGGGCCCGAAGATCGGCAGCACCAGATACGGGCCGGACGGCACGCCCCAGCGCGCCATCGTGAGCCCGAAGTCCTGGTGATGCTTCGGCAGGCCGGCCGGGGTCGCGATGTCGAACAACCCGGCCACGCCGAACAGCGAGTTGATCACGACCCGCATCACGTCTTCCGTCGCGTCGGTGACGCGCAGCTGCAGCAGGCTGTTCGCGATGTTGCCGAGGTCGCCGAGGTTCGAGAAGAAATTGCTGACGGCCGAGCGCACCGGCGTCGGCGTCACTTTCTGATAGCCCTTCGCGATCGGCACGGCGATCGCCTGATCGACCGTGTCGTTGAACGTGAAGATCGCGCGATTCATCGGTTCGAGCGGGTCGCCCGGATGCCGCTCGGGGCCGGTGGCGCAGCCACCGAGGAACGCGCTGGCGGCGAGCAGCGCCGTCGTCGTGATACGCAGCTTATTCATCGATACCTTGTGGGGGTTGATTCGTCGCGCGTGCGGCGCGCGGCTTGCCCATCAGCACGGGCTGGAATACCACGGCGCCGATCAGCGTGCAGGTGAGCGCGAGCGCGAGCAGCTTGCCCATGCTGGCGGTGCCCGGATGATGCGACAGCCACAGGCTGCCGAACGCGGTGGCCGTGGTCGCGGCGCTGTACAGCACCGCATGCGTGAGACTCGATTGCAAGAGGCCGGTCTGGCCCGCGCGCCATGCCATCACGAAGTAGACCTTGAATGCGACGCCGACGCCGAGCATCCGCGGCAGCGCGATGATGTTCGCGAAGTTGAGCGACATCCCGAACACCACGCACAGCTCGAGCGTGACCACGCCGGACACGAGCAGCGGCACGAGCGTGCGCAGCACGTCGCCGAAGCGGCGCAGCGTGATCCACAGCAGGACCGTGATCGACAGCACCGACAGCGCGGCCGCCTGCAGGAACGCCTTGATGATCGTGTCGGCCGAATGCAGGATCGAGATCGGGCCGCCGATCGCGCCCGGATCGGCGGCCTTCACCGCCTTCGCGAAGCGGCGCAGCACCGCGTCGTCGCCGGGATCCGCGCCGGCCGGGATCTTCGGCGAGATCTGCACGAGCGCGTGGCCGTCCGGCGCGATCCAGTCGCGCACCAGCTGCGGCGGCAGCGTGTCGCGCGTGATCGTTGCGGGTTGCAGCAGCTGGGTGAGCTGCGCGAGCGCGAGGCGCAGCGAGTCGCCGAACGCGTGTTCCGCGCGGTCGCGCGTCGCGCTGTCGGCGGCCGCGAGCTTCGCGAGCGATTCGGACAGGTGCTTGGCCGCGGCCGCGCCCGGGCCCGGGTGATCTTCCGCCGCGTACTCGAGCAGGCTCGACGTGCGCTTGAGCGCGGCGACCCGCTGCGCGTCGCTGGCCGGCGCGGCCGGCTGCTGGGTCAGCGCGGGCAGCAGCGCGGCCGCGACGGGCGCGACCAGCGCGAGCTTGGCCGGCTGGTCGGCCGGGATGAAGGTATTGAGCGTGGTCGTGCGGCCGACCTCGGGCAGCGCGGCGAGGCGGCTCGCGGCCGCTTCGCCGGCGGCGAGCGAGGGCGCGAGCAGCGCGACGTCGTTGACCGCCGCTTCCGGCGAATCCTTGAGCGCGAGCAGCGTCGCCATCGATTCGCTCTTCGGATCCTTCAGGTGCAGCGGATTGAAGTCGAAGTGCAGCTGCGTGAGGAGCGGCAGCGCGCCGATCACGACCACCAGCGTGCCGATCAGGATCGGCTTGCGGTGGTGATCGAGGTAGTCGTCGATGGGAGCGAGGCGCGGGAAACCCGGCGCATGGCGTTCGCCGGGCGGGGCGAGCAGCTTGAGCAGCGCGGGCAGCAGCGTGAGCGTCGTGGCGTAGGCGACGAACATCCCGACGCCCGCGATCAGGCCCAGTTCCGACACGCCGCGGTAGGCGGTCGGCAGGAACGAGAAGAAGCTGGCCGCGACGGCCGCCGTCGCGAGCGACAGCGGCATGCCCATCGCGTGCGCGGCGCCGAGCAGCGCGTGGTCGAGGTTCGCGTCGTGGTGCCGCTCCTCGCGGTACTTGACGCCGTACTGGATCGCGAAATCGACGCCGAGGCCGACGAACAGCACCATGAACGCGACCGAGATCATGTTCAGCGAGCCGACCATCATCAGGCCGAGCGCGGCCGTCACGACGAGGCCGACGGCGAGCGTCACGAGCACCGCGCCGATCATCCGCTTCGAGCGCAGCGCGAGCCACAGGATCACCAGCACGACCACCAGCGTGGCGACGCCGTTGACGGCCGCGCCGTCCTGCACCGACGCGAACTCCTCGTCGGCGAGCGGCTGCTCGCCCGTCAGGCGCACGACCGCGCCGTAACGCTGGCCGAGGTCGAGCGTGCGCGCGACCTCGCGGATGGTCTGCGAGGTCTCTTCGCCCGCCTTCAGCGCCTGGTAGTCGACCATCGGCTGCACGGTCACGAACGCGCGCGCGGGCTGGCGCGCCGCGTCCGAATCGACCAGCGCGCGCCACGAGAACGCGGCGGGGCGGCCGGCCAGCACGTCGTCGACGGTGGCCGCGCTGCGCGACAGCAGCTTGGCCATCGACGGCAGCTTGACCTGCCCGGATTGCAGCGGTAGCCCGAGCGTCGTGGCCAGCGTGGTCGCGAGGCCGGTGATGCTCGGATCCTTCGCGAGCACGTTGATCAGCGGGCGCGCGCTGGCGAGCTGCGCGGTGGTGTCGGCGAGTTCGGACTTCGACAGGAACAGCAGGCCGTTGCGCTCGAACAGCGGGCCGCCCGCGGGCTCGGACACCTGGCCGATCCTGCCGGCCTCGGTTGCCTTCGCGAGGCCGGCCGCGAGCGCATTGGCCGCGGCGCTCGCGAATTCGGGCGCGGGCGCCTCGACGACCGCGAGAATGGTCTGGCCCCGTTGTGGGAACGCGGTGTCCATGGCTGAACTGAGCGCGGACCATTCGGCGTCGGTCTCGATCAGCTTGCTGACATCGGTGTTGATACGGAAGTGATGAGCGACGTAGACGCCGCTTAGCGCGGCGATGACCAGCGACAGCACGACGACCCGGATGGGGCGGCGGACTGACCAGGCGACGATTCGGACGAGCAGGGATGTCAGCATGGGGACGGCTGGCGGGCGTGGAGGCACGGGCAAAAGGGCAAGTATACCGGCGAGCCGGTTTCGGAGTGGCGTGGATCCGCCCGGCGTGGATCCGCCCGGTGAGGGGTGACTGCACGGCGGGCCGGGCGCCGCGGGCCGGCATTCGTTCCCGGCGCGCGGTCAATGCGGGGCGCGCCCGTGCAATATCTCCGCCCGCCCATTAATTCCGGCTAATTGACCGCTGAATGTTGAGAAAATGACTTAAGGCGTGGTCCTATTTTCAGCGTGGAAATAGTCAAATTCGATCTGCCGGGCGACGGATCGAAAGATAATAAGTCAGGTGGAACTGTGATTTGCCGAACATAGCGTTCGGAGTCCTTATGCTAAATTGTGCATGACATTTACCACATTAAATGCGCACGATTTACCACATTAAAGCGTGGCCGCCGCTGGAGCGGCGCGAGGTGAAATCGGGCGGACGTGGGGAGGCGCAGCGGTGCGTATTGGATAGATCGGCATCGGAGTGACGGCGACAAGGGCAATCTCATGATGCAAGTTGCGTTTCTTTTTCCGGGGCAAGGCGCGTTCCATGCCGGGGCGACCCGTGCGGTGGCGCAGGCCTGTCCATCCGCACGGCAGGCGCTGCTGGCGATCGACGCCGTGGCGGCGCGGCGGCTCGGCCGTCCGCTGCTCGACGCGCTGTGGGACGAGCGGCGCGGTGTCGAGCGCTTTCTCGCAGAGGCGCCCGATCTGCTGCAGCTGGCCATCTACGCGGCGTCCGTAGCCCGTTTCGAGGCCCTGTGCGCGCGCGGCATCCGGCCTGACGTGCTGATGGGGCACAGCTTCGGCGAGATCGCCGCGCTCGTGTGCGGCGGCGCCTATACGGTCGAGCAAGGCGCCGAAATCGTCTGCGACCGGATCGCGTCGCTGCAGGCGGCCGCGCCGCGCGACGGCATGATGGCCGCCGTCGCCGCGGCGCCGGAACGGGTGCGCGCGCATCTGGTCGCGAGCTTCCCGGGCGTCGACGCCGGCGTGCGGATCGCCGTCGAGAACCACGCGTCGCAGACCGTGGTCGCGGGGCCGCGCGATGCCGTCCAGGCATTCATCGCTTATTGCACGGCGGCAGGGGTCTCCGCACAGCGACTCAATTCGCCCTATGCATTCCATCACTCCTATCTTGAAAATGCGCGGGGCGAATTCGGACGACGCCTGCGGGAATATATAAAAAATCCATTCAAGTACCGCATATATTCTCCGATACTCAATCGCTTCTATACGGATTCCGATGATCTGGCCGAATCCCTGGCCGGGCATTTTGTCATGCCGGTTTATTTTCGAGACGGCGTGGCGCATCTGAAAACGGCCGGCGTGCGGGTGTTTGTCGAATGCGGCGCGCTGAACGCGCTGAGCAGGATCGTCGTGCGCGTGGTGGGGCCGGGCGCGGTCCGGACCTTCGCGGGTGCGACGGGGGTGCATGAAGAGTTGGACGCAGTTGAGCGAGTTTATGAATATTTTCAAGGGGAAAGGGCCATGAACGACGACATTCGCGCAAGCAACCTGAATCTGGAGTTCGATGAATTCTGGCGCCACAGCGGCCCAGGGATCGTGGACAAGATCAAGGACGAACTGCAGCGTTTCTTCACCGCGCGCAGCCTGACGGCCGCGCCGGCGCCGCATCTGCCCGGCATCGGCGCGGGCGTGGGCTTGGCGCCGTCCGACGCGGTGCGCAGCGCGGTCGCGTCGCCTACTCCCGTCCCTGTCCCTGTATCCGTCCCCATTGCGGCCGAGCCGGCCGGCCTCGTCGCGCCCGCCCGCCACGTGCCGCGCGACCAGCTGTTCGCCGAACTGGTCGCGATCTACGCGGCAGCGATGGAGTACCCGACCGAGGTGTTCAGCGAATCCGTCGAGCTGGAGGCGGAATTGGGGATCGACTCCGTCAAGCAGACCGAGATCATCCAGCGGATCAGCGGCCGCTATGGGCTGCCGCCGCTGCCGGCCAATTTCCGCACCGGCGACTTCAAGGCGATGGGGCAGATCGTCGATTTCGTCTACGAGCATCAGGGCACCGCGGCGCTCGTCGCGGGTTGAGCACGCGCCGATGAAGCGCGGCAAGTAGAGAAGAAGATCGAATTTGTCTATCGGTCAGGGTCGAATGTTTGGGTATCCTAAGGTCTGCGATTTATGTCGAACGCCTATTTGAAAGGGAAGCGGGTTCTGGTCACGGGCGGCGCGAAGAACGTCGGCAAGGCGATCTGCCGGCGCTTCGCGGAAGCCGGGGCCGATGTCATCGTCAATTTCTTCCATTCGCTGGATGCGTCCAGGCAGACCGTGGAGGAACTGCGCGCGCTGGGCGTGACGGTCGACGTGATGCGCGCATCGGTGGCGCAGCCCGCGCAGGTCGATCGGATGTTCGACGAAATCGAGGCGAAGTACGGGCGGCTCGACATTCTCGTCAACAACGCGGCGTCCGGCGCGCTGCTCGGGGTGGACGACATCGCCGCCGAACACTTCGACCGCGCGCTCGACACCAATCTGAAGGGCGCGTTCTGGTGCGCGCGGCGCGCGGCGCGGCTGATGGCGCGCGCGGGCGGCGGGGCGATCGTCAATGTGTCGTCGGTCGGGTCGACGCTCGTGCCCGCGAACTACCTGGTGGTCGGCACCGCGAAGGCGGCGCTCGAATCGCTGACGCGCTATCTCGCGGTCGAATATGCGGAACTCGGCATCCGGGTGAACGGCGCGTCGTCGACGCTGATCGACGGCGACGTCGCCGCGCAGTTCCCTGATCCGGACAACACGAAGCGGTCGAGCATCGCCGCGACGCCGCTCGGCCGGCTCGCGACCGCCGAGGATCTCGCCGACGTCGTGCTGTTCCTCGCGTCCGACGCCGCGCGCTGGGTCACGGGGCAGGTCGTGGTGGCCGACGGCGGGCTGTCGCTGTGCAGCGAGGGATTGTCGCCGCGGCGCGAATGGGCGAAGGAGGCGGCCGCGTCCGGCGCGAACGTGCATCGGGCGAATGGGTCTTCGGCTGTTTCGGCAAGCCAGGCAACGCCTGCCGCCGCGGCCGATCTACCGCCCGCCGCGAATGCCGCCGCACCCGCTCCCGACATCGCCGTGCCCCCCACCCACGACACCCTCGACGACAGCGACGCGATCGCCGTCGTCGGCATGGGGCTCGCGCTGCCCGGCGCCAACGATCCCCAGGCGTTCTGGCAGGCGCTGCTCGACGGCCCCGAGCTGTTCGGCAACGTGCCGCCCGATCGTTGGGACTACCGGTCGTTCTATTCGCCCGATCCGGCGGCGGAGGACAAGAGCTATCAATCCCGTTCGGTGTTCATCGAGCGCTTCGCGCCGGAAGCGGCGCTGCGTGCGGAACTCGACGCGGGCACCGCGCCGCGCGAACTGACCACGCTGTGGCTGCGCCACGCGCTGCGCCAGGCGCTCGCGGGCGTGCGGATCCGCGCCGGCGACCGCGCGTCGTTCGTGGTCGGCTATACGGCGGACGGCAGCCAGCATCTGGAAGAAGGCATGGTGCTCGCGGGCTTGCGCGAGCGTCTGCGCGCGGTGCTGGACGACGAGGACGCGACGCCGGCCGAGCGTGCCGACCGCGCTGCGCGGATCGACGCGGTGCTGCGCACGCGCTACGCGCGCGGCGCGGGCGAGCTGGCCGAATTCTTCCCGCACCGGGTCGGCGCGAAGGCGATGCGCGGCGTGCTGCCCGACGATGCGGAATACATGATGGTCGACACCGCGTGTTCGTCGTCGCTGTATTCGGTTGACCTCGGCATCAAGGGCCTGCTGCTCGGCAAGCACGACGTGGTCGCCTGCGGCGGCGCGTTCGCGCTCGCGCCGCGCGGCTCGATCCTGTTCTCGAAGCTGCACGGCCTGTCGCGCAGCGGCGAGGTGCGGCCGCTCGACGCCGCCTGCGACGGCGTGCTGTTCGCCGACGGCGCGGGCGTCGTGATCCTCAAGCGGCTCAAGCGCGCGCTCGCCGACGGCGATCGCGTGCTGGGCGTGCTGAAGGGCTTCGGTTCGTCGTCGGACGGCAAGGGCAAGGCCATCTACGCGCCGAACTCGGCCGGCCAGAGCATCGCGATCCGCCGCGCGTACGAGCCGGCCGAGGCCGGGCGGGATCTGCCCGACTGGGTCGTCGCGCATGCGACCGGCACGCCCGCCGGCGATCTCGCCGAATTCCAGAGCCTGCGTGACATGATCCGGCGCGATCGTCCGGTGCAGGTCACGTCGAACAAGTCGCTGGTCGGCCATACCGGCTGGGCGGCGGGCGTGGTGTCGCTGATCCAGGTGCTGCTTGCGCTCGAACACGGCCGGATTCCGCCGCAACACCGCTTCAGCGCGCCGCCGCGCGAGTTCGAACTGGAGACGAGCGGCTTCACGGTGCCGCGCGCACCCGTCGACTGGCCGCCGCGCGCGGACAGTCCGCGCGTCGCGGCCGTGTCGGGCTTCGGCTTCGGCGGCACCAACGGCCATCTGATCGTCAGCGAATACCGGCCCGACCTGCCGATGACCATGCGCGCCGCGCCGGCGCGGCGCGAGCCGCTCGCGATCGTCGCGTGGTCGGCCAAGTTCCCGGGCCTCGACGACGACGCGGCGGTCACGCGCTGGCTCGCGGGCGAGGGCCCCGCGCCGCACGCGAGCTTCGGCCTCAGCTATCCGCTGCCCGGTTTCGACCGGGTGCGGATGCCGCCCGCCGTGCTGCGCGCGCTGGACCGCTGCCAGCTGATGGCGCTCGATGCGGCGCATGAGCTGCGCGAGCGGATCGCGGCCTTCTGGCGCGACCATGCGGATACGATCGGCATCGTGATGGGCCACATGGGCCCGACCCGCAACGCGGCGCTCTATGCGAGCCGCTGCTACCTCGACGACATCGCAACCGCGCTGCGCGCCGATCCGCGCACCGCGGCGCTGCCGGGGCTCGACACACTGCTCGCGCGGCTCGCCGACGCGACCCGCGCGCTCGTGCCGCCCACCACCGAGAACGCGTTCCCCGGCATGATGCCGAACGTGATCCCGGCGCGCGTCGCGAACTATCACGACCTGCACGGGATGAACATGACGGTCGACGCCGGCCATGCGTCGACGCTCGCCGCATTTGAAGTGGCTGCGCGCGTGCTGCGCAGCGGCGAGCTCGACATGGTGCTGGTCGGCGGGATCAACGGCAATTCGGCGGAAGAGGTGCAGCCCGCGTTCGATCGGCCGCTCGCGGAAGGCGTCGTGCTGTTCGCCGTGACGACCGCGGCGCGCGCCGAGGCGGCCGGGCTGCCGGTGCTCGCGTGGGTCGACAGCGAGACGTCGGCCGGGGCCGATGCGCGACCCGCGCTGCGCGACGCCGACGGCCGCACCGTCACGTACGCCGGCGCGGATGCAGCGCTGGCGATCCTGCGCGCGCTGGTCGGCACGGAGCCGGCCGCATCGGTGTCGTTCGGCAACGACGGCGACCGGACCCGGTTCGGCGTGCGGCTCGACCGGCACGCGCCGCCTGCCGCGGGCGTCGCATCCGCCGCGCCGGCCTCGCATGCCGGTGCGTCGACGCCGGCCGTCCAGCCCACCCCGACTCCGCCGCTGCCTGCCGGCGCTGAATCCGCGCGCAGCCCGCTGCCCGCCGCGCTGCACGAGACGACGGTCGCGGCCGACGGCGAGCCGCTCGGCGTGACGCGCTACCGGATCGATCTGTGCGATGCGCCGTGGCAGGCGGGAGCGGGCCCGATCGCCTTCCTGCCGCCCGCGTGCGTGGTCGTCACCGACGCCCCCGAACTGCTCGACGGCCTGCCGATGCCGGCCGACCTGGTCGTGCTGTCGACGCGTCCCGGCTCGCTGCCGGGCGTGCGGCTGCACGTCGTCGCGCCGCGCGACGAGCGCGCCCTGGCGGGCTTGCTGCCCGCCGGCGTGCGCCACGTGCGCGTGCTGTCGTCGCTGGGGGCGAGCCGGCTGCCGGCCGGCCAGGCGGCCCCGCCCGCGCCGGAGCGGCTCGCCTTGCACGATCTCGCGTTCCTCGCGCTCAAGCAGTGCTACGACGACGTCGCCGCGCAAGGCTCGTGTCTCGCGCTGCTGCTCGATGCGACGACCGAGGGCGTCCTGCATCCCGATGCGGGGATGTTCTCCGGGCTCGTGAAGGCGCTCGCGATCGAGCTGCCGAATGCGCGCGCGCTGGCCGTGTTCACCGATCGCGCCGATCCGCGCGGCGCGATCGCGCAGGCGGAGCACGAGAGCGGCGCGCGGCAGTTGTTGCCGGTGGTCGTGCTCGACGGTGCGCGCCGCCTGACGCCGCGCGTGACCGAGGAGGTCGGCGCGTTGCCGGCCGACGGCCTCGCCCGGCTCGGTCCCGATTCGGTCGTGGTCGCGGTCGGCGGGGCGCGCGGGATCACCGCCGAGCTGATGAAGGCGATCGCCCAGCACTTCCAGCCCACGCTCTACCTGATCGGCAGCAGCGCGCTCGACGCCTACGGGCCCGACGTGTTCGCGGGCAGCGACGAGGCGTTCGCGCGCCGTCGCCCCGACTACATCCGCGAACAGAAGGCGCGCCATCCGTCGCTGCCGCTGCCCGTCATCATCAAGGCGTTCGAGCGCCAGGTGGAGGCCCGCGCCGCGCGTCGCAATCTCGACGTGATGAAGTCCTACTGCGGGCCGAACAAGGTGCGCTACCTGCGCGCCGACGTACTCGACGCGGACAGCGTGCGGGCGGCCGTGCAGCGGATCGTCGCGGGCGGGCAGCCGGTGGATCTCGTCGTCAACGCGGCGGGCCTCAACCGTTCGGCCTCGGTGCAGGTCAAGTCGTTCGACGATTTCGTCGCGGTCCGCGACATCAAGATCCGCGGCTACTGGAACCTGCGCGACGCGTTCGCCGATGCGCCGCCGCGCGCCTGGTGCAATTTCGGTTCGTTCATCGGGCTGACCGGGCAGGCGGGCGAGACCGACTACGCGGCGGGCAACGATTTCCTGAACACGCAGGCGAGCGACCGGCATGCGCGGCTCGGCCAGGACGAATTCACGATCGGCTGGACCCTGTGGCGCTCGGTCGGCCTGGGTGCGAATCCGGTCACGCGCGCGTTCCTCGAGAAAAGCGGCCTGTTCACGAGCATGCGGACGGCGGAGGGCATCCATCACTTCCTGCGCGAGATCAACCTCGCCGGGCGTGCGCCGAATTCGGTGCACCTCGGCGCGGCCGAGCGGCGCGCGATCGACGCGCACCTGCCCGCGTTCTTCGAGCCGAACGCGCCCACCCACGCGCAGCCGGGCCGGCACGACTTCTACCTCGGCCGCGAAGTGGCGCGCAGCGACGACAGCGTGACCTTCGAACGGATCTTCGACCTGGGGACCGACGCCTATCTGCAGCACCACGTCGTCAACCGCTTCGCGACGCTGCCCGGCACCTTCGTGCCGGAGCTGGCCGCCGAGGCCGCGCTGCGGCTCGCGCCGGGGTTGCGCGTGGTGGGCTTCCGCAACGCGTCGTTCCGGCACTTCCTGCGCGTCTACGACGCCGCGCGGCCGAGCCCGAAGCGGATTCACGCGCGGCTCGCGGGCCGCGACGGCGATGCGCTCGTGGTGGCGGTGCGGATCACGGGCGACGTGCTCGCGCCCACCGGCCAGGTGCTCGTGCGCGACAAGCTGCACTTCGAGATCGACGCGCTGCTCGCGCCGCACCACGCGCGCGCGCCGCTGTGGCCCGCGCAGGCCGACGACGCGTGGCAGCCGGTGCCCGATCCGTACCACTTCGATGCGGCGCCCGTGCGGCTCAGCGGGCCGTTCGTGTCGACCACCGACACGGGCGTCGGCGCGGCGGGCAAGACCGCACGCTACCAGCTGAACGTCGCGCCCGACGATCCGGTGTTCTCGCGTTTCGCGATCCCGAGCATCCTGCTCGACGGGCTCGCGCGCGTCGCGGTGCTGAACCCGGTCGGCGGCGACTACATTCCGCTCGCCGCGCCGGTGTCGATCGGCCGCATCGAGCTGTACGAGGACGGCAACGACATCGAGCTGGCGCGCCGCTACGCGCGCATCGATCGCTCGGCGACGCCGCGCGAATTCGCACTGGAGGGCGGCCACGGCGGCAATCGCTTCGTGGCGGCGCGTCCCGACGGCCGGATGCTGATGCAGATGCAGGACGTGACGGGCGTCGTGATCGGCTACGTGCACCGCGTGACGGGCCTCTACGCGACCCGCGCCGAGGTCGAGGCGGCGGTGGCGGCGGCCGAGCGGGTCGTCGCATGAGCGCGCCGCGCCTTGCTCCCGGTCCGCGCGGCAGCCTGTTGATGGGCAATCTGGCCGAGTACAAGCACAACCCGATCACGATGCTGCTGCGGCTGCAGCAGCAGTACGGCGATGTCGTGCGCAACCGGCTCGGGCCGTTCCTCACGCATGCGCTCGCGCATCCCGAGCACGTGCAGCACGTGCTGCAGGACAATCACCGCAACTACGTGCGCGGCCGCTTCTACGACAACTTCAAGCTGTTCTTCGGCGACGGCCTGCTGACGACCGACGGCGAATTCTGGCGTCGCCACCGGCGCGCGGTGCAGCCGCTGTTCCACAAGAAGCAGGTGGAGGCGCACGCGGCGGCAGTCGGCGACGCGGCGCTCGCGCTCGCGAATCGCTGGAGCGCGCTGCCGCCCGGCGAATCGGTCGACGTGGTCGAGGACATGATGCACCTGAGCCTGCGCATGCTCGGCCTCATGGTGTTCAACACCGACATCTCGACGCATGCGGAGCAGGTGGGGCCGGCGGTGCGCTTCGGCATCCAGGCGATGATGCCGCAGGGCAACCTGAACGACTTCATTCCGCGCTGGGCGCCGACGCCGTTCAATCGCCGCATCGCGCTCGCGCGGCGCGGCATCGATTC
>NZ_JAAGNW010000012.1:13427-18348 GCF_010645215.1 Burkholderia multivorans | reverse complement strand
GTCGCGCGCGTCGTCGCCGATCATCGCGAGGAACGCTGCGAGGCGAGCGACGTGATCTCGCTGCTGCTCAACGCGCGCGACCCGGACACCGACCTGCCGCTCACGCAGCAGGAGGTGCACGACGAGGTGATGACGGTGTTCCTCGCCGGCCACGAAACGACGGGCACCGGCCTCGCGTGGGCGCTGTATGCGCTCGCGCAGCATCCGGCCGTGCTGCGCAACCTGCGCGACGAGCTGGATGCGCGGCTCGGCGGCCGCGCGCCCGGCGCGCAGGACTTCGAGCAGCTGCCGTACCTGTCGCAGGTGGTCGACGAGGTGCTGCGCGTCTATCCGCCGATCTGGGGCTTCACGCGCGATCTCGTCGACGACGACGAGATCGGCGGCTATCACATCCCGGCGCGCTCGTCGGTGTTCATGTCGCCGTACGTCACGCACCGGCATCCGGCGTTCTGGCGCAATCCCGACGCGTTCGATCCGGACAATTTCGCGAGCGGCGCGACGGGCCGGCACAAGTACGTGTACTTCCCGTTCGGCGGCGGCATGCGCAAATGCATCGGGTTCCAGACCGCGCTGCTGCAGATGCGGGTGCTGGTCGCGGTGGTCGCGCAGCATTTCGATCTCAATGCGCTGCCCGGCCATCCGATCGAACTGGGCGCGATGATTTCGTTGCGGCCCGTGCACGGCATCCGGCTCATCGTGAAGCCGCGCGAGCGGCGGCACAGCCATCTCGAACAGGCGCGCGAGCAGGCGCTCGCGCGCGCCGCGCGGCCCGACGCCGGGTCGCCTGCGGACCGGGCCCGGCCCGCGGATCCGGTCGCCGCGCCGTCGCTGCCGTCGCCGCCGCCCGCGCCACGCTCCGCGACCGTGCCCGCGTGGCGCTATACCTGGCAGCCGGCGCCCGTCGAGCTGCTTCCCGAGAGCCCGTCGCCGCGTCTGAGCGGGCGGCGGATCGCGATCGTCAACGGGCGGTCCAGCACGGTCGAGCGGGTCGCGGCGGCGCTCGCGCGCACCTGCGCGAAGGTCACGGTGTTCGCGCCCGAGCACGGCGTCGAGCCGGCCGCCGCCGCCAAGGTGCTGGTCCACGCGGCCGGGCCGTTCGACGGCATCGTCGACCTGGGCGTCGAGGCGCCGTTCGCGCTCGAGGCGGCCGACGCCTGGGAAGCGCCGATGCGGCGCAGCGTCGCGCTGCTGCAGGCCTGTTATGCAGACTGGGCGGCCGAGGAGGATACCGAGCGCTTGTTCTATCTCGCCGTCACCTGGATCGACGGCCTGATGGGTTACGGCGACGGCGGCGCGCAGCCGCTCGGCGGCCTGTGGGCCGGCCTCGCGAAGACGCTGCCGCAGGAGCTGCCGAACTGCAACGTGCGGGTGCTCGACGTGTCCGCCGACGAGACCCGCCGGGTCGACCAGCTGATCGCGCGCGAGCTGTATCGCTGGGGGCTGTTCGAGATCGGCTATCAGCAGGGCCGGCGCTACACGCTGCAGGCGCGGCGTCATGAGCTGCCGCCGCTCGCGGACGATACCGGGCCCGCGCTGGGGCCGGGCGACGTCGTGCTGTTCTCGGGCGGCGCGCGCGGCATCGGCTTGCTGTGCGCGCGCGCGCTGGCTTCCCAGACGGGCTGCACGGTGGTCGTCACGGGCCGCGAGCCGCTGGCCGACGGCAGCGAGGGATGGCTCGCGCTCGACGACGACGCGTTCCGTCGCTACAGCCACGATCAATTGCGGCAGGCGACGCCCGAACAGCCGCCGAAGGTGATCCGAGATCGCCTGTTGGGCCTGAAGCGTCGCCGCGAACTGAAAGCGGCGCTCGACGACGCGGCCGCGCGCGACCTGCCGCTGCGCTACCGGGTTTGCGACGTCACCGATCGCGGCGCGGTGCGCGCGTTGTTCGACGAATTCGGCGACGCGCTGCGCATGGTGATCCACAACGCGGGCGTCGACCAGCCGGTGCGGCTCGCGCAGAAGCGTGCGGACGACTTCGTGCAGATCGTGCGCACCAAGGTGCTCGGCTTCGCGAACCTGTGCGAGGCGGTGCGCCAGCGGCCGCGCATCACGCAGTTCTGCAACGTCGGTTCGCTGACGGGCCGCTGGGGCGGCATGACGGGCGAAACCGACTACGCGGCGGCGAACGAGGCGCTCGCGCGTCTCGGGCTGTGGGCGCGCCATCGCGTGCTGCCGCCCGCATGCAGCGTGAAGACGCTGGTCTGGCCGACCTGGGAGGGCGTGGGGATGATCACGAACTTCGCGGTCACGCAGCGCTATATCACGCCGATGAGCATCGACGAAGGCGTGCGTCACTGGCTGCGCGAGCTGGCGGCGCCGGACAGCGGCGAAGTGATGTTCATGGGCGCGGTCGGGCGCGCGCCGACGCCGCTCCAGATCAAGGGCTTCCCGGTCATCCGCGAACTGCCGAATCTCGCCGAGCTGGTCGCGCGCCATCACCATGCGGGCGAGCCGGTGCGGTTCCGGCCGTCGAAGCGCTTCGAAACCCGCTACGCGCTCGATCCGGCCGTCGTGCCCTATGCGAACGCGTTCCGGCTCGGCGGCCGCGTCGCGCTGCCCGCGTCGCTGCTGCTCGAACACGCGTGCGCGCTGGCCGACTGGGTGATGCCGCCGACGGGCGAGGCCCGTTTCCTCGGCGAGCTGGCCGATGTCGTGCTGCATCTCGACGCGCTGCCGATCGCGGCGGGGCTGGGGCAGCCCGTCACGCTGCACAGCGCGGCGGTGGGCTACCTGATCGGCGACGTGTGGCGCGTCGACGTGCGGTGCGGCGATGCCGATACGCAGGCCGAGCTGCTGAGCGCGACGCTCGTCTACCGGCTGCAGCCGGAGCAGGTCGGCGCGGTGCTCGCGCGGCCGCTCGCCGGTCCGCCCGCGCCGCTGCGTGCGGCGGACCCGCCGCTCGCGGCGTGGAACGGCGAGCTGCTGCCGTCCGGCGAGTGGCACGCGCCGGACGATGCGGCGGCAGGCATCGCGCGGCTCGGCCGCGTGCCGGCCGCCGATCCGGGCGCGCTGTGGAACGGCCCGGTGATGCCGGCGCTGCGCCTGCCGGTCAACCACCTCGAACAGATCCTGCGCGCGCTGCTGGCGGACTGGCAGGCGCTCGCCGTCGAACCGCCGTCGTGCTGGCGGATCGGCGCGCTGAAGCTCGCGCCGCTGCCCGCCGAGTCGGCCGACACCGTGGTCGAGTACACGACGGGCCGCTTCGCGGTGCCCGATGCGCGCGGCTACATGCTGCTGCGGCTGGACGACAGCCGCGTCGAAGCCGCGACCGCCTGCGCAGACGGCGAGCTGGCCGCGCCGTTGCGCGCCTGAGCGCCGCGCGCCGCACCAAGACACCCAGGGCAACCATGACGAACCGCGACTACAGCAAGCGTTACTGCATCATCGGCGCCGGGGCCGCCGGCATCACGACGGCCAAGAACCTGCGCGAGCAGGGGATCGAGTTCGACCTGATCGAACGCGAGGACGAGATCGGCGGCACCTGGTACTACGGCAAGCCGTGCAGCGCGATCTATCGCTCGGTGCACATGATCAGCTCGCGCGCGTTCTCCGAGTACACCGACTACCCGATGCCGGCCGACTACCCGACCTATGCGCGCGGCGATCAGGCGCTCGCCTACCTGCGCGACTACGCGCGTCGCTTCGGCGTGTACGAGCACGTGGAGTTCAACCGCACGGTGCTGGAGATCGCGCCGGCCGCGGACGGCGTGCTGTGGCGCGTCGAACTCGATCGCCACGAGGTGCGCGAATACCGCGGCGTGTTCGTCTGCAACGGTCATCTGTGCAAGCCGCAGGTGCCGGATTTTCCGGGGCGGTTCGACGGCCTGCAGCTGCATTCGGCGCAATACAAGACCCCCGAGGTGTTCAAGGACCGGCGCGTGCTGGTGGTCGGCGCGGGCAACTCGGGCTGCGGGATCGCGGTCGAGGCCGTGCACCACGCGAAGGCTGTGTATCACAGCACGCGGCGCGGCTATTTCTACTGGCCGAAATTCCTGTTCGGCATCCCGGCCGACCGCTGGGCCGAGTGGCCGCTCAAGCTGCGCATGCCGCTGTGGGCGCGGCGCTTCTTCGGCGAGCGGCTGCTGCGTCTGACGACGGCCGGCCAGCCCGAGGAATACGGCTTGCCGAAGCCGGACCACAAGCTGTTCGAATCGCACTTCATCATCAATTCGACGCTGTTCTACCACCTCGGGCATGGCGACCTGGTCGCGAAGCCCGATGTCCGCGAGTTGAAGGGCGACCGCGTGGCGTTCGCCGACGGCAGCGAGGCGCAGGTCGACGTGATTGTCTACGCGACGGGCTTCCAGCTGAGCTTTCCGTTTCTCGACGCGTCGTACCTGACGTGGAACAAGATGCAGCCGCGCCTGTACCTGAACATCTTCGACGCCGCGCATCCGAACCTGTTCTTCATCGGCCTGTTCCAGACCTCGACCGGCAACTGGCCGCTGATGGACTATCAGGCCCAGCTCGTCGCGCGCTATCTGGCCGCGCGCGAGGCTGCGCCGGCGCGCGCGCGGCGCATCGACCGGCTCGCCGCGCGCGGCCACGCCGACTCGAACGGCGGGATCCATTTCAGCGATACGCAGCGGCATGTGATCGAACTCGAGCATTTCACGTACCGGCTCGCGCTCAAGCGGCTGATCCGCGCGCTGCCCGCGCGGCGTGCGGCCGACGTCGCGCGGCCGGCGGCCGCGCAGGGCGCGCCGGTGACCGCGCAGGCGGGGGAGGCGT
This sequence comes from Burkholderia multivorans, assembly GCF_010645215.1. GTDB lineage: Bacteria > Pseudomonadota > Gammaproteobacteria > Burkholderiales > Burkholderiaceae > Burkholderia > Burkholderia multivorans_A. Next base: position 13,614 of record NZ_JAAGNW010000012.1, on the reverse strand, counting down.
GATGAGCGCTGCGATCGTCACCGTCGAAAACGTCAGCAAGACCTACCTGATGGACAGCGTGGAGGTCGTCGGGCTCGCGGACGTGTCGGTGCGGCTCGACACGAACCGCTTCACCGTGCTGAGCGGGCCGTCCGGCAGCGGCAAGACCACGCTGCTCAATCTGATCGGCTGCATCGACCGGCCCGAT
>NZ_JAAGNW010000012.1:10307-13417 GCF_010645215.1 Burkholderia multivorans | reverse complement strand
GCCTTTCACGATCGTCGTCTCCAGATTGAACATCAGGCTGTTCAGGTCGACCGGCCCGATCGCGGCCGCGTGACGGTGGACGGCCAGGATACGGCCGCGCTGTCGGACAACGCGCTGTCGGATTTCCGCGCGCGCCGCGTCGGCCATATTTTCCAGTCGTTCAATCTGCTGCCGGTGCTGTCGGCCTACGAGAACGTCGAGTATCCGCTGCTGATGGCGCGGCGGCCCGCGCGCGAACGCGCCCGGCGCGTGCGCGAGCTGCTCGATGCGGTGGGCCTGGGCGGCAAGGGCGCGCACCGGCCGAGCCAGTTGTCGGGCGGACAGCGGCAGCGCGTCGCGATTGCGCGCGCGCTCGCGGCCGGCCCCGCGCTCGTGCTTGCCGACGAACCGACCGCGAACCTCGACAGCGTGACCGGGCAGGCCATCCTCGCGCTGATGCGCCGCATGCAGCGCGACAGCGGCGTGTCGTTCATCGTGTCGTCGCATGATCCGCAGGTGCTCGATGCGGCCGACGCCATCGTGCAGATCCGCGACGGCCGGATCATCGGCGAGCGTCGCATGACCGAGGAGGCGCAACGCTGATGCATACCTTCATGTTGGCGCTGCGCAACCTGCAGCGGAATCGGCGGCGTTCGATCACGACGCTGCTCGCGATGATCGTCGGCGTGTGCGCGATCCTGCTGTTCGGCGGTTTCAGCAAGGACATCACGCTCGGGCTGCAAACCGATTTCGTGCGGCGCAGCGGTCACCTGCAAATCCAGCGGCACGGCTATTTCCAGTACGGCAGCGGCAATTCGGTTGCCTATGGGATCCAGGACTATGCGCGGCTGATCGAGCGCCTGCGCAACGATCGGGTGCTGAGCCCGATGATCGAGGTGCTCACGCCGACGCTGCAATTCGGCGGGATCGCCGGCAATTTCGCGGCGGGCGTCTCGCGCACGGTGCTCGCCCAGGGCGCGGTGGCCGCCGATCAGAGCCGCATGCAGACCTGGAACGAGTACGGCTTCCCGCTCGCGCCGAAGCCGTACGCGCTCGCCGGGACCGCGCCCGATGCGGCGGTGGTCGGACAGGGGGTGGCGCGCGTGCTGCGGATGTGCGGCCCGCTGCACGTGCCGGACTGCGGCGACGCCGCCGACGATGCCGGCGCGCAGCCGGCCGCGCGCGCGGCAATCGCGAGCGCAGCCGATACGCCCGCCGACGTGCTCGCGCTCGCCACCGACGAAGCGGCGACGCAGCCCGCGAACGCGGGCGCGACGCACCTCGAGGTGCTGGCCGCGAATGCCTACGGCGCGCCGAACGTCGGCGGCTTCACGGTGGTGAAAGCCGAACAGCAGGGCGTGAAGGAACTCGACGACGTCTATCTGGCGCTGCACCTGGACCGCGCGCAGCGGCTCGTCTACGGCGGCGATACGCCGCGCGTGACGGCGCTCGAACTGCAGCTGCGCCACAGCGCGCAATTGCCGGCCGCGCGCGAGCGGATCGAACAAATACTGGGCGGCCGCTTCGAAGGGCAGCCGCTCGACCTGCTCGACTTCGCGGCGCTCAATCCGTTCTACGGCCAGACCAATCGCATGTTCTCGATGATCTTCGGGTTCGTGTTCGTGCTGATCGGCGCGATCGTGCTGTTCGTGATCAGCAACACGATGAGCACTGCAATTCTCGAACGCACCGTCGAGATCGGCACCTTGCGCGCGATGGGCGTGCGGCGCGGCGGGATCCAGGCGCTGTTCGTTTGCGAGGGCGCGCTGCTCGGCGTGGTGGGCGCGTCGCTCGGCGTGCTGGCGGCGCTTGGGCTCGCGTTCGCGATCAATCACAGCGGGCTCGCCTGGACCCCGCCCGCGCGCACCGATTCGGTCGCGCTCACGGTGCGGGTGTGGGGCGAGTGGCGCCTGATCGCACTGACCTTCGTCGGGCTCGCGTGCGTCGCGGGGCTGTCCGCGTGGCTGCCGGCGCGCCATGCGGCGCGGCTGTCGATCGTCGCGGCGCTGCGCTATGTGTAAGGACATTCGGATGAATACAACTGGGAGGTGGCGCGTGCGTCGGATGCTGGTGATGGGATGGATCGGCCTGTGCATGGCGGTGGGCGGCGCGTACGCGCAGACGCCGCCCGATCCGCAGAAGCTGCTGGCGGCGAGCGGCGCGATCCGCACGCCGACCCGCTCGTTCGTACTGACGGCGTCGCTGACCGAGTACCGGGGCGGCAAGCAGGTCGACGGCAACACGCTGTCGATCTATTCGAAGCCGGACGCGCCGGGCGGCGCGTTCCGCACGCTGGTGCGCTTCGTCGCGCCCGCGCGCGACACCGGCAAGCTGATGCTGAAGAACGGCAACGATCTGTGGTTCTACGATCCCGCCAACCAGGCGAGCATCCGCATCTCGCCGGACCAGCGCCTGCTCGGCCAGGCCGCGAACGGCGACGTGGTGACGGTCAATCTCGCGCACGATTACCAGGCCGAGCTGAAGGGCGAGGAAGACGTGACCGACGGCGACCGCCAGCCGCGCCATACGTACAAGCTGTCGCTGTCCGGCAAGGCGGCGGGCCTCACCTACCATCGCATCGAGATGTGGCTCGACGCGACCAGCAGCCGGCCCGTGAAGGCGAAGTTCTATTCGGAAAGCGAACGGCTGCTGAAGACCGCCTACTACCGGCGCTACACGATGGAGCTGGGCGTCGAGCGGCCGACCGAGACCGTCATCATCGACGGGCTCGACACGGCCTGGGTCACGGTGATGCGCTTCTCCGGCTACCAGTGGCAGGACATCCCGGATGCCTGGCTGCAGCGCGACTACCTGCCCCGCTTCCAGGCGCAATGACGGTGGCGCGGGGCGGGTGGCGAAACGGCTCGCTCGCGTTGGCCGTCGCGCTGGCACTGGCGCTGCCGGGCGGCGCGCGCGCGGCGGGGACGGACGATCCGGCCGCGGCCGCGCTCGACCTCGCCGACGCGACGCCCGTCACAGCGCCCGAAACCGCACGTCCGTGGAAGTTCAGCGTGCAGGATGCGGTGCGCTACAGCGACTATCGCGATGCGGACGCATCGTGGCGCAACCAGCTGTCGCTCGAATTCCAGCTCGATCAGACGCTGACGCCGTCGCTCTCCGCGCATTTTTCG
>NZ_JAAGNW010000012.1:8991-10288 GCF_010645215.1 Burkholderia multivorans | reverse complement strand
CTGATGATCGATGCGGGCCGGATCAACGAGCGGGTCGGCGCGGCGCTCGGCTACAACCCGACGGATTTCTTCAAGGCCGGCGCGGTCAGCCTCGACGTGCCGCCCGATCCCGACAGCCGGCATACCAACCGGCTCGGCACGGTCGCCGCGCGGGTGCAGCGGGTGTGGGATTCGGGCTCGGTCGCGCTGATGCTGTCGCCGCGGCTCGCGAGCCGCAGCCTGCCCGGCGATCCGACGGCCGGCTCGGACCTGCAGCGCACCAACGGCGTCGATCGCTGGATGCTGGTCGGCAGCCAGCGCCTGAGCGATGCGGTACAGCCGCAGTGGGTGGTGTATGGTGAGAGCGGCCAGTCGCCGCAGTTCGGCCAGAATCTCAGCATCCTGCTCGGCAATGCGGTGGTCGCGTATGGCGAGTGGGCGGGCGGCTACCGGCCGTCGCTGATCGGCCGCGCGACGGGCAGCAATGCCGACCGCGCGTTTCGGACGAGTTCGGCGTTCGGCGCGACCTGGACGCTGCCGATCGATCTGTCGCTGACGGCCGAGTTCCAGAGCAACAGCGGCGGCGCATCGGCGGGCGAATGGCGCACGCTGCAGGCGGGCAATCCGCTCGCCTGGGGCGCGGCGGTGCAGACTTCGGTCGCCGCGCAGGAACTGCCGACCCGCCACGGGGTGTTCGCGATGGCGGTATGGCGCAACGTCGGGGTTCGCCGGCTCGACCTGTCGGGCTTCGTGCAGGCCGATCTCGGCGCGGGGCGGCAATACTGGCTGGAATTGCGGCGGCGCTTCGACCGCTTCGACGTGGCCGTGCAGTACCTGCGGCAGACCGGGCCGACATGGAGCCGCTTCGGCGCGATGCCGGAGTCGAGCAGCGTGCAGGTGCTGGGCATTTTTTATCGATAACGAAACGAGGGTTGACAATTCCATGAGCAAACGCGCGCTGCAAGTCGCCACCGCGATCCTCGCGGCCGTCCCCACCATCACCGGCGTGCTGGGCATGCTGGGCGTCAACGATCCGCTCTATGCCTCGCTCGGCGTGCAGGTGCCCGCCGACGCGACGCTCGACAGCAACCTGCGCTTCTACGCCGGGGTGTGGCTGGGCCTCGGGCTCGCGGCCTTCTCGGTGATCCCCTCGATCGAACAGAAAGGCGCGTTGTTCCGTACCCTGTGGATCATGATCTTCATCGGCGGGATCGGCCGCCTGATCTCGCTCGCCGCGCTCGGCGCGCCGTTCCCGCCGTTCATCGGGTTCACCGCGCTCGAAATCCTCGGCGCGCCGCTGTTCATCGCGTGGCAGCGC
>NZ_JAAGNW010000012.1:8547-8981 GCF_010645215.1 Burkholderia multivorans | reverse complement strand
GAGTAAGTAATCGATGTATATCGAGTCATAGCAGAACTGGCAGGAAGCAATGAGTGAATGGGGTTTTACCGTGGCGCGCCCGTCGGCCGCCTTGATGCAGCGCGCGCTGGACGGCGAGGTACAGATCTGGCGCGCGCGTCTCGACGAGGCAGGCTCGTACCTGAAGCTCGACTGCCTGTCGATCAGCGAACGCGAGCGGGCGGCGCGGCTGCGGTGGCGCGCGCATCGCGAGCTGTTCATGTTCGCGCGCGGGATGTTGCGTGTGGTGCTCGGCGCGTATCTCGACGCCGATCCGGCGCGGCTCGTGTTCGACGTCGAGGCGGGCGGCAAGCCCGTGCTGTTCGGCCGCGAGCTGCAGTTCAACGTGAGCCATGCGGCGGGCGGCGTGCTGCTGGCCATCAGCGGCCGGCAGCGGGTGGGCTGCGATCTGGAGT
>NZ_JAAGNW010000012.1:0-8537 GCF_010645215.1 Burkholderia multivorans | reverse complement strand
CGTTGGTCGATGCGGAGCGCGACGGCTTCGCCAGGATGCCGGCGGCGGCGCGCAAGGGCTGGCTGCTGCAGATGTGGACCCGCAAGGAGGCGGTGTTGAAGGCGCAGGGCACCGGCATCGCCCGCGAGCAGCGCGAGCTGACGCTCGCGTGGCCGGTCGCGGCGACGCGCGGCGCGTGCGACGACCGGACGGGCCGCTGGACGGTCGCGGACATCGCGCTGGGGCCGCCCTGGCGGGCGGCGGTCGCGACGGAGCAGGCGGGCGCCGTACTGCGGGGCTATTGCCTCGGGTGGTGAGCGCGACGCAGGGAGGGAGGCGCGGCGCACGCGCCGGAACGCAACGCAATACGGAAACCAAGAGGAAACCTGTCAACCATGTCGAAATTCTCCGATGACCTGTCGTTCCGGCGCAGGTTCGCGCGCCGCTGTCGCGCCGCGCTGGCCGCGAGCGCAACCGTACTCGTCGCGGCGTCGTTCGCGCTCGCGCCCGGCAGCGCCGCGCGCGCGGCGGCGCCCGTCGACAACTACGCGGCGACCCGTTATCCGATCATCCTGGTGCACGGGCTCACCGGCACCGACGACTACTTCGGCGTAGTGCCGTACTGGTACGGCATGCAGCAGGATCTCGAACAGCACGGCGCGACGGTGTACGTGGCCAACCTGTCCGGCTTCCAGAGCGACCTGGGGCCGAACGGACGCGGCGAGCAGCTGCTCGCGTACGTGAAGCGGGTGCTGGCGATCACCGGCGCGTCGAAGGTCAATCTGATCGGCCACAGCCAGGGCGGGCTGACCGCGCGCTACGTCGCGACCGTCGCGCCGGCGCAGGTCGCCTCGGTCACGACCAGCGCGACGCCGCATCGCGGCTCCCAATTCGCCGACTTCGTGCTGGCCGCGCTGAAGCTCGATCCGACCGGGCTGTCGACGCCGGTGTTCGGCGCGCTGCTGAACGTGTTCGGCATCCTGACCAGCAGTACGCACAACACGAACCAGGATGCGATCGCTGCGCTGCGCGCGCTCAGCACGGACTACACGACGGGCTTCAACCAGCTGTTGCCGAGCGCGGGGCTGGGGCCTGCGGGCGCCTGCGCGACCGGCGCGGGCAGCGAGAGCGTCGCGGGCAACCGCCACCTGCTGTATTCGTGGACGGGCAGCGCGTTTCAACCGGTGTCGCTGCTCGGCCTCGTCACGGGCGCGGTCGACACGAGCGTGATCCCGCTCATCGATCCGGCCAACGTGCTCGACCCGTCGACCCTCGTCTTCCTGACGGCCGGCAACATCATGGCCGTACAGCGCGCGGGCCCGAACGACGGCTTCACGTCGGTGTGCAGCTCGTTGTACGGCACGGTGGTGTCGACCGGCTACAAGTGGAACCACTTCGATGCGATCAACCAGCTGCTCGGCGTACGCGGCGCGTACGCGGCCGATCCCGTCGCGGTGATGCGAACCCATGCGAATCGCCTGAAACTGCAAGGCACTTGACGGACGGGCCCCACGCCGCGCCGGCCTGGGGCCATTGTGGACGAAGGATGAACGTGACTTCGAGCAAGCGCGATCAGGCGGACCACCGCCGTGGGGGGCGCGGCGCCGCGCGACTGCGGCCCGCGCGCGACATCTGGCCGATCCTGCTGATGGTGACGGTGCTGGTGTGCGTCGTGATCATTACTCTCGCGGTGGTGTCGTTCCTGCGGGTGTACATCGGCGGCGAGAGCGCCTGGTCGAAATCGCAGAAAGACGCCGTGATCTATCTGAGCCGCTATGCGGAAACCGGCGACCCCGAGGCCTACCGCCGCTACGAGACGGCGATCGGCAAGCCGTATCTGCTCGGGCTCGCACGCGCCGCGCTGCAGCGGGATCCGCCCGATCGCGGGGCCGCGCGCCGCGCGATCGTCGCGAGCGGCATCGAACCGAGCGACGCGACCGCGGCGGTCTGGCTGTTTCCCGCGCTGAGCTGGGTCACCAAGGTCGATTACGCGCTGCGCTGCTGGAACCAGGCCGATCTCGAACTGGCCGAGCTGGGCACGATCGCGCACGAACTGCGCGACCTCGTGCAGCGCGGCAACCTCGGCGATCCGCGCATCAGGCAGCTCGAATACCGGATCTGGGACATCAACGAGCACGTATCGGGGCTGCCCGACCGCTTCTCCAGCTCGCTGAGCGCGGAATTCCGGTCGAGCGTCGCGCTGCTGCTCGCGTGTTATGTCGCGGCATCGCTGTTCCTGATGTACCTGACGCTCGTATGGGCGCGCCGGCTCGCGCTGCAGCGCCTGTCGATCCAGACCGCGCTCGAACGCAGCGAGGCGCGGGCGGAGGCGGCGCTGAGCGCGGTGGCCGAGGCGGTGATCACCATCAGCGTCGCGAAGCAGATCGACTCGATCAACAAGGCCGCCGAGCAGCTGCTCGGCCATGCGTCCGCCGATTGCGCGGGCGCGCGGATGGCGGCGATGCTGATGCTGCTCGACAGGGAGACGGGCGCGGTGATCGACGTGGTCGACGAGTACCAGCAGAGCGGCACGCGCGAGCCGGTGCGGCGCGAGGCGCACCTGCTGCGCCGGGACAACGCGAAGATCGTCGTGCAGACGCTGATCTCCGAGATGGGCGACGATGCGCGCGGCCACGTCGGCTACGTGCTGATCCTGCGCAACATGACACGCGAGCAGCAGTTCCTCGAAAGCCTCGCGTGGCAGGCGACGCACGATGTGTTGACGGGGCTCGTCAATCGCGTCGAGTTCGAGCGGCGGCTGGAGGCGACGCTGTTCGAGCCGGCCCGCGACGGCGCGACGCTGCTGATGCTCGACCTCGACCGCTTCAAGGAAGTGAACGACACCTGCGGCCACGCGGCCGGCGAGGCGATGCTGCGCGAAGTGACGCAGCGCTTTCGCAACTGCCTCGACGACGACGACGTGCTCGCTCGGCTCGGCGGCGACGAGTTCGGCGTGTTGTTGCCGGGCGGCGCGGGCGCGTGGCCGTCGAAGAACAAGGCTGAGCGCCTGCGCCGCAGCCTGGAGGACTTCGTGTTCAACTGGGAGGGCGAGCGGTTCCGCGTGAGCGTCAGCATCGGCATGCTGGAGCTGGAGCGCGCGCCGCACAGCCTGGAAGAGGCGGTGAAGCTCGCGGACATCGCGTGCTACATCGCGAAGGAGCGCGGCCGCAACCGGATCCAGCTCGCGGACCCGAGCGACCTGCAGCAGGCGCGCCACGTCGGCGACGTGCAATGGAGCCGGCGCATCAAGACCGCGCTCGAAGTGGACGGGTTCCGGCTGTACGTCCAGCCGATCGTCGGGACCGATGCGGCGGGCGCGGTGCCCGAGCGCGCGGAGCTGCTGCTGCGCATGGTGGGCGATGCGGGGCGCGATGTGTCGCCCGCGGCCTTCCTGCCGGCCGCCGAACGATATGGGCTGATGGGGCTGATCGACCGTTGGGTGATCCGCACGGTGTTCCGCAAGCTGGGCGCGCTCGCCGCGCGCGAGTATCGCGAATACAACGTGAACCTGTCCGGCGCATCGATTTCCGACGAACGGTTTCTCGAATTCGTCGTGACGGAATTGCTCGCGTCGGGGCTCGATCCGAAAGCGGTCTGCTTCGAGATCACCGAGACGATCGCGGTGAAGAACCTCGATCTCGCGTCGCGCTTCATCAACGAACTGCGCGCGGTGGGCTGCCGCTTCGCGCTCGACGACTTCGGCGCGGGGATGTCCTCGTTCCTGTACCTGCGCAACCTGCCGATCGACTACCTGAAGATCGACGGCGAGTTCGTGTCGAACATGTTGTCGGACCGGGTGAGCTACGGCGTCGTCAGCGCGATCAACGAGGTCGCGCACTCGATGCGCTGCGGCACGGTGGCCGAGCATGTGGAATCGGCGGCGGAACTGCAGGTGTTGCGCGAGCTGGGGATCGATTTCTATCAGGGCTACTACTTTGCGAAGCCGTCGCCGTGGCGCGAGGGCGGATATTGACGTGAACACGTGAAGTCACACAAGGAGAGGAACGTGGATATTCCATTCGAGAGAGAGGGCGACCTGATGGACATCGCCAGTTATCCGCACTGGCTGCAGGACATGGTGGGCGAAGTGCGCGAGGCGCGCGACCGGGTGCGCTTCCACGAGGTGTTCACGTTGATGCGCGACGGCCGGCTCGGCGACGCGCAGGTGCGTGCGTTCTTCGTGAACGGCTGGCCGGTGGTCGAGCAGTTTCCGAAGTACATGTCGATGAATCTGTTGAAGGCGAACGGCGAGCAGTCGCCGGGCGAGGAGAAGGCGCGCCGCTATCTGATCCGCAATATCCGGGTCGAGCTGAACCATGTCGAGTACTGGGCGGACTGGGCGCAGGCGTGCGGCATCGAGCGGCGCGCGCTCAGCGACGGCGCGAGCCCGCCGGCGGCGCTCGCGCTGAGCCACTGGTGCTGGAAGAGCAGCAGCGTGGATTCGCTCGCGGCGAGCATCGCGGCGACCAATTACGCGATCGAGGGCGTGACGGGGGAGTGGAGCGCGGATCTGTGCCGGTCGGAGGCGTACGAGCAGTTGTTCGGCACGGAGGTGCGCGGCCGCGCGATGCGCTGGCTGCGGCTGCATTCGAGCTATGACGACAAGCATCCGTGGGAAGCGCTGGATATCGTGGCGACCCTGCTTGGGAACACGCCGAGTACCGAGCAGGTGCGGGATGTGGTGGCGGGGGTGGAGCGGAGTTTCAGGTACTTCGAGATGAGTTTGGGGTGCTGTTTGGAGGGGTGAGGGGTGGTTGGGTCGACTGAGTAGCGCTCTCTTTTGGGGCTTTTTGTCTCAAAAGCACTCGTATAAATAAGCGTTCTGCAGGCGTATCGAGGCAATCTCAGCGGTAAAAATGCTTCGTTGCGTATGACGGGGGCGGACGCGTGAACCCGTGGCGGAGTTGCGTCGGGCAGATAGGATAAATATCTGCTGTTTAGGAATTTTCTCGGAAAAGTCGAGGTTTTTTGTAAGAGTTTCGTTTCGAAAATTATTCATGCGATGATGCGATCCGGGTGCGTTTTTATGTATGTGGAGCGACATTGTCTTTTGGCTAATCAAGTGAGGCGGAGAACTCGAAATGGCAGGTATTTATAGGTATGGAATTAACGATAATCTTGATTCGAAAGAGATTTTTTCTTGATCGTTATCGATGTTGCTTGCGAGGAGTTGGGTGTCGGAGATGCGGCCGGTGTTGCAATGATCTTGCTTGGGCAGAGATTCGTTTCAACAAGAGGAAAGTTTGGTGGGGCAGTTAAAGGAACATCTTTGGCTTCGAGATTTTCACGACGGCTACTTCCCTACGAAATCAAACATAAGATCCTGCCGACCGTGACGTCATTCAAGAGTGTCGCTTTGTTGAAAATCAAGTTTACTGCGTCACTCGGTGTTTTCGTAGGGAGGGCAATTCCGGTCGCTGGGCGGGCCATGGCTGCTGCGGATGTATCGACAATCATGTATAAATCAATCGTCAGATATAATCGCTTGGTTAAGCCCGAGGATCGCCTGCTATGAACGATCGTTTGGTAGAGCTGATAAGGGTGGAGGCTGATTCCATTTTATGGGGAAAGCTGAAAATAGCATCTGAGAAAGACTTATGCGCTGATTTGGATTTGACTGATCGGGCAGTATTGCGATTGGTCGATAAATTGGCAAATATTTTTGATGTCGATATCAGTGAATTTGATATCGACCACTACTACCCATCGAGGAATGTGAAATTTTGGTGGTTTTTGGTTGAGGTCTTAAAGACGCCATTTAGCGAGACGGCGCGTAACAAAGTGGTGGAGCGTGAATTGACTGTTGGCATGATGGAGGATGCCATTCGGTCCGGGCGATGGAAGTTGTGAGCGCTGCGGCGCGTCGATCGTCTTATGGCAGTTCGCACTGCTCCCACCTTAGCTAAACCCACAGAGGGACGGCGCACGAAATTGACAATTTGTGACGAATTGGTCATTTCTGTTTGCGTGATCAATCCCAATGATTGGGCTGTTGTTGGGGGCTGATCTACCGTATAGCCATCCTAAGCTCACGCAGAATCTCGTTTCTCGATTCAGATCGTTTGTACAATCCGGCATGCGAGCCGGACAGCAATCTGTCGGCGATTATCTTAAATAGAACGAAAGGTATGCCCGATGGATGCGCATCAGCTGATGCTGAGCATCAGGAGTGGCCTGATCCAGCAAGACCGGCTGCTGCGGCTGGATACGCCGCTGCCGGCGAACACGTTCGTTCCCAGGCGTGCGTTGGCGGTCTCGGAACTCGGTCGTGATTTCAGCTGGACTCTCGATGTCGTGTCCGGGGCCGGCGACGTCGAGCTGAAGAAGCTGATCGCGCAGCCCGTCACCGCGTGGCTGCAGCAGGCCGACAAATCCTATCGCCCGTTCAACGGCTACGTGCACACCGCCCGCCGCCTGGGCGCGGACGGCGGCCTGACGAGCTATCAGCTGGTGTTCGCGTCGTGGCTGCACTTCCTGCGTTTCCGGCGCGACGAGCGTATCTGGCAGGACCGCCCCGCCGACGCGATCATCACCGACGTCTTCAACGAACATCCCCAGGCCCGGGGGCACTTCCAGTTCGCGCTGTCGAAGCCGCTGCCGTCGCGCTCCTACTGCCGCCAGAGTGAAACCGACTGGAACTTCGTGCACCGCCTGCTCGAAGCGGAAGGGTTGTACGGCTTCTGGCGTCATGCCGACGACGGCAAGTCGCACACGCTGGTCATCACCGACACGCCGCAGTCGCTCGATGCGATGGCGCCGGACACGATCCGCTTCCACCGTGCCGACCTCGGCAGCGAGCGTGACGCGCTCACGCAGTGGTCCGGCTCGCGCACGCTGCAAAGCACGTCGTTCGCGTCGCGCACGTTCGACTACAAGCAGCCGTCTACGCCGCACAATCCGAAGGGCACTGCGCTGCCGACCAAGGCGAACCAGGGCGAGCTGCCGGGGCAGACCGAGGTCTACGAATATACGGGCGCGTACACCTACGGCGCACAGGCGAACGGCGACCGGCTGTCGGCGATCCGGCTTGAAGAATGGGAGTCGCGCGCGAAGCGCTTCCACGGCGCGGGCGGCGTGCGCGGCGCGGATGCGGGCCGTCGTTTCCATCTCGCCGGGCACCCGGAGCACGACCGCGACGCAGCCGAGCAACGCGAGTTCGTGATCATCCGGATCACACGCGTGATCGAGAACAACCTGCCGCTCGGCGGCGGCGAAACGAACTTCCCGCACAGTCTCGCCGGCGTGATCGTCGAGGCGCGCGCGACGGGCGCATCTGCTGCGGCGAGCGTGCCGCATGCGGGCGACGGCGCGCAAGGGTTCTACCACGTCGAGATCGAGGCGCAGCGCGCATCGGTGCCGTATCGCAGCGCGTTCGAGCATGCGAAGCCCGAGATGCACCTGGAAACGGCGATCGTGGTGGGGCCGAAGGGCGAGGAGGTCTATACCGACGAGCTGAACCGCCACAAGGTGCAGTTCGTGTGGGATCGCCTGAACGCGGGCGACGAGCGCGCGTCGTGCTGGCTGCGCGCGGCGTTCTCGGACAGCGGCGCGGGCTATGGCGCGGTGCATCCGGTGCGGGTGGGCGAGGAGGTGATCGTCGACTACGTGGGCGGCGACTGCGACCGGCCGCTGATCACGGCGCGGGTCTACAACGGTGCGGTGAAGCCGCAGTGGCATTCGAACGGGATCCTGTCGGGCTACCGCACGAAGGAATACTCGGGCAGCGGGTATAACCAGATGGTGTTCGACGATGCGACGGGCCAGAACCGCGCGCAGCTGTTCAGCAGCCAGGGCAATACGCACCTGCATCTGGGCTACCTGATCCAGCAGGACGGCAATGCGCGCGGGCCGTTCCTCGGGCAAGGCTTCGACCTGCGCACGGACACCTACGGCGCAGTGCGCGCGGGCAGCGGCCTGTACGTGACGACCTATCCGAAATCGGCGGCGAGCCAGCCGTTCGACGCGAGCGACACGCATCGTCAATTGGGCAACGCGCAGCAGTTGCTCGAGGCGCTGTCGAACACGAGCGCGACCCATCATGCGGAGAGCCTGAGCGAAGGCCGGGCGGCGCTGGGCGCGCTGATCGACGTGACGCGCGACACGAAGCCGGGCGGCGCGACGGGCGGACGCACGGCGGGCGGCGGCACGGGTTCGGCGGCGGCGTTCAAGGAGCCGGCGATGCTGTTCGGCAGCCCGGCGGGGATTGGGCTGTCGACGCAGCAGAGCACGCAGATCAGCGCGGACCAGCACATCAACGTGGTGAGCGGGAAGAGCACGCACGTGGCGGCGGGGAAGTCGCTGATCGCGAGCGTGACGGAGAAGCTGAGCCTGTTCGCGCAGAACGCGGGGATGAAGCTGTTCGCGGGCAAGGGCAAGGTGGAGATCCAGGCCCATTCCGACAACCTCGAGCTGACCGCGCAGAAGACGGTGAAGATCCTGTCGGCGACGGAGACGATCGAGGTGGCCTCGCCGAAGGAAGTGCTGCTGACCTCCGGCGGCGCCTACGTGCGGATCGCGGGCGGCAACAGCGAGATCCACGCGCCGGGCAAGATCGACAT
>NZ_JAAGNW010000119.1:11176-20566 GCF_010645215.1 Burkholderia multivorans | reverse complement strand
TGGCCGCGCCGATCGAGACCGCCTTGCCGCCCGTGGCGGACGCGTTCTGGCCGATCGCGACGGAACCGTCGGAGTTCGCGTTGGCGCCGTCGCCGACCGCGACGCTGCTGGCGCCCGCGGCGGATGCATTGGTGCCGGCCGCGATGGCGTTGACGCCGGTAGCGCCGTCGTTGTTGTAGTTGGACTGCTGCGTGCCGTTGTCGTTGACGCTGTAGTAGTGCGTCTTGGCGGCCAGGATCGCGGTCGAGGTCGAGGTGGACAGCGACGCGACATTGCTGTTGGTCGTGCTCAGGCCTGTGGACAGGGAACTGACGCTGGTCGACGTGGAGGTCGACAGCGAGGCGACGTTGCTGTTGGTCGTGCTCAGCCCGGTGGACAGCGAGTTGATGCCGGTCGAGGTCGAGGTGGACAGCGAAGCGATGCTGCTGTTGGCCGACGACAGGCCGGTCGACGTGGAGGTCGACAGCGAGGTGACGGTGCTGTTGGTCGTGCTCAGGCCGGTGGACAGCGAGTTGATGCCGGTCGAAGTCGAGGTGGACAGCGAAGCGATGTTGCTGTTGGCCGACGAGAGGCCGGTCGACGTGGAGGTCGAGAGCGAGGCGATATTGCTGTTGGTCGTGCTCAGGCCAGTGGAAAGCGAGCCGATGCCGGTCGAGGTCGAGGTGGACAGCGAGGCGATGTTGCTGTTGGCCGACGACAGGCCGGTCGACGTGGAAGTCGACAGCGAGGCGACATTGCTATCGGTCGTGCTCAGGCCGGTGGACAGCGAGCTGATGCCGGTCGAGGTCGAGGTGGACAGCGAAGCGATGTTGCTGTTGGCCGTCGAGAGGCCGGTCGACGTGGAGGTCGAGAGCGACGTGACGGTGCTGTTGGTCGTGCTGAGGCCGGTCGAGAGCGAGCCGATGCCGGTCGAAGTCGAGGTGGACAGCGAGGCGATCGAGCTGTTGGCGGTCGAGAGGCCGGTCGACGTTGAGGTCGACAGTGAGGCAACATTGCTATCGGTCGTGCTCAGGCCGGTGGACAGCGAGCCGATGCCGGTCGAAGTCGAGGTGGACAGCGAAGCGATGCTGCTGTTGGCCGTCGAGAGGCCGGTCGACGTGGAGGTCGAGAGCGACGTGACGGTGCTGTTGGTCGTGCTGAGTCCGGTCGACAGCGAGCTGATGCCAGTCGAGGTCGAGGTGGACAGCGAAGCGATCGAGCTGTTGGCGGTCGAGAGGCCGGTCGACGTGGAGGTCGAGAGCGACGTGACGGTGCTGTTGGTGGTGCTGAGGCCAGTCGACAGAGAACTGATACCAGTAGACGTCGAGGTGGACAACGAAGCGACCGAGCTGTTGGCGGTCGACAGACCGGTCGACGTGGAGGTCGACAGTGAGGCGACATTGCTATCGGTCGTGCTCAGGCCGGTGGACAGCGAGCTGATACCGGTCGAGGTCGAGGTGGACAGCGAGGCGATGTTGCTGTTGGCCGACGACAGGCCGGTCGACGTGGAGGTCGACAGCGACGTGACGGTGCTATTGGTGGTGCTCAGGCCAGTCGAGAGCGAGCTGATGCCGGTCGACGTCGAGGTGGACAGCGAAGCGATCGAGCTGTTAGCCGTCGACAAGCCGGTCGACGTGGAGGTCGAGAGCGACGTGACGGTGCTGTTGGTGGTGCTCAGGCCAGTCGAGAGCGAGCTGATGCCGGTCGAGGTCGACGTGGACAGCGAAGCGATCGAGCTGTTGGCGGTCGAGAGGCCGGTCGACGTGGACGTCGACAGCGACGTGACATTGCTGTTAGTCGTGCTCAGGCCGGTGGACAGCGACGAAATCGCGCTGGTAGCCGTACCGACTTGCTGGGCGACGGAATAAAGCTGGCTACCGTTGATCGCGTCGGTGCTGGTGGCGGTGACTTGTCCGGCGGCGACGTTGGTGATCTGGCGTTCGGAGCCGGGTGCGCCGACGCTGACGACACTGGCCGGGTTGGTGCCGGCGAAGCCGCTGAAGGTGGTGCCGGCGATGGTTGCGCTGCTGGTGGGGTTGGGAGCAGCGGTGACGGAGTTTGCGCCGAGTGCGACGGCGCCGTTGTTGCCGGCGGAAGCGCCGGAGCCGATGGCGACGGCGTCGGTGCCGGTGGCGATGCTGTCAGGGCCGGTGGAATTGGCGTGGAAGTACTTGATGCCCTGGCTGTTGATGTTGTTGATGGCCGATCCGACGTTGTTGTTGGTCGTGGTCGTGCCGTTGGCGTTGTAGGTGACGTAGGCGGGCGCCGAAATGGTGCCGGTGGCCGGGTTGTAGGCTGCGCCGCCGCCGAGCGCCGCGGCAGTGCTGTTGCCGAGGTTGTTGGTGGTGGCGGTGACGGTGCTCAGGCCGGTGGACAACGAGCTGATGCCGGTCGAAGTCGAGGTGGACAGCGACGAGATCGAGCTATTGGCCGACGAAAGACCGGTCGACGTCGAAGTCGACAGCGAAGCGATGTTGCTGTTGGCGGTGCTCAACCCGGTCGACGTCGACGTGGACAGCGACGTGATCGAGCTGTTGGTCGTCGAGAGGCCGGTCGACGTGGAAGTCGACAGCGAAGCGACGTTGCTGTTGGTGGTGCTCAGGCCGGTCGACAGCGAAGCGATGTTGCTGTTGGCGGTGCTCAGGCCGGTCGAGGTCGACGTGGACAACGACGTGATCGAGCTGTTGGCCGTCGAGAGGCCGGTCGACGTGGAAGTCGAGAGCGAGGCGACATTGCTGTTGGTGGTGCTCAGGCCGGTGGACAGCGAGCTGATGCCGGTCGACGTCGAGGTGGACAGCGAGGAGATCGAGCTGTTGGCTGACGAAAGGCCGGTCGACGTGGAGGTCGACAGCGAAGCGATGTTGCTGTTGGCCGTGCTGATGCCGGTCGAAGCCGACGTGGACAGCGACGAGATCGAGCTGTTGGCTGACGAAAGACCGGTCGACGTGGAAGTCGAGAGCGAAGCGACATTGCTGTTGGTGGTGCTCAGACCGGTGGACAGCGAGCTGATACCGGTCGACGTCGAGGTGGACAGGGACGAGATCGAGCTGTTGGCCGACGAAAGACCGGTCGACGTCGAGGTCGACAGCGACGCGATGCTGCTGTTGGCAGTGCTGATGCCGGTCGACGTCGACGTGGACAGCGAAGCAATGCTGCTGGTGGCCGTCGAGATACCGGTCGACGTAGAAGTTGACAGAGCATATAACTGACTACCATTGACAGCTTGTGTGCTCGCTGCCGTCACCGCTCCTGCCGCCAACCCAGAAAGCAATACCCCGCCTGTCGGCCCTGCTCCAGCCACATTACTCATGGTCAAGACATTACCGCTGTCTCCGCTCACACGAAAGTAGATATTCCCATTGGCGCCGTTAACGACGATCTGTGTATCGTCTGCAGATATCCCCGCCCAATCCTGAAAGTTGCCCGGAGAAACACCTCCTGCCCAGGAGTTAATGCCCGATGAACAATTTCCACTTCCATCAAGCGCATTGGCTCCATAGCCATAAGTCTCGGTGCCATAGTTCGCACAAAAAGCCGTATTGGATTGAGCGGTGGCGTGCTGGCTGATAAAGCACATGACCGCGACTGAAAGGGCCGACAACAAGTACTTACATACAAATTGTTGACTGGCGACATGCTCAATCACGTTACCACTTCCACCAGCCTTGGATACTCGCGTAGTGTTTTCGGACACCGCCACCCAACTTTCGGTCTTCTTGCACCAAATTGTCTTATAGATCTTGTTCATCTCACAGCACCCCTATTCATCGCCGCATGCAGCAGATTCCAGAAATTTTCGCAGTCCTTAAAGGTCTTATAAATTAACGATTTGCAAAGAAAGCACTGGCCTATTGCGCTCAAATCGAAATTTTCCTTATTAAAACGGAGCGTAGCATTCGACTTTTTTCGGGTCAATAAAATGGAAATGATGTTTTCAATAGTTAACTGAAATAAAATTGAATAGTTAAATGTAATTTTTCAAACTGATCTTATTTAATTGCGGCGAATAATCATACTGACAGGCACATCATAAAATTCTTGAATGGCGCCAGATCCACTTGCGGTGACCTACTGAATTCGAACGGCTATCCCGGCGAGGTTGCGTACGATGAAGACATGTTCGATGACCAAACAACGCCATTCAAATTCAAGAAATGAGCAGCCTGCCGGCGCAGCGTTGGGAATTTGGACAGAGGGATCAGAGGGAGCGCCGGCCACCGGCCCGCGCAGAATTCCAGTAAAGGAAGCCGGAAGGTAATGAAAGGAACTGGGCGACCACCATCATCGGCGTTCCAGGTGGTGGTGGTGTTGGCGGCCGCATGGCGAGCGAATGCTTGCCGGGTTGATATAGTCAGTTCGATGTGCGCTTCGGCCGGATCACGGAATGGCGACGACAGTTACGGGACCGCGCGGTTGACGTGTTCGGCGCTGCGAGCTGGCCGGCAAACATGCTACCGGTCGACCTTAACGCGCTGCACGCAAAGACAGGTATCCGACACCGGATGGCGGCATTTCATATGGTTTGCTTTTTGCCGAAAAAATGCCCTTCTCTACACCGTGGTCTCGAACGTCGAGGTACCCGGCTTGATGGGTGGCTCGGTTACTGATCGCATGTCGACAATAGATCAAGCTGACATCTGCGGGATGGCTGGTGTATTTCACCGGTCCGCGCGAGGCTATTTCGTACTCGACAAGAGGTGCCTACACAGTCAATAAAAAATAGGGCGATTTCGTTGAAATCGCCCCAAATCCAGACTCATGGTGCAAGGAAGCAAACACATTCCAATATGGTTTTTACCGGTATTTCCGACTTTATATCGTCCTCATGCGACAAAATTCATGTCATGTACATGGCGTACGGCAACGTGGATTTCATCATTTGAACGTCACGGCCGCCCATGCGCTCAATTCCTTTTGTGCCGCCTGTATCAACGACGGATCCGTGTTTGCGGTCTGCGTAACCAGCGCGTAGTGCAGCGTATTGGACGTCGTGGCCGCGGGGGCGGTCAAGATCAGGCGATTCGAATTTCCATCGCCGGTTTCCTTCGCGACCGCTATCGCGGTAGCAGTGGTGTACAGAGGTAAGGATGTACTAACCCCGATATCGGAAACAACGGTCATGCTGCTCGGCGAGAAGCTGAGTGGAATATGCAATTCGGTAGGCGCCTGACTTCCGTTCGCCTTCCAGATCAAGATCCCGTATTGTCCACCGCCCACCAGCTTGGTCAGGTTGGGCATCGACGAAGGAAGCGGATTCCACGTAGCGTTGTTAGCGCGATCTTCGTAGGCGAATGCCAGGACCGTACCCGCGACGGCGTGCGGATACACGCGATCAAATAATCTCGGATCCTGGGTCAGTACAAAATTACCGGTTGTACCCAGGACTACGCCAGAGAAGTCCTCGCCGTTCCACGCCTCGCCCGCCACCTCGAGCTTCGACGGGTTACCATTCATATACTCATGATGGCGACCGGAATAAATATCCCAGTGCCACTGGGAGCCAGACAGAGGTTGACCGGATTGAGCAGCATTTGCCCACCAACTCCCTCCCGATACCGCTGAATCCAGGCTTTGGTAGATCGCCTTGTAAACCGAATTGATATTATTTGATCCAAGCCCAGTATTAGGAAAGCCAAACTCACTGACAAGCGCAGGGCTTCCTGTTTGAGTGGAGCGGGTACGGATTGCGTCAAGGTAACTCGTTTCCCACCCATCCTGAGCGCCAAAGGGCATCAGAATTCCCGACTGGGCCTTCCAGTCATAATAATGGGCATTAAAAACATAACGGCTGCCTAATGTTCCTACTTGCAGTCCGCCAGGATATATTTCGAAATCGATATTCCCAACCCAGCGAGGATTCGGCTCTATCATTGCCGGCTTGGCATACCACCCCGATGCATCCATCGTTGCTCGAAACCGTTGGTAGAACGGCCAAAGCACGTTGACTTCCCAATCATTCGACGATTGGCCGGATGCCAGAATGCCAGGCATGGGTTCGTTGAACGGATCAACGCCCAGAATCGCATTGAATTCGTTCGGTGAAAGCTTGTATTTTATGTAGGTTAAAGCTTGTCCGGCGGCCTTGAGGAATTCATCTTGCATCCCGATATTGCCGATGGAGGTGGACAGTGTCCGGTTATGCCAAAAATCGGAATACGCACTCTGTATCGGCGGATTCTGCGTTGCGTTTTGCGACCACGTAACGCATACCCCACAGTTCTCTACAGGATACGTGCCTGCTGCGATGATCCAGTTTGGAGCCCCGTCGCCCGTGTACCAGCTGTTCTCGTTAAACAGATATCTGGAAAATAAATCTTGATGGAAATCGACATACACCTGGAATCCTTGGTGTATGAATTGCTGAATTTGTGCTGTAACTTTCTGAAGGTAAGTTTGATCAATATACCCGGGAGCAGGTTCGATACCGGCCCAAGTGATCAAAAATCGGATCGAATTTGCGCCCGTCAGCGTCTTCATTGCAATCGCTGACTGCTTGGCATCTGAAGTGTTCGCAAACGGAAGCACGTTATTTTCGTTTAACTTGCTTTCTGCCGAAATATTGAAACCGCGGAACGTCACTTGCCGGCCGTAACCATCGACAAAATTCGTCCCTTGGACCGTAATATTTGCGGACGTGCTATTGTCGAACCAGAGCTGATTGGAAATTGCAAGCTGGTTGCTTGCCGACATGACCGACAACGAAATGGCTGATGTGAAGCAAAAAAGCACACCTAATATGGATGATTTTTTAATATTCTTCATGAAACTTTCTCCGCTCACTTATTCTAAATTCCAATCAATCTCGATTGGCGAATTAAATTAAAAACCAGATCGATAGCTCCGAACGCCTCCTTTGCATTGGCCTTGTTGCAATTGGTTGCTTCCTGTTTGTCTGGAGGCATGGTTCGGAGTTTGGGAGTTTGTTATTGAGCGTGGTTGCGATTTTCTCAAACATGAACGCCGTCTTGTGAGGCTTGTTCATCGACAAATTCTTGATCAAAAAATAACTGGTATCCGGTCCCATAGACGGACATTATCCAGACGCCATTTTCATGAAGGTGAAGCTTCTTTCGTAAAACGGATATATGAGTGTCGAGGGTCCTTGAAGTATCCTTCAACGATGCTCCCCATATTTTGCTGGCAATCCATTTTTTTGATACGCACTGGCCTTGATATTTAAAGAGGAGTAGCGCGAGTTCAAACTGCTTTTGCGTAAGCGGGATCCACTCTTCATTCACCTTGACGTGGCAGCACGAAATATAGAATTCATATTTGCCAAAATCGGTTTTACTCCCGCGAGTAGGCCGATACGGATCCCCGCGTAACAGTTCGTTTATCTTGGTGGTAATGGAAATGTTGGTGCAGGGCTTCTCCAAGGCGGAGATAACCACCAGGTCGGATGGTTGATTCGTCATCTCAACTTCGACATTTGGCGCCCAGATAAGAATGGCCGTTTGCGATGTCGCCTGGTGGCCAATCCATCGTGCCATTTCCGTAAGCTCTTGTGATGCGCAATGATTGAGGATAATTAAATTAAACCAATTATCTTGGTAGTCATTCAGCATCTCATACGGATTGGAGAAGAATTTTCCATGCAGGCCGAGCTGCGCCAATGAATCCGATAATATCGATGTATAAGTCGAATCCTGATTAACAATGCCGACATTGTTAAAAGTACGAGATTTTCCATAAAGTGCCATACATCCCCCTGCCTAATCCAGGTTCACCCTTTGCCTCATCGAAAACACTCGATGAGGTGACGTCCAGATACTTGGGATTTCATTCCCAAGATGCTATTTAGGTATCTCGGTTTGCCCCGAGCTTATGAGATACGGACGCCGTAGAAACTCGCGGGGAGATCTTCATCGCCCGGACGGCGGGAGGGGCACGATTCGTCTAGCTCCGACGGTTACGCACCCAATAGTACTAATACGCGCGAGATCGGAATCGTCTCTTGCACAAGGTCTCGGGATCTTCACGTGCCTTTCCCTGCGGTGATTTGCGCCGCCTCGAAGGTTGTCGCCAGTGAGGCATTGCGCTTGTCGATTCGCTCATGCCGCCACCTCGTGAGACAAGGGATTCATTTCCCGACGATAGATCCCGGTTTTCCGATACATTTGGGAGGAGCTAAACATCCCCCACTCGCATGGAATACGCGCGGCACGCGCGGCTGACATCGGTCAGGCGTAGGTTCTCGATCGACGTTTCAACAACATGCTTCGCATGCATTCTCGTTGTCGCAGCTGATAGCGCCGAACTCGGCGCACGTATTCCAGCGCACTTTCGATGCGAGAAGACACCGATATCTCGCAGGCCTGTTGCGTATTCTCGTGCAAGCTTTGATACAGTGACTTTAGTTTTGCATGCAGGAATTCGGAATGCTATTCGGGACGAGGGAAGTGAAACTACCCTTTAGGGCAATTTGTGTGATCTTTGATCGGAAGAGGCGCCTGATGGCGGACGAGCGGCTCCCCTCGCCGGACCAGCTCCGCGAATGAACGAGCACCAAGCTTGCGCATGACTTCCGCTCGACAACTCTTGATGGTCCGTTCACTCAACCCAAGCTCTGCCGCGATCTGTTTATTGAGGCGACCGGCAACAATATTGCAAAGCACAAGTTGCTCTCGCTCGCTGAGATGGATGGTTTCTTGAGGGGGATCATTCTCGGTACTGATCGCACGGCCGGCGAGGGCGCGATCAAGAGCGCTCAGCAGCGTTTGAGATTCTAGCGGCTTGAGCAGAAAATCGGTCGCCCCGGCCTTGATCGCCAATACAGTGCTTGGAACATCGCGATAGGCGCTCATGAAGATCACGGGCATCGTGCTTTGTTGCCGAAGAAGCGCCTGCTGTAGTTCCAAGCCACCGGGCCCATCCAACTCGAGATCCACCAACAGGCATCCAGGGCGGACATCTGGTTCGGCGACGAGAAATTCACCCGCCGACGCATAGCTCTTGACCACATAGCCAGCGGCGGCTAACAACCGCGTAAGGGCTATGCGCATCGACTTATCGTCGTCAACTACGTGAATGACAGTTTCTGATCGATCACTCACCGAGATGTTCCTCACGTCGCATTTTGGCTTGCATATAACGTAGTTTTCCTCATTTCACGACTAGTCAGGCCAGAATCGCTTCCCGGGTTGCCGGGCAGTTTGCAGGCAACCAAACCGTGAATACTGCACCGCCACCATCGCGAGAGGTCGCCGTTACGCGTCCGCCGTGCACGTCGACGATGGAGCGGACAATCGAGAGCCCGAGCCCCATCCCGTGTGGCTTTGTCGTATAAAACGCTTCAAATAGCTTCGTTTTCGCCTCGCTGGAAATGCCAGGCCCGCGGTCGCTGATCTTCAGGGCGATACCATCAAGTGCCGGATGGGTCGTGATGGACAGCACGCGCATCGACGAGTCGAC
>NZ_JAAGNW010000119.1:0-11166 GCF_010645215.1 Burkholderia multivorans | reverse complement strand
ATCGCGTTGATGGTCAGATTCAACAACACCTGCTCGATCTGGACCTGGTCCCCAAGGATTTCAATCGCCTCGGCCCCGAATTCAGATTCAATGAGCACGCCGCGCCGTCTGGCCTCCGGTGCGATCAGCACCAGCATATCCTTCAGAACAGCGTCGAGTTTCATGGGACTAAACACCATGGCCTGTTTCTGCAGCAACGCCCGCAGCCGCTGGACCACCCCATTCGCGCGCAATGCATCACGGCGGACATCGGCGAAAATCTCGATCAGCCCCTGGGCATGCATCGACTGAGACTTGAGCAGCAGTTCCGCTGCGTCGGTGTTACTGATGATCGCCCCCAGTGGCTGCCCAACTTCATGGGCGATGGAGGCACCGAGTTCCCCGACGGATGCGAAGCGGGCAGCGCGAGCCAACTCCGTCCGTCGCTGTGTCGCCTCGTCTTCCGCAATGCGACGACGCCGACGTTGCACAAGCAAGGCCGCAACGGTGAGTGCTTGTATGATGAATACGCTCACTGCTATCAGCACCGCCTCTCGATGCTCTCGCCAAAGCGAATGCGGTATGTCGACGAGCCTACAGTCAGCGGGCAAGTTCGACGTGGAGATACCGAGCTTCTCCATCTGTGCGACATCTGCTGTACAACGGGATGCCGCAGCGGGCGCTCTCGCACCATTGGGCGTCACATCGCCCTTTAGAATAGCTGCGGCAAGCTCACCAGTGCGTTGCCCATTGCTCTCAAAACTGACAACGGAGCCGGCGACGATGCCATGCGTCATGTAAGTCGAGTACCAGGCGTAGATAGGCGCACGAGAAGCCTCCGCCATTGGGCCGACTACTTCAAATGGGAAATAGGCACGATTGTCGCGATCTCGATACATCGTCGTATAGATCACGGCGGTATCCCGATCGAGTTCCGCAAGGCGTTGCCGCAACTCGGGCAGCGGAATGCCCTCCCAGGCTTCAACCGACCAGGGATGTTCCTTGCGTCGGCGAGCGCTGGTAACGGCTTGCTCCACCGCGAGCTGATCATCATCGGTCGCGCCCCCCACGACAACAAGACGGTGGGCGCCCGGCTGCAGCCTCTCAGCGATAGCCAAGGTTCCATCAATATCGACGCTGAGCGGGATATACGAGAAGTCGGCGGGGATGGGGTGGCCATACGGCCAGCCTCCCGTGATGCTGGAAATCAGTACGGGGGTTCCTGGCCAGATCTGTGAACGGTATCGCGCAGCAAATTCGGCGGCATGGTCGCCGAGTCCGATGACGAGGTCAGGTTTTTCCTTGCGATACTTCTTTTTTATCAGCGCCAAAAACTCAGGCATCAACTCTTCGCCGCCAAAGCGGAGGCCGTCGAGCGAGTCGACATAAAACTCAGCACCTGCTGAAGTCGCGGTTTCGAGGACGCTTCGGATCGCAGAAACCTGCAGCGCAGCCCCAGGTAAAGTCGGATCGGCCCCTATTAAAATGACAACCCGCCATGGCTCGGCTGCAGACAGGTTAAAGGCCACCGAGATCAACAGCAGGAGCAACCATCGCAGCCCGGCACGAGATGTTGCGGCAGCAGGCGGGAGACCTCCCGACTTTCGTGTACTTCGTTCAAGAGAGAACATGGAACGCGACACGCTACAAACATTGAGCTCGGAGAGCCCAGGAGCCAAACCCCGGCCGAACGGCCGTCAACCTTCCGACCTCACTATCTTCATCCGTTTGAATCATAGATATTCCTAATACGCACAGCTATAGCGGTCGACCCTGATGTTTCGGAACCAATCCTCAAGCCGAACTTGCATATTTGTATGACTATAAGTGATGCGAGCCGCAAATCTCATGGTATGGCCGAAATTGCCTACGTAATTCGTTGGAATCTGTAAGTAAATTCCTGCGGCTTGATCTGCCGGCCCGGCTCCCGAGACTAATTTTCAATATAAACAGCAACACTGCGCGTGTCCTACCTACGGATCGCCCCAAGCAACGCTGTCCCCTTCTCGCGAGTACCAGAAGACATCGGCAAAAATGAGCTCCACAATTTTCTAGTGAACCTTGACGAAATGCCATCGGGATATGAGGCAGTACTAATTGCCCCTGAGGGAAGTCGTTAAAAGAAAGCTTTCTTATTAAATTGAATTTATATAAGCCGACGAATGACGGGCGAACCAGTCACGTTCAGCTCGTTCTCTCGACAACTCCCGCTAACCGATCTCCAGTGACGCTTTGATCGCGCCAATGGGCTGCCGCCGCCGTCATTAGCAAAGGGCCGACTTCGGGCCGCCATGAACCTGGCTGCCGACGCAAGATCCTTTCCGCGTCCATCGATCGCGCGAAATCGCCTGCGCGTGGACATGTGCCCAGCGCACGGACTTTGGTGGCACGGCCCAAAGTCGAATCCGTCGGCGGGCAGTAGTCCGAGATTCGCCATGTGCTCGGCGATAGGAACGCGCGTACCCGGCAAGATCGCATGTAGCGGGTGTCCGCAATCCGAGGTGTCGTCGACACTCAATGATCGAGGTCGATCCGTACTGGTCTCCGTTCCCGGAGATATTCGGCAACCGCCTTCTTTGGATACGGATGACCTTCGAAATAGCGATCGGCTCACCAAGGTGCGTCTCATGCCGACATACGAGCACGGTTCGGCCGCAAACATCTGTTGCCGCGAAAGTCGTCCCGCCATGCCCGTCGCGCACACCATCACCCCCAGGATTTCCGATGGCCGGCCCGGAGGCGTTTCTTCCCGACGAGATAGAGGGCAAATTTCCGGAGTTTCGGGTTCAGCTCAAGTCACCGAGCGTTCACGTGGCCATGGCCCACGGGACCATGGCCACGTGATGGAACTTAGGAGTGGTTACCCGTCAGAAGGCCGAGCAGTGTGTCGCCCGTACCAACGACGGCCGACGTGACCGCTTCACCGACATTGAACAACGTCTGACCATACAGCTCGACCAGGTTGCCGAGGGTATCGAAAATGCTACCGCCAGTGAAGGTGGCGCCGCCGATCATTGCAACTTCTTGCTGCGTGAGCTCTTGCATGGATTTTCTCCAGAAAGATACCAGATAGCCCATCTGGCGAGGGTATCGATTTGCCGGCCCTTCCAGGAAGCAAATCAATTCTTTGCATACGGCACGTTGCTAATTCATTAGTATTGCGAACAATTGATGGGAAGGCTCGGCGCCAAAAAATGGCAGAAATTACTCGCGTATCAGAACAACTTCGGCGTACCTACCCAAACCACGGTCGATTCGCCCTTCGCGGTATTGACCCAGCTATGCGGCGCTGTCGACGGGTAATGTGCGCTGTCACCGGCATGTAGAACAAACGTCTTGCCGTCGAGTGTCAGCGACACCTCTCCCTCGATCACATACAGGAACTCCTCGCACGCATGCGTTGTCACCTTGGCTTGTTTCTGCCTGGGCGGCATGCGCACGAGAATCGCTTCGAGTTGATGTCCTTCCGACCGGTCGGTAAGCCGTGCAAACAAGTTCGCTGAATCGGCGAAACTAAAGAAACGCAGCTGATCGCCGCGCCGGACTGAACGCGCCTCGCTCGGCGTTTCGACGAAGTACTGCATCGTCACGCCTAGCGCATGCGCGATACCAGCCAGCGACATGATGGACGGCAACGCGAGACCACGTTCGATTTGCGACAAATACGCGCTCGAAATTCCCGCTGCGGCGGCTATTTCATTGAGCGTGCGCTTCAACCGCTGCCGTAGCGCCCGGACCTTGCCGCCAAGCGCAATTGCTGTATTGGTAGCCCCTTCAACGGAAAGAACCATCGCAGACTGCTGTCGGGTCATCAGAGAAATGTTTGATGAGTATGGTCATGTGCGACAGATAAAATTATTCGGCTTACTAAATGTATGTTTAAAGTAAGGAATTCCATTGTTTATTGGATGTGAGTCATTGATTTGATCAATGCAAATCACAATGGGATATAAGTAATTTTTGAGATTAATCGGTGCAAATTTCGTCAACCAATTATCTTATTAAATTGCTGTTCTGCAGTGTGCGGCAGATTACTTACGTACAATATAACTTCCAAGTCAATTTGGCTGTCGGAGGTGCTCGTAAAATCAGTCCTTCGCTGATCCTGAATTGCCCGTTAGTGCAATATCAATCATTTTGATTAAAAAGGAAAATATATTTTCGGAAGATATTTTATTGCCCGTGAAGGCAGAAATGCGAAAAGGAGGGAGCTCGCATGCTTTCATATGCCCTGCCGACCTGTGACGCCTCTTGTAGCCATTCGACAGGTAGGTCCTTTTCCGGGGACGAGGAGTGCTCGATGACGCGTGAAGACGTTGAGGGTCCTGCCGGCGACGGAGAAGATCGAGGGTGTCGCCAAGCAGGACATCCTGCTGACCTCCGGCGGTGTCCATATACGTCTGAAAGCCGGCAACCTCGAAACCCATGCTTGGCATCGCTTTCAATGCGACGACACCAGTCGGCGCAGAGACTGCTGACGCGCACCATGCTCGCCGCCCCGATTTCCGCCATTCTGCGTTGCGACACCCCCATCATTAACCCCCTGATCCCCCTCCCCACCCCAATCCACCCGAAGCCCTGCCCCGATTCAGTGTAAAATCCACGAACTCTTTGATAAATAAAGAGATTTTTTCAATTTCCTGGCTCTATACGCATGAAACGTCATCTGATTGCTTTTCTCGCCACGGCAGTGGTGTCCGTGTCGGCTTTCGCGCAGGCCACGCCGGTCGAGATCGTGAAGAACGCGGTCGAAGGCACCGTGAACGCGATGAAGACGGACCCCGGCGCACGCAGCGGCGACATGACGAAGATCACGCAGGTGGTGGAAGCGCGCTTCCTGCCGGCGACGAACTTCGAGCGCACCACGCGGATCGCCGTCGGCGACGCCTGGAAGCAGGCGACGCCGCAACAGCAGCAGGAGTTGTACAAGCAGTTCAAGATCCTGATGACGCGCACCTACGCGGCATCGCTCGCGCAGCTCGGCAGCCAGGACGCGAGGTTCTCGTTCCGTGCAGGCGGCGCAGGCGGCGCCGACGCGCTCGTGCAGTCGACGGTGACCACGCCGGGCGACAGTCAGAACGTCGGCTACCGGCTCGGCAAGGTCGACGGCGACTGGAAGATCTACGACATCGACAGGTCGGGCGCGTGGCTGATCCAGGTCTACCAGGGGCAGTTCAAGAGCCAGCTTGCGCAGGGCGGCGGCGACGGCCTGATCGCCTTCCTGACCAAGCACAACGCACGCGTGAACTAAGGCGCGAATCCACCTCGGGCAACACCGGAACGCGAGAGGCCGGGCGACATGTCGCCCGGCCTCTTTTCATTTTTTCCTGCTACGCCGTTCCGCCCCCCACCCGCCATCTCCCCCTCAACGCCGCCGGTGCTCGACCGCGAACTTGATCAGTTCCGCCTGCCCCTCGCTGCCGAGCTTGCGTTTCAGGTTCAGCCGATGCGTCTCGACCGTACGCACCGACAGGCCGTTCTGCTGCGCGATCTGCTTGCTCGACAGCCCTTCGGCAAGCGCATCGAGAATATCGCGCTCGCGCGGCGTCAGCCGTTCGAGCGGGGGCGCCGATGCGTTGGCCTGGATCATCCGCGCAGCGAGCCCTTCGCTGAAGAAAGTCTGTCCGGCCAGCACCGCGCCGATCGCGCGCACGATCTCGCTCGCGGGCGAATCCTTGAGCAGATAACCGCTCGCGCCCGCGCGCACCGCCTGCGTCACGTACTCGACAGCATCAGCACGCGGATCGCCGGAAAGCGTTCGTGGAAAACGCCCGCGAGCGTGATGCCGTTCATGCCGGCCATGCCGACATCCATCAGCGTCAGGTCGGGTTCGAGCGCGTCGGCGAGCGTGAGCGCTTC
The DNA here is from genome assembly GCF_010645215.1 of Burkholderia multivorans. Lineage (GTDB taxonomy): Bacteria > Pseudomonadota > Gammaproteobacteria > Burkholderiales > Burkholderiaceae > Burkholderia > Burkholderia multivorans_A. The sequence goes on along the minus strand of NZ_JAAGNW010000119.1, from coordinate 5,328 downwards.
GTCGGCATTGCCGGCCTCGCCGACCACGCTGAGTCCGGGCGCAGCTTCGAGCCGCATCCTCAGGCCGTCGCGCACGAGCGGGTGGTCGTCGACCAGCAGCAGGCGGGCGGCGCGGGCGGAGGAGGAGGGAGCATTCATCGGGCGATTCCTGGTTAAGCAGAAGGGGCGGCGAGCGGCACGCGCGCGGCGATCACCGTATGGCCGATCTGCGAACTGATCCTGAGCGTGCCGCCCAGCGCGTCGAGTCGCTCGCGCATGTTGCGCAGGCCGACGCCGCCGCGCGCATCGGCGAGCACGAGGTCGGCGTCGAAGCCGCTGCCGTTGTCCGAGATCGACAGCGTGACGGCGCGCGCGGAGGCGTCGAGCGCGACGGTCGCGTGCGACGCATGCGCGTGGCGGATGATGTTGGTCAGCGCCTCTTGTGCGATCCGGAACAGCGCGGTCTTGACGGGCGCGGGCAGCGGCGGCGCGTCGGCCTGCGCGCGCTGCGAAAAGCTCAGCTCGACGTCCGCTTCGCCGCCCAGCTCGCGCACGAGCTGGTCGAGCGCGGCCGCGAGGCCGAGGTCGTCGAGCATCGACGGCCGCAGCGCATGCGAGATCCGCCGCACTTCGCGCAGCGTATCGCCGAGCCGCGCCACGCCTTTCACGAGCGCGGCCTCCGCCTCGGGCTGTCGCGCGGGGCCGTGTTCGAAGCGCGCGAGCGCCGATTCCAGCATGAGCTTCGCGGACACCATCATCTGGCTGATGCCGTCGTGCAGTTCGCGCGACAGCCGCGCGCGCTCGTGTTCCTGTGATTCGACCACCTGCTGCGCGAGCCGCTTGAGCTTGGCGTCGGTGCTGCGCGATTCGCTGACGTTCAGCACCAGCGCACACAGCGCGATCACGGCCGCGCCCGCGAGCGCGATCGCGCTGATCCACGTCATCGTGCGCTCGAGGTTCGCCGACGCGCGCTGATCGATGCGGTTGAGCGCGGTGTCGACGTCGTCGAGGTAGATCCCCGTGCCGAGCATCCAGCCCCAGCGGTCGAGCGCGACCACGTAGCCGAGCTTCGGCGCGAGGCGGCCGGTTGACGGGCGTTGCCAGAGGTAGCGCACGTAGCCGCCGCCGTGCGACGCGGCGGCGGTCAGCTGCTGGATCGTCAGCACGCCCTGCGGGTCGCGCAGTCCCCAGAAGTTATGCCCGACCCGTTCGGGCTCGCGCGGATGCATCAGCGAATTGCCGTGCAGGTCGTAGACGAAGAAGTAGCCGTCCGGGCCGAAGTCCATCTTGCGCAGCATCGCGAGCGCCTGTGTGCGCAGCATCGCATCGTCGCGCGCGTTGTCGCGGCCGGCTTCGTAGAGCGGTTCGATCGCGCTGGTCGCCAGTTCCACGTAATGGCGCAGCTCGACTTCCTTGCTCGACATGTAGGCGGTCTGGATCGTCGCATGCTGGGTGCGCGCGAGCGCGGTCGCCTGCTGGCGCACGCCGAAGCCGATGCCCGCGATCGCGAGCAGGAACGGCACGATCGCGAGCAGGAAGATCTTGGCCTTCAGTTTCACGCGGCGCCTCCGCGTGCATGGCCGGCGGCGGCGACGAAGGCGCGCGCGCGCGGATCCTGCAGATGCGCGAGATTGAGCCGCACCCAGGGCGTCGCCGCACCGTCCGGCCGGTGTTCGCTGCCCGGCGCGAGCCGTAGGCCGTGCGCGCGAGCGGCTTCGGCGAGGCGGGTCGAGTCGTCGACGCCCGGTGCGCGCGCCCAGGCGAACATCCCGCCCGCCGGCGGCTCGTAGAGCGTCCAGCCGGCCTCGCCCAGCAGCGCGGCCGCCTGCGTGAGCGCCTCGCCCGCGCGGCGGCGCAGCCGCCCCAGATGCTTGCGATGCGCGCCGCGTTCGAGCAGCGTCGCGATCACGCGTTCGGCGAGCCGCGAGCCGCCCATGCTGGTGAGCGCCTTCACGTCGACCAGCGCCTTGACGAGATCCGCGCGCGCTGCCAGGTAGCCGAGCCGCAGCGAGGCCGACAGCGTCTTCGAGAATCCGCCGATGTAGATCACGCGATCGAGCTGGTCGAGCGCGGCGAGCCGCTGGGTCGGCAGGGCCTGGAAATCGGCGTAGACGTCGTCCTCGACCAGCATGAAGTCGTGTTGCTGCGCGAGTTGCAGCATCCGGAACGCGACGGGCGGCGTCAGGTTCGTCGCGGTCGGGTTGTGCAGCGCCGAGTGAACGAAGAACGCGACGGGGCGATGGTGCGCGAGCGCGGCTTCGAGCGCGTCGGTGTCAGGGCCGTTCGCGCGGCGCGGGATGCCGATCACGCGGATGCCCTGCAGCTTGAGCAGGCCGAACAGGTTGAAATAGCCGGGATCCTCGACGAACACCGTATCGCCGGGTTTCAACAGCAGCCGGACCACGAGGTCGAGCGCGTGCGTCGCGCTGTGCGTGACGAGCACCTGCTGCGCGGTGGTGTCGATGCCGAGCGGAACCAGGCGGTGCGCGATCAGCGCGCGCAGCTGGGCGTCGCCTTGCGGTGGCGTGTAGTCGATCAGGCTCGCGGGTTCGGCGCGCGCGATCTGGCGCACCGTCTGCGCGACGCCGTCGAGATCGCGCCAGGCGGCCGGCACGAAGCCGCTCGACAGTGCGGCGCCCGCATCGGCCGCCGCGTCGAACTGACTCAGGATGTGACCGGATGCGGCCTCGACCGCGCGCGGATCGGTGCTGCCCGCGGCGCGGTCGCGGCCGTCGGCGCGGCTCGTCACGTAATAGCCCGAGCCGTGCTTCGGCTGGATCAAGCCGCGCGACGCGAGGCGATCGTAGGCCTCGATCACCGGAAAGCGGCTGATCTGCTGCTCGGCCGCGAGCTGGCGGATCGACGGCAGCTTGACCCCCGCGCGCAGATGGCGCGAACGGATCAGGTCCTCGATCTGGCTCGCCAGCTGATCGGTCAGCGGCGCGCCGTCGGTGGTGTCGAGCGCAAGCTTCATCGGGTCTCCGGTGCCGAAGTGTTCGGCGAAATGCGCTGAACAGTTTCTAGTGATTGTTCGGTACTGTTCATTCCGCCGCTGGCATTCTAGCGGAATAATGGCCGCCAGCCCGTCGTGCGGCCCGCCGCGCGCGCCTCGTCATCCTGCCCGAGCGGAGCCCGTGTGAGCCCTGTCGAATCCTCCCGCATGGCCGCGCCGGCTCAGCCGTCGCCTGCGCGTTATGCACGCGCGCTGCGGCTGTCCCTGCCGGTCGCGACCGCCTATGTGCCGCTCGGGCTCGCCTTCGGCGTGTTCGCGGTGACGAGCGGCGTGCCTTGGTATTGGGCGCCGCTGTCCGCGCTGCTGATCTTCGCGGGCTCGATCGAATTTCTCGCGATCGGGCTGATGGTGTCCGGCATGCCGCTCGCGCAGGTTGCGTTGACCGCGCTGGTCGTCAATTTCCGCCACGTGTTCTACGGTCTGTCGTTTCCGCTCGACCGGCTGCGCACGCGCGCGCAGCGCGCCTACGGCGTGTTCGCGCTGACCGACGAAACCTATGCGATCACCGCGGCCGGCGAAGGCGCGACGCTCGACGGCGCCGAAATCACCGCGCTGCAGCTCGCGAGCCACGCATGGTGGGTCGCGGGCGCCGCCGTCGGCGCGCTCGTCGGGCTCGCGCTGCCGGGCGGCCTGCGCGGCTTCGGTTTCGCGCTGACCGGGATGTTCGCGCTGCTCGCGGTGGATGCGATCCGCGCGAACGGCACCCGCGCGCGGCTGGGCGCGGCCGGCGCCGCCTGCGTGGCCGCGTTCGCGAGCGAGCGCTGGCTCCATGAACACTCGTTCCTGATCACCGGGCTGCTCGTCTACCTCGGGCTCGTGACGGCCGGCTACCTGTTCGGGCGGCGCGCATGACGAACATGACGAGCGACTGGCGCGCGCTGGCCGTGATCGCGACGATCTCGGCGGTCACCATCGTGCTGCGCATCGCGCCGTTCGCGCTGCTGCGGCGCGGCGCGGGGGACGGCTACCTGCGCTATCTGCGCGACGCGATGCCGCCGGGCGTGATGCTGCTGCTGGTCGCGTATACGCTGCGTGATCTCGATCCGACCCGCTACCCGTACGGGCTGCCCGAACTGATCGCGCTCGCCCTGTCTCTGGGGCTGTACTGGCGCACCGGGCGTGCACTGTTGTCGATCGGCGTGGGGCTCGGGTGTCATCTGTTGTTCGTGAACGGGGTGGGTTTCGGCTGAGCCCCGGATCGTGTCGTTGCGAGGGTGTGGTGTATGAATGATGTGTCCGGTTTCGGCGCGGCGCTCGCCGTCTACCTGATCGGTACCGCGAGCCCCGGTCCGGGCAATCTCGCGATCGCCGACGCGGCCCTCAACCACGGTCGCGCGCGCGGGGTCGCGCTCGCGGCCGGCGTGATCAGCGGCTCGTTGTGCTGGGCCGTGATGGCGGCCGCGGGGGTGTCGGCGTTGCTGGTCGCCGTGCCGGGCCGGCTCGCGACCTTGAAGCTCGCGGGCGCCGGGTATCTGCTGTGGCTTGCGTGGCGGACCTGCCGCACCGCTTGGGGGCCGCCGCCCGTGTCCGCCGATGCAGCCGCGCACGCGGACGGCGGCGGCGCGCGTTTCTACCTGCGCGGCCTCGGCATCCACCTGACCAACCCGAAGGCGGTGCTGAACTGGCTGACGGTCACGACCATCGGGGTCGGGGCGGCGGCTGCGCCGTGGAGCACGTTCGCGCTCGTCGCCAGTTGCTGCGCGCTCGGCTTCGGCATCTTCATGGGCTATGCACTGCTGTTCTCGTCGCGCCGGGCCGCGCCCGCACTGGCGCGCGCGCGCCGGCCGTTCGGCGTGGCGTGCGCTTGCGTATACGGCGCGCTGGCGGCGGGCATCCTGTGGTCGCTGACCTAGGGCTTCGTTCCGGAACGGCACATTACCGGATGCCCGGCTTCTCCACGGCAGGTCGTTTCGCGATCGGATCGCCTCGGTCGACGACGCCCGGCCGAGCCGGATGTCCCGTCCGGCCGCGCGCGCGGTGTCCGGGCGCATGCAGCAACGCCACGGCAAGTTCGAGCAATGCCAGCGCCGCGAGTATCAGGATGAAGACGGTCTTGCCCTCGGTCACCAGTATCCAGCCGCCGACGGCCGGAAATCCAAAGATGCCGATGAAATAGGCGGCCACGAACCAGGTCAGCGCCGCATGGCGATCGTCGAGACGCGAGTCGTTGATCGCCCAGGTCTGTATCACGGGATAAACCAGCCCGTATCCGATTCCGGTCAAGATGGCCGCGATGATCTGGAAGGCGGGGTGCACGGGCATGCCGAGCATGGCCAGAACGCCGAGGATCAGGAAGGACATCAGCGCGGCGACGAGCGGCATGCGCGGCATCGCCG
>NZ_JAAGNW010000118.1:17222-20741 GCF_010645215.1 Burkholderia multivorans | reverse complement strand
CGCATCGGGTGCGTAGCGGTCGCCGTTGAGTTCGAACAGCAGGAAAAGCATGGCGGTTTCGCGGCGTTTACGCCGTCCTCATGCCTCGACCTTGAAGCGCGACACGCTCGTGCGCAGCTGGTTCGCGACCAGCGTCAGGTCGTCGATCGCCTGCGACGACTGCCGCAGCGATTCGGCCGTCTGCTGCGCGGCCTCGGACAGCTGCGACAGCGCCTGCGTGATCTGCTCGGCGCCGCTCGCCTGGGTCTGCATCCCTTCGTTGACCATCTGGAAGCGCGGCGCGAGCGTCTGCACCTCGGCGATGATCTGCGACAGCTGGCCGCCGACCTGCTGCACGTCGCGCATGCCGCGGCGCACTTCCTCGGAGAACTTGTCCATCCCCATCACGCCGGCCGACACCGCCGACTGGATTTCCTTCACGGTCTGCTCGATGTCGTAGGTCGCGACGGCGGTCTGGTCCGCGAGCCGGCGGATCTCGGTCGCCACCACCGCGAAGCCGCGCCCGTACTCGCCGGCCTTCTCGGCCTCGATCGCCGCGTTCAGCGACAGCAGGTTGGTCTGGTCCGCCACCTTGGTGATGGTCGCGACCACCTGGTTGATGTTGATCGCCTTCTCGTTGAGGATCGCGAGCTTCGCGTTGACCGAGCCGGCCGCGTCCATCACGCTGCGCATCGTCTCGCCCATCCGGGTCAGGCCGGTCTGGCTCACGCCCGCGAGCGTCGCGGACTGCTCGGCGACGCCCGACACTTCGTTCATGGTGCGCAGCAGGTCGCGCGAGGTGGCGAAGATCTCGCGCGAGGTCGCGCCGATCTCGGTGGTGGTCGCGGCGGTCTCGTTCGCGGTCGCCTGCTGCTCGCGCGAGGTCGCGGCGATCTCGGCCACCGAGGTCGTCACCTGCAGCGACGACTGCTGCGCCTGCGCCACCAGCGCCGTCAGCTCGTCCGCCATCCGGTTGAAGCCCGTCTCCAGCGTGCCGAACTCGTCGCTGCGGCCGAGGTTCAGGCGCTGCGTGAGATTGCCCGTGCGCATCACGTCGTGCACCTCGACGAGCCGCGCCATCGGCACGGTCACCGCGCGGAACAGCAGGTAGCCGAGCACCAGCGCCGACGCCAGCACCAGGCCGAGCGCGACCGCCAGCGTGATCACCGTGCCCTGCACCGATTCGCGGATCAGGCGCGCCGATTGCTCGGCGAACGCGCGATTCTCCTGCACGAGGATGTTCGCGTTGCGGATCACCTCTTCCCAGATCGGCGTGACCTTCGCATAGGCGGCCTCGGCGTCGGCGCGCGGGCCGCGGGTTTTCTGCACGGCGTCGTTCAGGAGCGGCAGGTAGCGATCGTAGGCAGCCCGAAAGGTGTTGAAGCGCACCCGGTCGTCGTCGCGGAACGTGGAGTTCTGATAGGCGACCGACAGCTTGTCGAATTCCTCGAGCACGGCCGGCAGCTTGGCGAGATCGCGCCGCGCGGTGTCGGGATCGTGGTCGACGAAGATCGCGCGCTGCAACGCGCCGTACGATTCGTTCGCGGCGGCCCGCAGCGACGACGCGAGATACACGCCCGGCAGCGAGTCGCGCTCGATGCTGACGGCCTCCTCGTTGATCGCGTGCAGGCGCGCATAGGACAGCGCGGCGGTCAGCACCATCAGCACGAACAGCACGCCGAAGCTGACCAGGATCCGGTTGCCGAGCGTGAGGTGGCGACCGGTCAGGGTATTGTGAAGGCTCTCATTGCCTGCGCGAGGCGTCACGGTGGCCATGTTGGTTTCGGCTGTCAAGAAAAGCGTTTAAGAAAAGCGCCGGCCGGCTGGCCGGTGCGGTCGCATCTACCCGGATACTGCATGCTCAACGCCCTTCGCGGCTCCGTCGTCGCGCCGCCGGCCAGGCGGCGACGCGCGCGGAACGCATGTACTTTATACCGATCGGGACGGCGCGGGGCGGGATCTGCCCGGATAGACAACGCGCGAAGCCGCGGCCCGGTGCACACGCGCCGGCGCGGCTGCGCGCGGGTTCAGGCACCGGGCGCGTCCTTCGGCAGCTTGAGGCCCGCCATGAAGCCGCGCGTCGTATAGCGCATCAGGATCTCCCCGCGATGCTTCGCCGCGGTCGCCCGCACGAAGGCGAGCCCGAGCCCGAAGCCGCTCTTCTGCGCGCCGTTCGCGGGCACGAGCCGCACGAACGACTCGGTCGCGGAATCGCGCTGGTCCGGGGCGATCCCCTCGCCCTCGTCCTCGACGCAGATCAGCCAGCCCGTATCGTCGTCGGCCAGCGAGCAGCGCACCTCCGAGCCCGCGGGCCCGTACTTGAGCGCGTTGTCGATCAGATTCGCGACCGCGCGCGTGAGCATCATGCGATCGCCGATGCACAGGCATTCGACCTCCGGCACCTGCGCGACGACCCGGCTGCCGAGGCTGCCCGCCTTCTCCCACAGCTGGTCGACCGCGTCGAGCAGGATCTCGTTGAGGCTCACGATCTCGCTCGGACGCTTCTCGGACTGCGCGCGGGTCAGGTGGATGAAGCCGTCGGCCAGCGCGAGCGCGCGCCGCGCGTGCGTCTCGATCCGCTCCAGGATCGGCGGCACGGTGCCGTGTTCGTTGCGGTACACGTCGAGCAGCGCGAGGATCGAGGTCTGCGGCGAACGCATGTCGTGCGACAGGAAGTCGAGCACTTCGTCGCGCTGCCTCAAGGTCAGGTAGGAACTGGCGTGGTAGCGGATCCGCGCGATCAGCTCGATCGCGTCGGGCAGCTTGACGAGATAGTCGTTCGCGCCGGCGACGAACGCGGCGCGCTTGACGACCGGCTCCTCCTTCGCCGACAGCACGATGATCGGCACTTTCGCCGTCTGCGCGTCGGCGCGCCACGCGCGCACCAGGTCGAGCCCGTCGATGTCCGGCATCACGAGATCCTGCAGGATCACGGACGGCTTGACCTCCCGCGCAACCGCCATCGCGCGCTGCGCGTCGGTGCAGACATGCAGCACGATGTCGCTCTCCGCCACGATCGAGCGACGGATCACTTCGCCGACGAATGCCTGATCGTCGACGAGAAGGACCGAGATATCGGATTCCATCGAATTCGACGCATTTTCCCCACTTGCTTCAATCATATATTAACTAGCACTACTTAATCGTTGCCTTTCCGTCGAACCATGCCGCGTTTTCGCTTGTCTGCCGGCCCATCCGTATCGGAGCCACACCCTGTTTCGGTCCAACTTTCCGGGTTTGCCCCATTACTTCTCAAAATAGTTATAAGCAGCTGATATTAAATGAAATTAGATCAGATTGCTTATCTCAACAAGGTCCATCCCCGGAACCGGTGCGAGAATGCGCGGCGAGCTGACGCGCAAGGGGGTTTCGCGTTGCACAAAATTTGATCGAGATTGTCGGACGAATGCGCGAGATGCAAAAAAGTATCGGTCGATGGTTTCATTTTTGGTGGCGATGCGCACCCTGTCCGGCTACTTTTCGTGTTAACGATGACAGAACGATGTTCGCCCGCCATCCGGGGCGACCTCGATACGGAGA
>NZ_JAAGNW010000118.1:13405-17212 GCF_010645215.1 Burkholderia multivorans | reverse complement strand
ACGGAGACAAGCGATGACCCAGGTTCCCTGCGCCGCGCCGCCGCGCGCCGCCACCGCCGCCACCGCCGCCACGTCGGCGCGCGCCCCGCGCGCGTGACGCGCCGAACCGCGAGCGCGCCGCCTCCATGCAACCCGATCTGGAACTCGTGGCCGTGCGCCGCGACGAATCCTTCAAGGTCTGGTCCCACGGCTATCCGTATCGCACGGTCCGTTGGCACTTCCACCCCGAGTACGAGATCCACCTGATCACGGCCACCACCGGCCGGATGTTCGTCGGCGACCACATCGGCGCGTTCGTGCCCGGCAATCTCGTGATGACCGGCCCGAACCTGCCGCACAACTGGGTCAGCGACGTGCCGGCCGATGCGACGATCGAAGAGCGCTGCCTGGTGCTGCAATTCGACGCGGACTTCATCGCGCGCTGCATCGACACCTTCCCCGACCTGCGCGAAATCCGCGCGCTGCTCGACGAATCGCGCGCGGGCCTGCTGTTTCCGCCCGCCACCGGCGCGGCCGCGCAGCCGCTGCTCGCGCGCCTCGTCGATGCGCGCGGCACGCGCCGCGTGGTGCTGTTCATGCAGCTGCTCGAACTGCTCGCGGGCTGCCGCGCGCGCCGCCGGCTCGCGAGCGTGGCCTGGCGCACCGATCCCGGCGATTATGCGTCGAGCCGCATCAATCCCGTACTCGCCTATCTCGGCGAGCACTTCGCGCAGCCGCTGCGCGAAGCCGATCTCGCGCAGCTGGCCGGCCAGAGCGTCAGCGCGTTCTCGCGCACGTTCCGCCGCCACACCGGCCTGACCTTCGTGCAGTACGTGAATCGCCTGCGCATCAACCTCGCCTGCGAACTGCTCGCGACCGACACGCTCAGCATCACCGAGATCTGCTATCAGGTCGGCTTCAACAACCTGTCGAATTTCAATCGCCAGTTCCTGCTGCTCAAGGACATGCCGCCGTCGAAGTTCCGCGCGTACCAGCAGCTGAACCTGCAGCGCGCGGCCGGACCGCCTGCGCGGCGCGGCGACTTCGGCGCGCACGCGCTGCGCTAGCCGCCGCTTCTTCACGCTTCCTGCCGCTTTCGCTTCGGACGCCGGGCCACCCGCCCGGCGCGGGCCCGGTCGCGCCCGCGCGCCGAAGCCGCACCGGTTTCGCCGCGACCGCCACATCGACTTACGATACGGAGACATCCATGTTGACGAAAACCCTGCTTCCGCTGCGCGCGGCCGCCTGCGCGCTCGCCTGCGGCGCTGCATTCGCGAGCGCGCCCGCCGCTGCCGCCGCGCCGCTGCGGATCGGCATGACGTTCCAGGAGCTGAACAACCCGTATTTCGTCACGATGCAGCAGGCGCTCAACGACGCCGCCGCGTCGCTCGGCGCGCAGGTGTTCGTGACCGACGCGCATCACGACGTCGGCAAGCAGGTCAGCGACGTCGAAGACATGCTGCAGAAGAAGATCGACATCCTGCTCGTCAACCCGACCGATTCGGCCGGCATCCAGAGCGCGATCACGGTGGCGAAGAAGGCCGGCGCGGTCGTGGTCGCGGTCGATGCGAATGCGAGCGGGCCCGTCGACGCGTTCGTCGGCTCGAAGAATTTCGACGCGGGCGCGCTGTCGTGCGACTACCTCGCGAAGGCGATCGGCGGCAGCGGCGCGGTCGCGATCCTCGACGGCATTCCCGTCGTGCCGATCCTCGAACGCGTGCGCGGCTGCAAGGCGGCGCTCGCGAAGTATCCGAACGTGAAGCTGGTCGCCACCCAGAACGGCCGCCAGGAACGCGCGACCGCGCTCTCGGTGACCGAGAACATGATCCAGGCCAACCCGGCGCTCAAGGGCATCTTCAGCGTCAACGACGGCGGCGCGATGGGCGCGCTCGCGGCGATCAACGTGTCGGGCAAGGACATCAAGCTCACGAGCATCGACGGCGCGCCCGAAGCGATCGCGGCGATCCGCAAGCCCGATTCGAAGTTCATCCAGACCGCCGCGCAGTTTCCGCGCGACCAGGTGCGGCTCGCGCTCGGCATCGCGCTCGCGCGCAAGTGGGGCGCGGCCGTGCCGAAGGTCGTGCCGGTCGACGTGAAATCGATCGACCGCAGCAACGCGGCCGGCTTCAGCTGGTGAGCGCCGTGGCCGCGCGCGAGGCCCCCGCCGTGACGCCGCTGCTGCAGCTGTCCGGCGTCGCGAAGCGCTTTCCCGGCGTGCAGGCGCTGCAGGACATCGATCTCGAGATCGCCCCCGGCGAGATCCACGCGCTGCTCGGCGAGAACGGCGCGGGCAAGTCGACGCTGATGAAGATCCTGTGCGGCATCCATGCGCCCGACGCCGGCGCGATCGTCCTCGACGGCGCGCCGCGCCGCTTCGCGCACTATCGCGACGCGGTCGCGGCCGGCATCGGCATCGTGTTCCAGGAGTTCAGCCTGGTGCCTGCACTCAATGCGATCGACAACCTGTTCCTCGGCCGCGAGCCGCGCACCCGGCTCGGCCTGCGCGACCGCGCCCGCATGCGCGCGGACGCCACGCAGCTGTTCGCGCGGCTCGGCGTCGCGCTCGATCTCGACGCGCCGGTCGGCGCGCTGTCGGTCGCGCAGCAGCAGTTCGTGGAAATCGGCAAGGCGCTCGCGCTCGACGCGCGCCTCCTGATCCTCGACGAACCCACCGCGACGCTCACGCCGGCCGAGGCCGGGCACCTGTTCGCGATCATGCGCGAGCTGCGTGCGCGCGGCGTGTCGACGATCTTCATCTCGCACCACCTCGACGAGATCTTCGCGGTGTGCGACCGCATCACCGTGCTGCGCGACGGCCGCCGCATCGGCATGACGACCGTCGCCGACACCGACGTCGGCCGGCTCGTCGAGATGATGGTCGGCCGGCGCATCGAGCAGAGCTTCCCGCCGAAGGCGTCGCCGGGCGTCGCTACGTCGGATACCGCCGCGCCGCTCGCGCTCGACGTGCGCGCGCTGCAGTTGCGCCGCGACGCGCCGGTGCTGCGCTTCGCGCTGCGCGAAGGAGAGATTCTCGGCTTCGCGGGTCTCGTCGGCTCCGGGCGCACCGAGGCCGCGCTCGCGGTGCTCGGCGCGACGCGCGCGCACCGCAAGGAGATCCGCCTCGGCGGCCGCGCCGCCGCGCTGCGCGATCCCGCCGACGCGCTCGCGGCCGGCATCGGCCTGCTGCCCGAAAGCCGCAAGACCGAAGGGCTCATCACGCGCTTCTCGATCCGCGACAACATCTCGCTCAACAACCTCGGCAAGTACCGCGCGTGGCGCTGGCTGATCGACCGCCGCCGCGAAGCGGACGCGACCGCCGAGATCATGCGGCGCGTCGGCGTGAAAGCGCCGTCGCTGCACGTCGCCGCCGGCACGCTGTCGGGCGGCAACCAGCAGAAGGTCGTGATCGCGCGCTGGCTCAACCATCACGCGCGGATCCTGATCTTCGACGAACCCACGCGCGGCATCGACATCGGCGCGAAGGCCGACATCTACCACCTGATGCGCGCGCTCACCGCACGCGGCTATTCGATCCTGCTGATCTCGTCGGAACTCCCGGAGATCGTGGGCCTGTGCGACCGCGTCGCGGTGTTCCGCCAGGGTCGCATCGAAGCGCTGCTCGAAGGCGACGCCATCACCCCGCACGCCGTGATGACCCACGCGACCACGGCCGCACAAGGAGACAGGCATGACCCCGCGTAATTCCCCTGCCGCAGCCGACCCCACCGCCGCGGCCGCGCTCGCCGCACCCGCACGCCTGCTGGCCCGGCTGCGCCGCTCGCCCGTCTGCTATCCGCTCGTCGGGCTCATCGTCGTCTGCGTGGCGAT
>NZ_JAAGNW010000118.1:12534-13395 GCF_010645215.1 Burkholderia multivorans | reverse complement strand
GGCAGACCTCGATCAACGGCATTCTCGCGGTCGGCATGACCTGCGTGATCCTGACGGGCGGTTTCGACCTGTCGGTCGGCTCGGTGATGGCGCTGTCGGGCACGCTCGCCGCCGGCCTGATCGCAAGCGGCATGAACGCGCTCGCGGCGCTCGGCCTCGGGCTCGCGGCCGGCCTCGGCTTCGGTCTCGCGAACGGCCTGTTCGTCGCGTTCGCCGGCATGCCGCCCATCATTGTCACGCTCGCGACCATGGGCATCGCGCGCGGCCTCGCGCTGATCTATACCGGCGGCTACCCGATCGACGGCCTCCCCGACTGGCTCGGCCTCCTCGGCAGCGGCAAGCTCGCCGGCCTGCAGGCCCCCGTGCTGATCATGCTCGCGGTCTATGCGCTCGCCTGGCTCGCGCTCGAACGCATGCCGTTCGGCCGCTACGTGTACGCGATCGGCGGCAACGAGCAGGCGACCCGGCTGTCCGGCGTGCGCGTGACGCGCGTGAAGCTGATCGTCTACGGCCTGTCCGGCCTCACCTCGGCGCTCGCCGGCATCGTGCTCAGCGCGCGCCTGATGAGCGGCCAGCCGAACGCCGGCGTCGGCTTCGAACTCGATGCGATCGCCGCCGTCGTGATGGGCGGCACCTCGATCGCGGGCGGCCGCGGCGTGATCCTCGGCACGCTGATCGGCGCACTGCTGCTCGGCGTGCTCAACAACGGCCTCAACATGGTCGGCGTCAATCCCTACGTGCAGAACGTGATCAAGGGCGGAATCATCCTGCTCGCGATCTACATCAGCCGCGAACGCCGCCCCTGAGCCTTTCCTATACCCGCTCTTCCCGACAGGATCGACCATGACCGAACCCACCACC
>NZ_JAAGNW010000118.1:1709-12524 GCF_010645215.1 Burkholderia multivorans | reverse complement strand
GATGACCGCGATCGTCTGCCACGCGCCCGAGGACTACCGCGTCGAACGCGTCGCACGGCCGCGCGCCGGCCCGAACGAACTGGTGATCCGGATCGCCGCGTGCGGGATCTGCGCGAGCGACTGCAAGTGCCACGCGGGCGCGAAAATGTTCTGGGGCGGCCCGAGCCCGTGGGTCAAGGCGCCCGTGATTCCCGGCCACGAATTCTTCGGCTACGTCGACGAACTCGGCGAAGGCGCGGCCGCCCACTTCGGCGTCCGCGCCGGCGAGCGCGTGATCGCCGAGCAGATCGTGCCGTGCGGCGCGTGCCGCTATTGCCGCGGCGGCCAGTACTGGATGTGCGAGGTCCACAACATCTTCGGCTTCCAGCGCGGCGTGGCCGACGGCGGCATGGCCGAGTACATGCGGATCCCCGCGACCGCGCGCGTGCACCGGATCCCCGACGGCATCTCGATCGAGGACGCCGCGATCATCGAGCCGCTCGCGTGCGCGATCCACACCGTCAATCGCGGCGAGATCCAGTTCGACGACGTCGTCGTGATCGCGGGCGCGGGGCCGCTCGGCCTGATGATGACCCAGGTCGCGCGGCTCAGGACGCCGCGCAGGCTGGTCGTGATCGACCTCGTCGACGAACGGCTCGCGCTCGCGCGCGAGTACGGCGCGGACCTGACGATCAACCCGCGCGACGAGGATGCGTCGGCCGCCGTCCGCGCGCTGACCGACGGTTACGGCTGCGACGTCTACATCGAGACGACCGGCGTGCCCGCCGGCGTCACGCAGGGGCTGGAGCTGATCCGCAAGCTCGGCCGCTTCGTCGAGTTCTCGGTATTCGGCGCGGAAACCTCGGCCGACTGGTCGATCATCGGCGACCGCCAGGAACTCGATGTGCGCGGCGCGCATCTCGGGCCATACTGCTATCCGATCGCGATCGACCTGCTCGCGCGCGGCCTCGTCACCTCGAAGGGCATCGTCACGCACGACTTCTCGCTAGAGGAATGGGACGAGGCGATCCGCACCGCGAAATCGCTCGATTCGATCAAGGTCCTGCTGCGGCCCGCGCGCTGAGCCGCGCGCGCCGGCCCACCCTGCCCGGCGGCCATCTGACGGAGCAAGCATGGAATATGTCATCGGTGTCGACATCGGCACCCAAAGCACCAAAGCGCTGATCGCGGACCGGCACGGCACGCTCGTCGCGCAGCACGCGTCGCACTACCAGCCGGACACGCCCCGGCCGTTCTGGGCCGAACAATGGCCGTCGGTGTGGCGCGATGCGCTCGCCGAAAGCGTCGCGCGCTGCGTGGCCGACGCGCGCGCACGCGGCATCGCGCCGGGCGCGATCCGCGCGCTCGCCATCAGCAGCCTGTACGGCGGCTCCGGGATCCCGGTGGATGCCGCCGTGGAGCCGCTGCATCCGTGCCTGATCTGGATGGACCGGCGCGCGACCGCGCAGGCCGACGCGGTGCGCGCGCGCCCCGATCTCGACCGGCTGCTCGCGATCACCGGCAACGGCGTCGACAGCTACTACGGCTATACCAAGATCCTGTGGCTGCGCGAGCACCGGCCGGACGTGTGGGCGCGCACCCGCTGGTTCCTGCCGCCGAACGCGTATCTCGCCTACCTGCTCACGGGCGAGATCGCGATCGACCACAGTTCCGCCGGCAATCTCGGCGGCGTATACGACGTCGCGCGGCGCGCGTGGTCGCAGGAGGCGCTCGACCTGCTCGGCATTCCCGCGCGGATGATGCCGGAACGGCTCGTCGCCTCGTCGGAGCCGGTCGGCGCGCTGCGGCCCGACTGGGCCGCTCGGCTCGGGCTCGACGCGGGCATCCCGGTGATGGCGGGCGGCGTCGATGCGGCGGTGGCGACCTTCGCGGCCGGCGTCACGCGGCCCGGCCAGCACGTCGCGATGCTCGGCACCAGCATGTGCTGGGGCTACCTCGACCATCAGGCAGACGCGCGCCACGGGCTCGTCAGCATGCCGCACGTGTTCAACGGCGCGCATGATCTGTACGTGTTCGGCGGCGCGATCGCGGCGGGCGCCTCGGTCACGTGGTACCGCGAGCAGTTCTGCCAGGCCGAGATCGCGGCCGCGCGCACGGAGCCCGACGGCGATCCCCACCGGCTGCTCGAAGCGCAGGCCGCGCGCGTGCCGGCCGGCGCGGGCGGCGTCACCTTCCTGCCCTACCTGATGGGCGAGCGCAGCCCCGTGTGGGATGCGCAGGCGAGCGGCGCGTTCATCGGCCTGAGCCTGTTCCACACGCGCGCGCATCTGTACCGCGCGGTGCTCGAAGGCGTCGCGTTCGCGCTGCGGCACAACATCGAGGCGGGGCGGCGCGGCACCGGCGCGCTCGACGACCGGCTGATCGTGGTCGGCGGCGCCGCGCATTCGGACCTGTGGATGCAGATCATCGCGGACGTCACGGGCTTTCCGGTCTGGACCATCGAGCAGGACGTCGAGGCCGCGATGGGCGCGGCGCTTCTGGCGGCGCTCGGCGCAGGCCTCGTCGACGACGCGGCGGCGCGGCGCGGCTGGGTCACGCTCGCGGAACGCGCACGCCCCGATCCGGAACGACGCGCGCTGTACGACACGCGCTTCGGCGTGTATGCGGACCTGTATCCGGCGCTGCGGCCGCTGATGCATCGGGTGAGCCCGTCATGACGGCGCGCAACGGCTTCGCGGGCGCGACGGTGCTGGTCACGGGCGCGTCGAGCGGGATCGGCCTCGCGCTCGTCGAGGCGCTGTGCGCACGCGGCGCGCGGGTGCATGCCGCCGCGCGCGACGCGGCGGCGCTCGAACGGATCGCGGCGGCCACCGGCTGCACGCCGTGCGTGCTCGATCTCGGCGACGAGGCGGCCATCGCCCGCACGTTCGCGACGCTCGATCCGCTCGACGGGCTCGTCAACTGTGCGGGCGTGGCGCACATCGCGCCCGCGCTCGACACCGACGGCGCGGCGTTCGACGCGGTGATGGCGATCAATGCGCGCGGCGCGGCGCTGGTCGCGCGCCATGCCGCGCGCGCGATGATCGGCGCAGGGCGCGCGGGCAGTATCGTCAACGTATCGAGCCAGGCGGCGCTGGTCGCGCTCGACGGCCATCTCGCGTACTGCGCGTCGAAGGCCGCGCTCGACGCGATCACGCGCACGCTGTGCCTGGAACTGGGCCCGCACGGCATCCGCGTCAACAGCGTGAATCCCACCGTCACGCTGACGCCGATGGCGGAACGCGCATGGCGCGACCCGGGCCGGCGCGCCGACGCGCTGCGCGCGATACCGCTCGGGCGCTTCGCGCAGCCGCGCGACGTGGTCGAGCCGGTGCTGTTCCTGCTCGGCGACGCGGCCGCGATGATCAGCGGCGTGTCGCTGCCGATCGACGGCGGGTATACGGCGCGCTGACGCGCAGCGGGAGAAGCGGCGTTCCGTCCGCGCAGGAAATGGAACCTCAGGTCGACGCGGCCAGCGCGTCGACCTCGGCGAGGCTGCGGCGCAGCGCACGCGCCAGACGTTCGACGTGGACGCGCAACTCCGGCACCGCCGTCGCCTCCCAGAACTGGGCCCGCAAAAAAGGCCCGACGTAGTACAGCCAGCTCGATGCGACGCCGCGCCGGTCGAGCAGCGCGTAGTCGTCGTTCACGTCGAACCCGAGGGCAAGCGCGTCGCAACTCACGCGACCGTCGTCCCGCAGGCTCGCGAGCAGCGGCGTGCCGAGCGCATCCGCGCTCGCAGCGGGCCCGGTGCAGTTGACCACCGCGCCGACCTCCAGGCTCAGCATGTCGCGTCCGCCCCGCGCGCCGATCGATACCTGCAGGCCGTCATGGGTATCGGCATGGCCGCGCACCTTCCCGGCGACGATCCGCACCGCGCCGCCAGCCAGTTCGTCACGCAGGCGCTCGTGCACGCGCGGCGCGCAACGATGGCGGTGCACATCCCAATACGGGCGCAGATGTCGCATGAAGCGCCGCCGCTCGTCGAGCGGCAGCGCATGCCACAGCGCCGGCGTGGCCCCGCGCAGGCCACCGATCACGTCGCGCCAATCGCCGCCCGCCCCGGCATGTCCGTCGACCGCTCGCAGCACCGCACTCAGGTAACGCCGCGCCGATGGGGACGCCAGCATCGCCTCGGTCAGGTGCGCGCCGTCGTAGCCGGGCTGCGCATCGGGCTCGCCATGAGGCAGCGGCGTCAAACCGCGTCGCGATACCGCGTGAATCGGTGCGCGATGGCCGCGCTCGCGAAGATCGAGCACCACGTCGAGCATGGTCAGCCCGGTTCCGATCAGCAAAACCGGCTCGCCCGCCTTGATGCGTCCCAGCGCGTCGCGCGCCCAGGGATCGCCCACGTAGCGCGGATGCGCGTGGAGCCCGCCGCGCACCGGCTCGATGAACGGATGCATCGGCGGATGATTGCCGATGCAGAGCACGACGCGGTCGGCCTCGATCGTCGCGCCGCCCCGCAGTGCGAGGCGCGCCCCCTCGCCGCCGACGCGCGGCTCGATCCGCTCGACATCCGCGACGACGCTGCGCAGCGTACAGCCGGCAGGCGAGCGCTGCATCGCATCGTCGAGCACCGTTTCGAGGTAGTCGCCGTACAAGGCGCGCGGCAGGAAACTGTCCGGCGTGACGCTCGGGTCGCGCCGGCGCGCGTAGTGGTAGAAATGCCCGTCGTCCTCGGGCCATGCGCTCATGCGCCGGGCAGGCACGTTGAGCACGTGCCGCGACGCCTGCGCGCCATAGGCGACGCCGCGCGCCAACGGTGCGCAGCGATCGATCAGCACCACCTGCATCGACGCAACCGGCGGCGCATGCAGCAGGCGCGCCGCCAGCGTGGTTCCGCAAAACCCCGCGCCGACGATCGCCACTGTCTTCATCCTGGGCTCCGTCAGCGATCACCCGCGCACGGCGCACCCGCGCGCCGGCGGTCGACGCCGATCGCGAACCGGGCGCGCCATGCGGCCGCTCAACGCTTGCGCACCACCATGAGCCGCAGTTCCGTCATGTCCTCGATCGCGTAGCGGACGCCCTCGCGACCGAGGCCCGAGTCCTTCACGCCGCCGTAGGGCATGTTGTCGACGCGGAACGACGGCACGTCGTTGATCACGACGCCGCCGACCTCCAGCTCGTCCCACGCGCGCTGGGCATGCGCGAGCGAATCGGTGAACACGCCGGCCTGCAGGCCGAAATCGCTGTCGTTCACGCGTGCAAGCGCCTCGTCGAAATCGCTGAAGCGTTCGAGGATCGCGACCGGCCCGAATGCTTCCTTGCGATACAGGTCCTGCTCGCGGCCGACCTGTTCGAGCAGCGTCGCCTCGAACATCGCGCCGTCGACCTTGCCGCCCGCGACGATCTTCGCGCCCGCCGCGACCGCCGCATCCATCCAGCCCGACAGGCGGCGCGATTCCGATTCCGAGATCATCGGCCCGACGAAGGTCGCCGGATCCTTCGGGTCGCCCATCTTCAGCGAACGCACCTTCGCGATCAGCTTCTCGCGCAGCGCGTCGTAGAGATCGGCATGCACGAGGATCCGCTGCACGCCGATACAGCTCTGCCCGGACTGGTAGTACGCGCCGAACGCGAGCCGTTCGACCAGGTAGTCGAGCGACGCGCGCTGGTCGGCGTCGACGATCGCGGCCGCGTTGCCGCCCAGCTCCAGCACCACCTTCTTCTTGCCGGCCTTGCGCTTCAGATCCCAGCCGACCGCGGGCGAACCCGTGAACGACAGCAGCTTGAAACGCTCGTCGGTCGTGAACAGGTCCGCGCCGTCGCGATCGGCGGGCAACACCGAGAACGCGCCCTTCGGCAGGTCGGTCTCGGCCAGCACCTCGCCGATGATCAGCGCGCCGATCGGCGTGCGGCTCGCGGGCTTGAGCACGAACGGGCAGCCCGCCGCGAGCGCCGGCGCGACCTTGTGCGCGGCGAGGTTCAGCGGAAAGTTGAACGGCGAGATGAACGAGCACGGGCCGATCGGCACGCGCTTCGTGTAGCCCGTGTAGCCGCGCGCGCGCGCCGAGATCTCCAGGTTCAGGATCTCGCCGTCGAGGCGCACCGCCTCTTCCGCCGCGACGCGGAACGTATCGATCAGCCGCGTGACTTCCCCCTTGGCGTCGTTGATCGGCTTGCCGGCCTCGATGCACAGCGCCTCGGCCAGCTCGTCGAAACGCTCGCGAAACCGCGCGACGCAGTGATCGAGCACGGCCTGACGCTGGTACGCGGCCATCTCGCGCAGCGGCTTTTGCGCCGCCACCGCGGCCGCGATCGCCGTATCGATCGCGGCCGCGTCGGCCAGCGCGACGCGCGTCGCGACCTGGCCGCGGTACTTGTCGGTGACTTCGAGATCGGTGTTGGCGTACACCGCCTCGTTGGCGAGGTAATACGGATAGGCTTCCTTCAGCATGACGTCACTCCTTCCGTGAGCCGTGAATTCAAAGCGCCGCCGACAACCGCTTGATCTCGCGGTTCAGCACGCGTTCGTTGTCCGAGTAATCGATCGGCACGTCGATCAGATGCACGCCCGGCGTCGCGAAGCAGTCGCGCAGGAGCGGCTCCAGCTGCTCGGCGGCCTCGACGCGATGCCCATGCGCGCCATAGCTTTGCGCATAGGCGACGAAGTCGGGGTTCTGCAAGGTCATCGCGTAGTCGGGGAAATTCATGTTCTCCTGCTTCCAGCGGATCATGCCGAACGCATCGTCGCGCACGATCATCACGACGAGGTCGAGCTTCAGGCGCACCGCCGTCTCCAGCTCCTGCGAATTCATCATGAAGCCGCCGTCGCCGCACACCGCGATCACCTTGCGTTGCGGATGCACGATCCTGGTCGCGATCGCCGACGGCAGGCCCGCGCCCATCGACGCGAGCGCGTTGTCGAGCAGCAGCGAGTTCGGCTCGTGCGCGCGCCAGTAGCGCGCGAACCAGATCTTGTACATGCCGTTGTCGAGGCACACGATGCCGTCGACGGGCAGCGAGCGATACAGGTCGTGCACGATCCGCACCGGATACATCGGGAAGCGCGGATCGTGCTGGCCCTTGGCGAGATGCGCGTCGAAATGCGCCTTGATCATCAGGAAGCGCTCGAAATCCCAGTGCGGCTGCGGCGCGATCGCCTCCTTCATCTGCCACACCGCGTTCGCGATGTCGCCGACCACTTCGATCTGCGGGAAATAGACGGGATCGACCTGCGCGCCGAGGAAGTTCACGTGGATCACGGTCTTGTCGTCGGTGCGCATGAAGAACGGCGGCTTCTCGATCACATCGTGGCCGACGTTGATGATGCAGTCCGCATGCTCGATCGCGCGGTGCACGAAATCGCCGTCCGACAGCGTCGCGTTGCCGAGCCACAGCGGATGGGTTTCGTCGATCACGCCCTTGCCCATCTGGGTCGTGAAGAACGGGATGCCCGTCTGGTCGACGAACTCGGCGAGCATCTTGCAGGTGGTCTTGCGGTTGCCGCCCGCGCCGATCATCAGCAGCGGATGGCGCGCGCGCTGGATCGCGTCGACCGCATACGCCACGGCCTTCTCCTCGGCCACCGGCCGGCGGCTGTAGCTGGCCGGGATCGGCTTGCCGTCGCCTTCCTCGTGCGCGATATCCTCGGGCAGCTCCAGGTGCGTCGCGCCCGGCCGCTCCTCCTCCGCGCGGCGAAACGCCTCGCGCACCGCCGACGGGATATTGCCGATCGACACGATCTGGCGCGTGAGCTTGGTGAGCGGCTGCATCATGCCGACCACGTCGACGATCTGGAAGTGCCCCTGCTTGCTCGACTTGATCGGCTTCTGGCCGGTGATCATCAGCATCGGCATGCCGCCCAGCTGCGCGTACGCGGCGGCCGTCACGAAGTTGGTCGCGCCCGGCCCGAGCGTCGCGAGGCAGACGCCGGTGCGGCCCGTCAGGCGTCCGTAAGTCGCCGCCATGAAGCCGGCCGCCTGCTCGTGGCGGGTCAGCACGAGCTTGATGCCGGAACGCCGCAGCGATTCGAGCAGATCGAGGTTTTCCTCGCCGGGAATGCCGAACACATACTCGACGCCTTCGGCTTCCAGCGCCTTCACGAACAGATCCGATGCTTTCATGGGGACTCTCGGTTGGTGCCGCTTGCCCGGCCTACGGGCGAGGCGGCGTTGGCAACGCGCCGGCCGGCCTACGGCCCGCGCGATTCGTCACGACCACTCACACGTACATGAACCCTTGCAGTGCAGCCGCGCCATTGCGCGCGCGGCGCGGCGCGGCCCCGCCTCGCGGAGCCCGACGGCCACGCCGGGCGAGCCCGGCGGATCCGACCAACCGATTGTAGAAGATCGCCGCGAACGCTGCAGCGCGCCCGCTCAGTCCGCCGCGCCGCGCCCGTGCTGCGCCGCGATTTCCTGCAGGTCGAGATCGCGTTCGAGGTTGTGCAGCATCTCGTCGTGGATCCGGCCGCTGCGATGCAGGCGCAGCAGCTCCGTGCGGCCGGCCGCGATCGCGGCCAGCACCACGTCGAAGTGCGCGTGGCGCTCCGCGGCCGGAAACGCGGCGTCGTCCTGGTGGCGCGCGGTGATGGTCGCGCGATAGGTGTACTGCTCGAGCAGGCGCGGGTGGATCACGTTGCCGGCCGCGTCGCGCACCAGCGGCTGGATCGCCGCCAGCTGCGCCGCCTCGACGAGCGCCCAGGTGCGCGGCTCGGTCAGGTGCCGCTGCGCCTGCGCGTCGGCGTCGTCGAGCCGCAGCAGGCGGATCAGCGGGCCGATCGTGACGCCTTGCAGCAGCACGGTCACGAGGATCACGGCGAACGACGCGACCAGGATCAGGTCGCGCCCCGGCATCGCCTCGGGCAGCGACAGCGCGATCGCGAGCGTGACCACGCCGCGCATCCCCGCCCAGCTCATCACGGTGGCCGCCTTCCAGCTCGCGGGCGCGCCGCTGCGCCCGAACAGCCGCGCGGGCAATTTCAATCCCTCGACCGCGAAGATCCACGCGAAGCGCGAGCCGATCACGGCGGCCAGCACCGCGAGCAGCGCCGGCGTCATCGTCGCGAACACCTCGCCCAGCCCGCCGAGACGCACGATCACGCCGCGCAGCGACAGGCCGATCAGCACGAACACGAGCGCTTCCAGCAGGAACACGATGACCTGCCAGAACGCGGTGCCGCGCATGCGCACCGCGGCCGAGAACACCTCGTGCTGGTGCCAGCCGAGCATCAGGCCCGTCGTGACCGTCGCGATCACGCCCGACACCTCGCACATCTCGCCCGCGATATAGCTGATCCATGCGGCGATCACCGCGGTGGTGATCACCAGGTAGTCGTCCTGCAGCAGCTTCAGGAAGCGCACGACGAGCCAGCCGACGATGAAGCCGACCGCGACGCCGCCGACGCCGAGTTCCGCGAAGCGGATCAGCGCGTGCTCGAAGCTGAACGCGCCCGTGAGCGCGGCCGCGACCGCGAAGCGGAACAGCACGAGCCCGGCCGCGTCGTTCAGCAGGCTCTCGCCTTCGAGCAGCACCATCAGCCGGCGCGGCAGCGCGACGCGTTCGAGCACCGCCTTCGCGGCCACCGCGTCGGGCGGCGAGACGATCGCGCCGAGCGCGAAGCACGCGGCCCACGGCAGGCCCGGCGCGACCCAGTGCACGGCGACGCCGACCACGAAGGTGGTGAACGCCACCGCGCCGATCGCGAGCAGCATGATGCCGCCGAGGTTGCGCTTGAAATCTTCCCAGACCGAGAAATACGCACCGTCCATCAGCAGCGGCGGCAGGAACACGATCAGCACCAGCTCGGGATCGAGATTGATGGGCGGCAGGCCCGGGATGAAGGCGATGCCCGCGCCGCCGACCAGCAGCGCCGCGGCGGGCGGCAGGCGCAAGCGCTTCGCGACGAGTTCGAGCGCGATGATCGCGAGGAAGGACAGCAGGACCAGCTTGAATGCCTCGACGGGAGCCATGGATTCGCCTTCGATCAATGGAGAGGACGGCGCCGCGCCGTCGATCGCGCGATTACATCATGAGGCTTACAGAACGTCGAGCGCCGGATTGTCAAATTCCTTCATGGCCGCGCGAAATGCGGGCATTTCGTCATCCTCACCGGATTGCGGCGCACGAATCGTACGCGCGATGGTCGCGTTTCGTGGATTTTTGTCATTCGCCTGCAAAAAAGGCCGAGGGGGACTAGCAACGCCGGGGGGAAAAAAGGCATGCTATATGCCGACCACAACTGCAGCCCATTCACAGACAGGAGAAGCCCGCCATGCGTTCGGCCTTGATCATCGGAGCCGGCTTCGTGTTGCTGGTGGCGAGCCTCTATCTGTCGCGCTCGCTCGGCGAACAGGACGGCCGCGCGTTCGGCACCGCCGCCTCGTTCTTCCTGCCGGTCTGGTTCCTGATCTCGGCTGCGAACATGTTCATCGGCGTTTACCGCGTGGGCTATACGTTTAGTGACGAGCTGCCGGTTTTCGCGCTGATCTTCCTGCTGCCCGCGATCCCGGCCGGCCTGATCTGGTGGCGTCACCGCTAGGCTCGGTTCACATGCTCGCCGGCCTTCGGTATTGCCGGGTGAATTTGCCCGGCGCCAAGCGTCAATCTCACGTTTGGCTTTCGTCAACGATTCAAATCAATTCCGCGCCGCCGGGCATGATCAGTTGGGCCGGAAGCGACGGCCGGCCCAATGCCCTCGATTATTGCCAGCCGGGGTGGTGTGCCCGGTAGTATTCCAGGGCAGCGCCGCGCTCCTGCTCGGCCTGTTGGGCCAACTTTTCCGCGCGAGCCATGTGGCCGCCGAACTCGCCGCCGTGCTCCTGCTGGATGACATGCATCTCACCAATGGCTTGCTGCAAATCATGAGTGGCAGCCATCGCTTTGTTATGA
>NZ_JAAGNW010000118.1:0-1699 GCF_010645215.1 Burkholderia multivorans | reverse complement strand
GATACGATCAGGACAGTGACCTTTTTCATTGCAACTCCTTGAAATATTGAATGGACGGCAAGATGGTTAACGCCCGATGTTCAGTCCGGTCTACGTCGAACCGCGAGCCTGACAATAATTCACACTCCCGATGCGCGCTTGCCAGGGCGAGGAATCGCGTGCGCGAAGGACGGCGCGCGGAGCCCGATCATGAACGGCACGCCGACAATCAGCGTCAGGTGAAGCCCTCGCCATGATGGCGGCATCAACCCGCACCGAACAACGTCGGCATCCTGAACCCGGGCGCGGGGTGGCCGCCGCGCGCCCAGGCTCGGCGAAAAATCGGCTTCCGAAGCCAATCGATCAGGTATCCGAAAAGATAGTCTCACCATGCACAGCCGCTTGGGACCCGACACGCAGGCGAACCAGGCAGAGCGCCGGCCCAGCGCGCGACGCACGACACCACGTACAGCCCGAGCCCGACCAGCCCGCCCACCAGCGTGCCGTTGATGCGGATGTATTGCAGGTCCTTGCCGATGTTCAGCTCGATCTGCCGCGACATCTCGCGATCGTCCCAATGCCTGACCGTATCGCTGATGTGGCGGGTCAGGAATGCGGCGAACTCGGGCGCCATCTCGCCCGCCGCGCGTTCGCTGTGCTCGTTGGTCGAGGCGCGCAATGACGGGCTCGCCGCCAGCCGCTCGCCCAGCCACGCGCCGAGCGCGGCCGTCCGGCCGCGCAGCGTCGAATCCTCGCGTGCGAGATCGGCCTTCAGCCACGCGCGCAGTTGCGTCCACAACGCCTTTGCATACAGATTGAAAGCTTCTCTGTCGCGCAGGTAACGCTTGATCTCCTCGCCCTTGTCGATGAAGGCCGGGTCGTGCCGCAGCTTCTCGACGAGCCGTGCGGCGGCCGCGTCGAAATGGCCGCGCAGCGCGTGGTCGGGATCGTCGGCGATCTGCGTGAGTACGCGGCTCACCGCGTTCGCGACCAGCTCCGCGCCGTGCTCGCCGAGCCAGTTGGTCGGCAGCAGGCGCTCCGCCTTCGGATACTCGCCCTTGAGCCAGTCGACGATGTAGCCCGCGATCGCGGTGCGGTTGCCCGGTTCGCGCAGCAAGCGGACCAGCTGGGTGATCGCATCGTCGAGCAGGGCCTGGTGGCGGCCGTCGCGGGTCAGCGTCTCGAGGATCGCGCCCATCGACTGCGACAGGTCCACCTTGTCGAGCGCCGCGCGGAACGCGTCCTTGACGAAGGACTGGATCCGCGCGTCGTCGGTCATGTCGAGCGCGAACTCGAACAGCTTCGTTGCATAGGCGCCGAGCAGCGTCGTATGCTCGGGCGCGCTCAACCATTGCGCGAAACGCGCGGCCGGATCGTGACGCTTGATCAGCGCGACCAGCGAGGCGGAATCGAGGAATTTGTCGCGCACGAACGCGGCGAGGTTGTCCGCGATCTTCTCCTTGTTGTTCGGAATGATCGCGGTATGACGCGACACGAACGGAATCGGCACGCGGCGGAACAGCGCGACCACCGCGAACCAGTCGGCGAGCGCGCCGACCATCGCCGCCTCGGCCACCGCCTTCGCGCCGTCGACCCACAGGCCGGGCGGCAGGCACAGGGTCGCGACGAATACGGCCGCAGCCGCGAAGAGCAGCGCGAGCGCGCGGCGCTTGCTGATGTTCAGTTCGTGGAGCTTGGCGTCGGACATACGGATCAGGTC
>NZ_JAAGNW010000117.1:11621-20807 GCF_010645215.1 Burkholderia multivorans | reverse complement strand
AGAACGCGTCGTCGCACACCACGTCCGTCGCGTTCGCGATCTGCTCCTCCGCCCTGTAACCGAAGTACGGCCGCTCGTTCAGCAGCGCCGGCATGATCGCCGGCGGCTTCCTGCGCGCGTTCAGTCCACCTCCGCGCGGCACGTCCAGCGGCAGGCTCAGCGAGAACGTCAAGCCCTCCCGCACTTCCGCCGCCCCCTCGCGCACCTTCTCCGGCGTCAGCCAGTTCAGGCGCCCCTTCTGATCGTCCGGCCCGAAATCCCCCCAGTTCGAACCCGGCGGTCGATTTACCCAACGTCGTGCCGTCAAGATGCGTCTCCTCCCTGTGTCGTGTCCGGCCCGTCGTCCGCGCCGCTCGCCGCCAGTTCGGCCAGCGCGTCGAGCGGCGCGTCGTCCACCAGCGCCTGTACCGCCTCGCGCAACGCGAGCGCGCGCGTCATGCCAAGTACGGAACTCGCGGCCAGCGCGAATTTCGCGGTCAGCTCCTGTTCGGTGAGCGGGCGCGAATTCGTGCCCTTGCTCGATTCGATGCGCGCCTCGCGCACCTGCCCGTCGCGCAGCGTGACGCGCAGCACGGCCGGCAGGAAATTCGGAAAGCGCGAGTCGCACCACGGATCGGCGACGCAGCGCACCTTCGCGGCGAGCGCGCGGCGCGCCGGATCGCGCGCCAGCGCATCGTCGAAATCGTCGAACCAGACCCCGAGCCCGCCGCCGCCCAGCAGCGCCGCCGCGACCGTATACGGTCCCGAGAACGCCGCCGCATAGCCGTTCGGCGGGTTCGCCTTCAGCTCGGCCGGCTCGCCGATCGTGCGCAGCGTCGAAGCGGCCACCCGCAGCTCGGCTTCCACCACGTCCTCCGCATGCACGCCCTCGGCCTTCAGCTGCAAGGCCGCGTCGATGGCCGGATGCGTGAAATGGTTGCACGGGTAAGGCTTGAAGATGATCCGGCTGGTTTCCCATACCGTGCCGATATCGCGCAACACCGCGCTGACGTCCGCGAGGTCGCCGCACCAGGCATGGAAGAAGCCGAAGCGTCCTTCGAGCGCGGTCGGCGGCGCGGTGACGCCCGCGGCCGCCAGTTCGGCCGCGCTCACGCCCGCGTGCGCCGCCCAGCCGCAATGGATCCGCTTCACCGTGCCGCCGGTGCGGTTCGCTTCGAGCAGCCCCGCCCCCCTGCTCGCGGCGATGCCGATCGCCGCCGCGATCTGCGGGGCGTCGAGGTCGAACAGCATCGCGGCCGCCGCGGCCGCGCCGATCGTGCCGCAGATCGAGGTGGCATGCTGGCCGCGCTCGAAGAACACCGAATTGCCCAACCGCTCGTTGTACGCGGCCACGCCGAGCCGGATGCAGATCTCGGTGCCGACCGTCATCGCGTCGAGAAACGCCGCGCCCGACGCGCCGCTCGCCTGCGCGGCGGCCAGCGCGGCCGGAATCACCGACGCGCTCGGGTGCAGCACCGACCGCATGTGCGAATCGTCGAAGTCCATCGCGTGCGCCAGCGTGCCGTTGACGAGCGCGGCGCTCGCGGCGGGCAGCCGGTCGGACGCGCCGATCACGCTCGCGCGCCCCTGGCCCGCCCAGCGGCGCGCGACCTCCAGCACCGAATGCGCGACCGGCTCGCGATGCGCGATCAGGCTGTTGCCGACCACGTCGAGCACGCGCGCGGCGGCCTCTTCGCGCCGCTTGCGGTCGAGCCCCTCGGCGCGCACCGATGCGGCGAAGCGCCCGAGCGCGCCCACGATGCCGTCGGGCGGCAGCGCCGGGCCCGCCGCCACGGCGCCCGAACCCGGCGCGAGCGTTGCCGGCGCGCTCATGCGAGGGCCCCGCTCACGCGCAGATTGTTCGCGAGCGCCAGCGTCACGCGCGCATTCGCGATCAGCGGCGGCGCGACCACCCGGCCGTCGGGCAGCACGAACACCGACGACGCGCTCTCCGCGCCGGCCGCCGCCGCGACCGCTTCGAGCACGCGCTCGGCCGCGCGGATCTCGTCCTCGGACGGCGTCCACACTTCGTTGATGATCGGCAGTTGCGACGGATGGATCGCGAAGCGGCCGACGAAGCCCATCGACTTCGCGCGCTGCGTCGATTCGCGCAGGCTATCGAGATCGGTCAACGTGTGATGGACCGTCTGGATCGGCCCGTTGAGCCCGGCGGCGCGCGACGCGATCACGCAGCGCGCTCGGCAGACCTCCAGCGTGAAATTGTCGACGCCGATCTGCAGATCCGCGCGCAGGTCGCTCTCGCCGAGCCCGATCCGTTCGAGACGCGGCGACGCCGTCGCCAGCGAATAGGCCGTCTCGACGCCATAGGCCGACTCGATCAGGATCTGGATCCCCGCTTCGCAGTCGAGCTGGTCGAGCCAGCCGGCCACGGCGTGGATCTGGTCCGGCCGGTCGCACTTCGGCAGCCGCAAGGCGCGCAGCGCGGGCAGTGCGATCGCCTCGACGTCGTCGCGGCACCACGGGCTCGAGGCCGGATTGATGCGCACGTAGGTCGGCTTCGACGGCCCGGCCGCGAGCACCTCGGCCGCGGCCTTGCGCGCCTCGGCCTTGTGGCTCGCGGGCACGGCGTCCTCCAGGTCGAGCACGATCGCGTCGGCCTCGCTCGCATACGCCTTGTCCACCACCTGCGCCTTGTGCGCGGGCACATACAGGTAACTGCGGTACGTCGCACTGCTCTTCATAGCACTCCCCGTTCAGTCAACGCGGCAATCTCGGGCCGCTCCAGTCCCAATGCGCCGAACACCTCGTCGTTGTGCGCGCCGCGCTGCGGCCCGCCCCAGCGGATCGCGCCGGGCGTGTCCGACAGGCGGAACGGCACGTTGTGGGTGCGAAAGGCGCCCAGCTCCGCGTCCGGCACCGACACCACCGAGCCGAGCGCCGCATATTGCGGATCGCTCAGCACGTCGGTGACGTCGTAGATCGGCGCGACCGCCGCTTGGGCACGCTCGAATTCCACCAGCACCTCGTCGCGGGTGCGCTGCGCGATCCAGCCGCCGACCGCCTCGTCGAGCTCGTCCGCGTGCTGCGCGCGTTGCGCGCCGTTCACGAACCACGGCTCGTCGATCAGTTCCGCGCGGCCGACGAGCCGCAGCACGCGCTCGGCGATGCTCTGCGCGGACGTCGACAGCGCCACCCACTTGCCGTCCGCGGTGCGATAGACGCCGCGCGGCGAATTGTTCGCCGAGCGATTGCCGGTGCGCACCGGCACCTGCCCCGTCTGGTCGTAGCTCGCGACCTGCGCGCCCATCGCCGCGAGCATGGTCTCGATGATCGCGAGATCGACCACCTGCCCGCGCCCGGTGCGCTCGCGCGCCTTCAGCGCCGTCATGATCGCGAACGCGGCCGTCAGCCCCGCCACCGTGTCGGCGAGCGGAAACGACGGCAGCAAGGGCGGGCCGTCCTGCTCGCCCGTCAACGCGGCCAGGCCGCTCATCGCTTCCGCGAGCGTGCCGAAGCCGGGCCGGCTCGAATACGGGCCGAACTGGCCGAAGCCCGTCACGCGCACCAGCACGAGGCGCGGATTGACCGCCGACAGCGCGTCGTAGCCGAGCCCCCAGCGCTCCAGCGTGCCGGGCCGGAAATTCTCGACGACGACGTCCGCCTGCGCCGCCAGCTCGCGGAACAGGCGCTGGCCCTCGGCGTCGCTCAGGTTCAGCGTGACCGCGCGCTTGTTGCGCGCGAGCACTTTCCACCACAGCGGCACGTCGTCGCGCCGCGCGCCGTACTTGCGCGCCGGATCACCCGTCGGATGCTCGACCTTGATCACGTCCGCGCCATAGTCGGCCAGCATCGTCGCGGCGAGCGGCCCCGCGAACAGCGTCGCGGCGTCGATCACGCGGATGCCGTCGAGCGGCCCGGAGCGCGTACGCTCCGCGGCCGGCGCGGCGGCGATATCTTCGGTTTCCACCGTGGCCATCGCTTTTCTCCCTTCAATTGAATCGATTCGCGCGCCGTTCGATTGTTTCGCATCACTGAATGAATAGATGCGGACTCGACGCGACGCGCAAGCCAATGATCAGACTTCGTTGATCCGATAGATCGGGAAGTACGTCTGGATCTTCCCGTTCAGGTAGTCGGACGCCAGCTTCGGCACCTCGTCGAAATCGAAAATCTCGGTCGGCTCCTGCCCGATCCAGCCGGTCGACTCCTGGAAATCGCGGATCGTGATGCTGTCGTCATAGCGCCAGGCATGCGTGTGGATGTGCAGGCGGCGGTTGATGCACTCGGTCGCGCGCAGGTTCCACAGCCGCATCCCGGTCTTCCAGCCGACCGTCGCGACGATCCCGGTGCGGCCGATCACGCGCATCGTCGCGCGGTACAGCGCGCCGCCCAGGTTGTCGAGGAAGATCGCGACGCCGCGTCCGCCGCTCAGTTCGCCGATCGTCTCCGCGAACACCTTTTCCGATTCGCGATAGTTCGCCTGGTACTCCGGATCGGTGCGATAGCGCTCTTCGTCATAGCTGAGGTGCGGGAACTTGCGGCGATCGACCGCCGTGATGCCGAGCTTCGTCAGTTCGTCGAGACGCTTGTCGTTGCTGGCCGTCATCGCGACGCGGAAGCCCTCGCGCTTCGCGAGCTGCAGCTCGGCGAGCGTGGTGCCGCCGCCCCAGCCGAACACCAGGTAGTCGGCCGGATCGACGTCGGGCAGCTGCGAGCGCCAGCAGGCCGATGCGACCTTCCAGTTGTCCCACGCGGTGAAGTAGCGGCCGTAGGTCGCCCATTGCAGCAGCGAGTGGCGGCTGTCGGACGGCACCGGTACGAGATTGTCGGCGCGCATCTTGGTGCGGCGCGCCATCACGCCGATCGTGCCCGGCGCATCGTAGGCGTAGACCAGTTCCGCGAAACCGTTCTCGTCGCGCTTGCCGAACGGCATCACCATGCAGATCTCGCCTTCTTGAAGCGAGTGCACCGCGCCGCCGCGTTCGAGCACGCGCACCAGCGCGCCGTTGCCGAGCACGATCTTGTCCTCGCGACGCTGCCGGCAAATATCGACCGGATTGCGCGTCAGCGCGTGATCGAGGTTCGCCTCCCACGAGCCGTACAGCGGCTCGACCAGCACCTCGTCGGCGGCCAGTTCGTCGAAGCGGAACGTCTCGCGTTGCAGTTCGCCCGCCACGGGCGCGGCTTTGCGGCCCGTCTCCGGTCCCGCGTACAGGACCCATGCATCTGTCGAAATCATTGTCATCCCTCGGGTTTTTAAGAATGTTTTCCGGGTGCGCCGGCGGCGCGCGCCGGTCAGCGTGAGAACGCCTGCTCCAGTGCCGCCTCCACGTCGCTCGCCGCAGCGACCTGCCCGAGCTTCGGGAAGATCTGCGTCAGCGCGAAGTTCTGCGCGTCGCTCGACGACGTGCTCACCGCGTCGCTGACGACGACGACGTTGTAGTTGTTTTCATAAGCCTGCCGCGCCGTCGATTCGACGCCGATGTTGGTCGCGATGCCGGTCAGCACGATGTCGGTGATGCCGCGGCGGCGCAACTGCACGTCGAGATCGGTGCCGGTGAACGCGCCCCACTGATGCTTGGTGACCACGAGATCGTTCGGGCCGACGCCGAGGGCCGGCGCGAACGCGCTCCATTCGGGATCGAGATTCGGCGGCGACGACGGCGCATCGGTGCGGACCTTCAGCGCCACGCCGCCGTCGGGCCGGTAGCTCGTGTGCACGTAGATCACCGGCAGTTGCTGCGCGCGGAACGCCTGCGCCAGCTCGACGGTCTTGGCGACCACCTGGGCGCCGGTGTACGGCGTGACGGGCAGCGACACGATGCCGTTCTGCAGATCGATGGCCACCAGGGCGACCGTGCGGTTGAGCGTCGGAATGGACATGCAAACACCTCACTTCTGTTGTTGGATGGAAGGAACCACGGCGCCGATATGACGGCTCGACGCCGCATTGAGCAACAGCACCACGCTGATCGCGGCCAGGACGATCGCGAGCTCGCGCAGGCCCCGGTCGCTCGCCGGGTGGCCGAGCGCGACGCCGACCAGCGCGAACGACAGGCTGCCGCCGACGTATTGCGCAGTGCGATACAAGCCCGACGCGGCGCCGATCCGGTCGTGCGGCGCGCTCTGGTACAGCGTCGCCTGATTGCCGAGGTTGTTGAAACCGTTCGGCACGCCGAACACGATCGAGAGCAGCACGACGGCCGCGATCGGCAGGCTGCTCGTGAAGAAACTCATTACGACGCTGCCGATGCACAGCAGCGCGGAGCCGGCGATCAGCACCGGGCGCGGACCGTGGCGATGCGCGATGCGGGTCGCCACGAAGGTGGTCACGGTGCCGAGCGCGGCGATCGGCAGCATGGCGAGGCCCGCGTTCGCGGCGGACAGCCCGCGCGCTTCCTGCAACCACATCGGCAGTGCGTAGAAAATCGCGTAGAACACGGCGTAGGTGCCGACGCAACGCAGGTAGGTGCCGAGCAGCGGACGGTTTTCCGCGAGCATCCGCACGTCGATGAAGGGCGTCGCCGCCTGCCGCTCCCACTGCACCAGGAGCGGCGCGAGCAGTACCGTCGCGCCGAGCAGCAGCCAGTTCGGCCGATGCGCCACGGTCTGCAGGAACAGCAGCAGGCACGTGAGCGTCAGCACGAACAGCACGAGGCCCGGCACGTCCAGCTCCTTGAGCGTGCCGCCCAGCGTGCGGCGCGCCTGCGCGCCCTGGTACGGCGGATCGGCGGGTAGCCAGCGCGCGGCCGTGATGAACGAAGCGAGCACGATCGGCACGTTGATCCAGAAGATCGCGCGCCACCCGGCGAACTGCACGAGCGCGCCGCCGAGCGGCGGACCGAAGGCGACCGCCACCTGCGCGGCGATCGAGATCGCGCCGAGCCCGCCCGTGGGCGTCGCGCCGTTCGCATGCCGCTGCGACCACGCGCGGATCAGCGCCATGCCGGCCGGATAGGCGGCGGACGTGCCGATTCCGAGCGCGACGCGCGCGGCGACGAGCGCGCCCAGCGACGGCGCGAACGGCGCGAGCACCGAGGCGAGGAGCACGATCGCGAGACCGATGCAGAACATCCGCTTCGCGCCGAAACGATCGGCGAGGCGCCCCATCGTCGGCTGGCCGACCGCGGTCGCGAGATAGAGGCCGGAGACGAGCCACATGGTGTCGAAGCGCGCACCCGGTGCGAAGGTCTGCTGGATGCTGACCAGCGCGACCGCGATCATCGACGAGTTCAGCGCGTTCAACAGCGTGCCCAGCACGATCGGCCCGACCAGCCGCCCGGGCAGGCGCAAGCCCGCGTCGGCTGCGCGCGCGGCCGGACCCTGGGCGGGTTGGTCGCTTGCGGATGCGGTATGAACAGGTTTCATGGAGAACGATTTCCCTCGGTTTCTCGGTTTATTCGCATCGCTCAATGAATATCGAACGTGTGTTCACCATACCGTCGGGGACGGGCGGATTGAAATGGATTGTTGCGATGCACACATTCTTCGCTTGAATGCGCGGGTGGGTCGTGCTGGGCGATATCGGGCAGAGGGGATTGCGCGCGGAGCCTTGTGCGGCGCTATGTTCCTTGTTCGACAAGGGTTTTTCGCGGATATCGGCGGGACGGGACAGGTGTCGGGAAAACGCGCTCGAACACGCGCCGTGACACTTTTTTTGCGGCAGTGCAATCTATGCGTGGAGAGAATGCTCTACCCAGAAAAATATTGTCTTTTTCAGAATTTCAGGAAAACGAGGCGGGATTATTTTTATAATTTCTGTTCGGTAAACGGCGGGATTTTGTTTATCCGGACTGCCTAGGATATCGATGAAGAATGGGGGCCATTGGCCGATCCGTGGTCTGGATTGAAGCGTGGTGAAAGCGTGTTGCGTCGCCGGGCGGTGCAGTGATGCAGAACCGTGCACGGGGTCGTGGGTCATGCACCCCGTGCGGGCGACGTGATGAAAAGAGGTGGGGCGATATCGGGATCCGCTGCGCAGACGAGGAGGGCTCACGCCAGGCAACGGATGGCCCGTCAGCCGCGGCGATCGTGTTCCATCAGCCCGCCAGCGCGGCCAGCAGCTCGGCCGTCGACAGGATCTCGTGCGCGAATGTCGGTCCATTCAGTTCGTGCGCGGCGCGCATCATTTCATGACTGAATGCCGCGGTGGCGTCCCGCACGAGCGTCACGTGGTAGCCCAGCTCCATTGCGAAGCGCGCCGTCGATTCGATGCACGTGTTCGCGAGCAGGCCGACTGCAATGACATGTGAGATGTCGTGCTGCTTGAGCTGGAAATCGAGGTCGGTGTTGGCGAAGCCGCTTTGGGCCCAGTGCTCGTGTATCACGATGTCATTGTCCTGCGGCACGAAATCAGGATGCCACTCGCCGCCCCACGTTCCTTTTTCGAAGGTGCGGTGTTGCTGCACGAGGCGCTGGGTCGGATTGGGATGGGCCCAGGTATCGTAATCGCCGGGTTGCCAGCGTCGATGAGGCACGAAGAAAACCTGAATGCCTGATGCGCGCGCAGCGTGAACGGTCGCGCGTAGATTGTCCAGAAGACGAACGTCGTTGGCGACGGCCTCGATCATCGGGAAGATCTTGCCGCCGTGCGACAGGAAGTCGTTGTATGGGTCCACGAGCAGCAAGCCGGTGCGCTCGGTGTGATAAGTCGGGGTCGGCATGGGGGTTCTCCTGCGGGTCGGGATCGCGGCTGAGGACGCGCAACCGCAGATCGGCTGCGCGGACGGTACATGAGGGACAACCTGTTCGTACATTATAACTATGAAAATCATAGTTATAATGTACCGAGCATCGCACTCATGACCTGTCGGTGCTGACCAGCGCCATGCCCACCGGACGCCCGTGTTACTATGAAAACAAAAGTGACAAGGAAAAGGTATGGGCCGCAAAGGAAATTCCGACGCCACGGTCTGCCCCGTTGCACGGTCGACCGAGGTTGTCGGCGACCGATGGACGATGTTGATCTTGCGTGAGCTTTACATGGGAGCGAGCCGCTTCGACGAAATCCAGATCCAGACGGAGGCGACACCGCAAATGCTGACATCGCGGTTGAAGGCGCTCCAGGAAGACGGCATGGTGGAACGCCACCCGTACAACCAGAGACCCTTGCGCTACGAATACCGGCTCACGGAAAAAGGAAAGGCGTTTTATCCGGTCATCCACGCGCTACGCGCGTGGGGTGAAACATGGTGCAAGGATCGCGACGACGAAGTCGCGGTGCATCTGATACATCGCACTTGCGGG
>NZ_JAAGNW010000117.1:0-11611 GCF_010645215.1 Burkholderia multivorans | reverse complement strand
ATCGATCGAATCACACGAATAGGATTCCAAAATATTCCGGAGAATCCAAATTCAGCTTAGAACGACGTCGAACAGTCTCACCCGCCGGCCCCTCTTGCGCTCCATTCACCGAGTGTATCCGTGCATTCACAACGATCCCCTCGTCCGATTCCCCCGACGAACGTTCCGCGCGCCCTGCCGTTGCTCGACGCATTCGAAGCGATCCGCAAAACGATCTCCATGAAAGCGCCGAACCACCCTCGACATGAGCCTATGAACGACCTGCCCACGTGAGCAGCGTTTCGCACCGGAACACCCGATCGTGTCGCGGGATGCAAAACCGAGACGTTGAACTGTCGCATCGCACCAGTCAGGAAATCTCGGCCATTTGACCATTTAATCTGCAATCCTATCCATCAATCCCAACCCTCCGCCAATCGGAATCCGCTTCCCGCCCACCGTTCGCCCTCCCCTAAAAACCTCTCCATACCCTTCCCCAAATCCTCCAAATTAGAGAACAAACATTCGATTTGTCTTACGCTTACATTTCCATTAAAATCGCGCCACACAGAGAATGGTTTGAGTCAGAATAGCGTCGCCGAACTGAACCCTGCCGCAATGCTTCACATCTTCACGAAACGGCAGCGTCTTAAAAAATACACTTGACTTTAATTTTTCTCTGAATAAATATCCGTGCATATACATGAAAAGAGTCACCGAGGGCCGCAATGAGTGCAGGGTACGTTCCAATTCCCGTCTGGCACGTGGAAGAGGGTGACGTGATGCCTGGCATCGCTACTCGCCAGGACGCGTCCAGTGTCAGACGCGACCTTGCCGGACGCTCGTCCGTGTCTCCCCATAACCGCCAGCCCTTGTGCCTGGGCCGGTGGTACTCGCTTCTCCAGTAGTCGTCGCTCGCTGCAACACATCGGCATCATCCCTGGACGCCGGCTCGCCGCCGGACGCCCACGGCTCGCCTTGCCTTGTCGCCCTGCGTCTCGTGCGCCGGGCGCGGGGAGAGCTGTTATCTGCTTGACGCCGAGTTTCAACAGGCCGGCGCATTGACGGTCTGCATTCGTTGTAATAATCGGAAAACAAATATTTTCCCGGCCATTTACGTAATTCTACGTAAATCGGGAATGGCATGTTATCGCGCTTTTTTATGTTCGCTTAAAGAAACCGAACTGAACGGTCGTTTTCTTTAATACCAGTGTTCCGGGCCGCGTGTGTTTCAAACACCGGCAGACAACGCGTTACTGAAGAAAGGATGGCGACATGACAATATCCGAAACCGATTCCGGAACCGCGCGGATCGACGCGCCGGCCCCGACGCCGCGGCGTCACGGCGCACCCGCCACGCTGGAGCGCTACCCGGTTGCGACGATGGTCGACGTGTTGCGCCTGCAGGCCGCCGAACGGCCCGAGCAGATCGCCTTCATTCACCTCGTGGATGGCGAGGACGAGGTACGCGAGGTCGCATACGGCGATCTGTATCGTCAGGCGCTCGCGGTGGCGCATCACCTGAGCGCGCGGGAATCGGCCGGCAAACGTGTGCTGATGCTGTTCGAGGCCGGCATCGACTATGTCGCCGCACTATTCGGCGTACTGATGGCCGGCGCCGTCGCGGTCCCGTCGTTCCCGCCCGTCGGCACGCGCGCGCTCGGGCGGCTCGCATCGATCGCACAGGACGCGCAGGCCGACATCATCCTGACCAATGGCCGCTTCTCCAAGCTGCGCGAGCGCGTGCTGGCCCTGCTGCCGGACACGCTCCCGGAGGATGCCTGGACGGATGTCGATCCGCTTCTTCTCGGTCATAACAATGCATATACATACAATTTGTCCAATGGCGCAGACGACGGCGCAGGCGACCTGCCCCCGCTCGATCCGGAGAACCTCGCGCTGCTGCAGTACACGTCGGGATCGACGTCCGCCCCGAAGGGAGTGATGCTCACGCACGGCAACCTGCTCAGCAACTGCCACTGCGCGAGCCGCTGGATGGGCGGGCAGCGCGCGCGGGTCGGCTGCACCTGGCTGCCGCCGTATCACGACATGGGCCTGATGGGCGGCATCCTGCAGCCGATCTACGAAGGCTTTCCCACCGTGATCCTGTCGCCGGGGCATTTCGTGCAGCGGCCCTACCGCTGGCTCGCCGCCGTGTCGCGCTACCGGGTGACGACCACCATCGCGCCGAACTTCGCCTTCGATCTCTGCTGCGACACGATAGACGACGCTGAATTGGCGACGCTCGATCTGTCGACCGTCGAGGCGATCTACTGCGGCGCGGAGCCGGTGCGGCTGCGCACTTTCGAGCGCTTCGCGGCGCGCTTCGGCTCGCGCGGTTTTCGCGCCGCCGCGTTCGGCCCCTGCTACGGGCTCGCGGAAGCGACCGTGTTCGTGTCGGGCAAGCCTGACGGCGCCGCGCCGATCTTCACGAGCGTCGACCAGGAACACCTCGCGCACGGCGCGGCGCTCGACGTCCCGGACGATCATCCGCGCGCGCAGACGCTGGCCGGCTGCGGCATCGCCGCGCCCGGCCACGACCTGCGCATCGTCGACCCGGCCAGCGGCCGCGCATTGCCCGACGGCGCGATCGGCGAGATCTGGTTCAGCGGCCCGAACATCGGCGTCGGCTACTGGAACCAGGACGAACGCAGCCGCGAGACGTTCTACGCGACGCTGCCCGGCTCGCCGGACCGCTACCTGCGCACGGGCGACCTCGGCTTCCTGCGCGACGGCGAGCTGTTCGTCACCGGCCGGATCAAGGATCTGATCATCCACGCGGGTCGCAACCTGTATCCGCAGGACATCGAACAACTGGTGCAGGAGACCGATGCGCGGATCCGGCCCAACGGCGTCGCGGCGTTCTCGATCGACACCGGCGCGAACGAGCAGATCGCCGTGGTCGCCGAGCTGCGGCGCGGCGAGCGCGTGACGTCCGACGAGCTGCATTCGCTGCGCGACGCGATCGTCGAGCGCGTGACGCTGCACCTCGGCGCGGCGCCGCACGTGATCCATTTCGCACCGACGGGCGCGATCCCGTTGACGACTAGCGGCAAGATCCAGCGCTATGCGACCCGCCAGGCGCTGCTTGCCGAAGCGCTGGCCAGCTACCCCCACGCCCGCTCCTGACGCGGACAAGGACATCATGGATACCCAGACCAAACACGCGTCTTCCCAACCGTCCGCGATCGCGGACCGCACGGGCGCCTCGGAACGCCGCCTGGCCTACCTGACCGTCGGCATTCCGGCCGTCGGCGCGGTCGCGGCGGTGGTGCTCGCCTGCTTCCACGGCATCGGCCGGCTCGAACTCGGGCTGCTCGCCGCGATGTACGTGTGCACCGCGCTCGGCGTCGAGGCGGGCCTGCACCGCTTCTTCTCGCACCAGGCGTTCAAGGCCGGCCCGATCGTCACGTCGCTGTTCGCGATCTTCGGCTCGAGGGCCGCGCAGGGCCCGGTGCTGTTCTGGGCCGCGACCCACCGGATGCACCACGCCTTCACCGACAAGGAAGGCGACCCGCATTCGCCGCGCCTGCACGGCGACGACTTCAAGGGCCGCCTGCGCGGGATCTGGCACGCGCACGTGGGCTGGCTGTTCACGCTGCGCCGCCAGAACTGGAGCACGTTCACGCCCGACCTGCTGCGCAACCGCCTGGTCGTCAAGCTCAACCAGTTCTACTTCGTGTGGATCGCGATCGGCCTCGCGATTCCGACCGCGGCCGGCTGGCTGATCGGCGGCACCGCCTACTCGGCGCTGATGGGCTTCCTGTGGGGCGGCCTGATGCGGATCTTCCTGGTCGACCAGTCGACCTGGGCCATCAATTCGTTCGCCCACAGCTTCGGGCCGCATCCGAACACCACGCGCGACCAGAGCCGCAACGTGTTCTGGCTGGCGCTGCCGGCGGTCGGCGGCGGCTGGCACAACAACCACCACGCGTTTCCCGCGCTCGCCCGCACCAGCCAGCACTTCTGGCAGATCGATCCGTCGGGCGCGCTGATCGACCTGCTCGCGCTGTTCGGCCTCGTCTGGGACGTGCGCCGTCCCGAACGCCCCACGACCCGGGCCGCGCAGTCATGAGATCCCGCCCCCTCCGCCCCATCGCCCGCCATCCGGAGAGCCTTCGATGAATCAGCTCGACTTCAGCAGTCCGCCGGCCGCCGCCGACGACCAGCCCACGCCGGTGCGCGGCGTCAACCAGCTCGACCCGCGCGGCGCCCGCATCAAGGCGCGCACCGCGTTCGGCGTGATGGCGATTCCGTTCGTCGGCTCGCTCGGCGCCGCCTGGATGTGGCACCTGGGGCTCGCGACCTGGCTCGACGCCGGGCTGTTCGGCGTCATGTACGTGCTGCACATGGCCGGCGTATCGATCGGCTATCACCGCTTCCTCGCGCATCGCGCGTTCAAGACCTCGTCGGTGTTCCGCGCGCTGATCCTGCTCTGCGGCTCGATGGCCGCGCAGGGCCCGATCCTGTTCTGGGTCACGACGCACCGCCGGCATCACACCTACAGCGACAAGCCCGGCGATCCGCATTCGCCGAACCTGCTCGGCGACAGCCGCGCCGAGCGCCTGCGCGGCCTCTGGCACGCGCACATGCCGTGGATGATGGCGCCCGACATGTCGAGCTGGAGCTATTTCGCGCAGGACATCCTCAAGGATCGCACCCTGCTGTTCTTCAACCGCACCTACTTCTACTGGGTCCTGCTCGGCCTGCTGATCCCCGCCGCGATCGGCGGCCTCGCGACGTCGAGCTGGACGGGCGCGCTGTCGGGCCTGCTGTTCGGCGGCTTCGCGCGCATGTTCCTCGCCAACCAGTTCGCCTGGTGCGTCGGCTCGATCTGCCATCGCTACGGCAGCCGGCCGTTCGACAACCGCGACCACAGCACCAACAACTGGATCGTCGCGTTCCTGACCTTCGGTGAAGGTCTGCAGAACAACCATCACGCATTCCCGGCCTGGTACCGGCATGGCGTGCGCTGGTGGGAGCCCGACCTGTCGGGCTGGGTCCTGACGCTGCTGGGCAAGCTCGGCATCGTCTGGGAGTTGCGCTCGCCGAGCCGGGAAGTCATCGACCGCCTGCGCGCGCGCAAGGCGGCATGAGCCTCGGTCGTCATTTCGATTCGTTTTCTCAACCCTGACGTTGGAGTACACATCATGGCGTTCATTTCGAGCCTGTTCAACAAGATCGGCTTCACCGAGGAAAAGCGTTCGGCCGCCCCGCTGACGGAAGCCGGCATCCGCCAGTGGCTCGTCGAGCGGCTGGCGAAGCAGATCAACGTACCGGCCGCGCAGATCGAGACCGCGCGCACCTTCGAGTCCTATGGCCTCGATTCGCTCGTCGCGCTGCAGGTCGCGGGCGACCTGGAGAAGCTGCTCGAACAGCGCCTGTCCCCGGCGCTGCTGTTCGAACACCAGAACAGCGACGACCTCGCGCATTACCTGGCCACCGAGCTCGCGTCGAGCGAAGTGAAGGCGTAGTCCGCACGGCAAAGGAGCGTATACGATGGCAACCATCAAACTACCGCAGCAGCAGACGCAGGGCTTCCGCGAGTTCGTCGACTCGCTCAAGACGCTCGACCACGAGCGCCTGGCCGACGCGATCCCGCGCGAGCTGTACGAACCGCGCCTCGCGCGCGGGCTGCTCGGCTTCTTCGCGAGCGCCGCGCTCTACGTCGGCGCGATCGTCGGCGTCCACTACGCGCCGCACTGGTCGCTCTACATCCCGCTCTGGCTCGCGGCGGGGCTCGGCGGCTGGGGGCTGTTCTGCATCGCGCACGATTGCGGGCACAACTCGTTCTCGAAGAGCCGCCGCTTCAACTTCATGCTCGGCCAGATCGCGCTGTTCCCGCTGCTGTATCCGTTCCACGGCTGGCGCCACATGCACAACCTGCATCACGCGAACACCAACAGCCTGGAGATGGATACCGACTGGCGCCCGGTGCTGCCCGAACAGTACCGGCGCATGGGGCTGTGGGAGAAGTTCGTGTATCGCAGCACGCGCAGCTGGCTGTTCTGGCTCGGCACCGTCAACTACCAGCGCCATTCGGGCTTCCGCCCCGGCATGTTCCCGAAGCTGGAGGCGCGCAACGACGTGCGTCGCTCGATCGTGGTGACCGTGCTGTTCGCCGCGATCTACCTGCCGGCGCTGATCTACTTCACCGGCTGGCAAGGCTTCCTGCTGTACTTCCTCGGCCCGTGGCTCGGCATTCACGCGTGGTTCAGCACGACGACGATGATGCATCACATCGCCGACGACGTGCCGTTCCTCACCCGCGAGCACTGGACCCTGAACGGCAGCCGGCTGATGATGACGACCGACTACGAGTACCCGAAGTGGCTGCACTTCTTCACGCACAACATCTCGGTGCACGCCGCCCACCATGTCGTGCCGGTCATCCCGTTCTACAACCTGCCGAAGGCGCGCGAGGCGCTCAAGCGCAAGTACCCGGGCGCGATCCGGCAGAAAACCTTCACCTGGGGCGAAGTGTGGAAGGTGATCCGTTCCTGCCACCTGTACGACCCGGTGCACGGCTACTACCAGTCGTTCGAGGCGGTCGCGACCCCCGCCGCGCCGACGCCGCCGCGCGCCGACACCGCGATCTGACGTCCTTCACGCAGGAGAAGCAGCGATGTCCAATACTTCCGAGCAATCTCTCCCCGGCGCCCTGGCGCAGCCCGCCGCGCCGCCGATGCCGTTCCGCAAGCGGCTCGTCAAGGGCTACGTCGACGCGCTGAGCGTGGTGTCGTCCGCCGCCGCCGCGCGGCGGGCAACCGACCTGTTCGGCTACACGCGCACGTTCCGCAAGACGCCGCCGAAGGACATGACGCCGCTCGGCGCGCGCCGCTTCGAGATCGAAGGCGTCGCGGGCGTCAAGCACGGCCACGTATGGGGCAAGGGCGAGCGCACCGTGCTGCTGGTGCACGGCTGGGGCGCCGACAGCGCGACGATGTTCTCGTTCGTGCCGTGGCTGCAGAAGGCCGGCTTCCGGGTCGCCGCGTTCGAGGCGCCTGCGCACGGCG
This sequence comes from Burkholderia multivorans, assembly GCF_010645215.1. Taxonomy (GTDB): domain Bacteria; phylum Pseudomonadota; class Gammaproteobacteria; order Burkholderiales; family Burkholderiaceae; genus Burkholderia; species Burkholderia multivorans_A. Next base: position 4,616 of record NZ_JAAGNW010000117.1, on the reverse strand, counting down.
TGTCGCCCGGCACCGTGACCACGATGACGGCGTTCAAGGACGCGGTGAAGGGGGCGATCCGCTCGCTCGGCGGCGTGCACGCCATCGTCGCGCACTCGCTCGGCTCGATCGCCTCGACGGGCGCGCTCGCGGAACTCGGCCCGGCGAGCGCGGCCGGCCTCGTGATGCTCGCGCCGCCGTGCACGCTGCCCGCCGTGATCGATCGCTGGTCGAACGATTTCCTGCAGCTGACGCCGCCCGTGATGCGCGCGCTGTACGCGGAGCTGCACAGCCGCAACGGCGTGCCGCCGCAGCACTGGGACATCGGCGTGCTGGGCCGCGGGCTCGCCGCACGGATGCTGGTGATGCACGGCCCGAACGACGACGTGGTGCCGATCTGCGAATCGGAAAACATCGTCGCGGCGCTGCCGGGCGTCGTGTTCGAGCGGGTCGAGAAGGTCGGGCACGTGCGCATCCTGTCGGACGCGGGGGTGATCAAGCGCGTGACGCAGTTCCTGACGGCCGACGCGGATCAGGCCGTGCATGCCGCGACTGGCGCCTAGCGCCGCAGGGAGACTTCGATGATGCTCTATCCCGAGTTGTACCAAAGCCTCGAGCGCGCGCGCTGGAGCATGCAGCACGACGTCGCCTGGGATCGCTTCGATCGCGCGCGCCTGTCCGACGAACAGGCGCTGTCGATCAAGATGAACGCGATCACGGAGTGGGCCGCGCTGCCGGCGACCGAGATGTTCCTGCGCGACAACCAGCACGACAGCGACTTCTCCGCGTTCATGTCGATCTGGTTCTACGAGGAGCAGAAGCACTCGCTCGTGCTGATCGAATACCTGCGGCGCTTCCGCCCCGACCTCGCGCCGAGCGAGGACGAGCTGCACGCGGTGCGCTTCCCGTTCGATCCCGCCCCCGCGCTGGAGACGCTGACGCTGCATTTCGGCGGCGAGATCCGGCTCAATCACTGGTACCGGTGCGCCGCGCACTGGCATACGGAGCCGGTGATCCGCCAGATCTACGAACTGATCTCGCGGGACGAGGCGCGCCACGCGGCGGCCTACCTGAAGTACATGCGGCGCGCGCTGGAGCGCTACGGCGACGAGGCGCGCCGCGCGTTCGCGAAGATCGGCACGCTGATGGCGAGCGGCAACCGCTCGGCGAAGGCGATTCATCCGACCAACCTGCACGTGAACCGCGCGCTGTTCCCGAACGACACCGTGCAGAGCCGGCTGCCCGACCCCGAGTGGCTGGGCCACTGGCTCGACAAGCAGATCCACTTCGACCGCGACTGGGAGGGCAAGGTGGCCGACCGCATCCTGCACAACCTGTCGATCCTGCTCGACCGCCCGCTGCTGTCGATCAAGGACCTGAACAAGCTGCGCAAGCAACTGAACCAGAGCATCGAATGCCCGAGCGCGGAAGCCGCGCTCGAAAGTTAATCCGGAGAACTGCACGATGTCCGATATTGCAATCGAGTACCGCACGTGGATGTGTCTGATCTGCGGCTACATCTACGACGAGGAAACCGGCGATCCGAAGGCCGGCATCCAGCCGGGCACGCGTTGGGAAGACATTCCGGGCGAATGGCGCTGCCCGGAATGCGACGTGCCGAAGAGCGACTTCGAGATGGTCTCGATCTGAGCGCGCCCGCGCGCCTCCTTCCCACCCTACAGGATTCATCACCATGCAATACAGCGACCTTTCGACCCCGGCCTACCTCGACAATCCCTACCCCGTCCTCGACGCGATGCGCGACGAGGCGCAGCTCGTGCAGCTCGCGCCGCGGCTGTATGCGACCTCCCACTATGCGTTCGGCGAGAAGCTGCTGCTCGACCGCCGCTTCGGCAAGGGCATCGTCGAGGCGGTCAAGGCCCGCTACGGCGAGGGCGTGATCGACCAGCCGCCGTTCCGCACCTTCCGCGCGATGCTGCCGGGCCTCAACCCGCCGAAGCACACGCATCTGCGCGCCCTGATCATGAAGTCGTTCAACGCGCGCCAGATCGAGAAGTTCCGCGAGGCGTCGTACGCGATCTCGAACCAGCTCGTCGACAAGCTCGAGCGCGAGCCGCAGGGCGATCTCGTCAGCGGCTTCGCGTTCGTGCTGCCGATGCAGACGATCTGCACGATCCTCGACGTGGCGCCGTCGGACGGCGCGATGTTCAAGAAAGCCGCCGACAAGGCGGCGGGCGCGCTCAACGTCACGCCGCTGAATGCGGAGCAGCTCGAGGAGTCGAAGCAGTCGGCGCTGCAGCTCGAAGCCTATTTCGCGCGCGTGCTCGCGGAGCGCCGCAAGCATCCGGGCGACGACCTGATCTCGCAGATGATCCTCGCCGAGGAGAACGGCGAGCGCCTGACGGACGACGAGATCGTCGCGAACCTGTGCTTCCTGTTCGTGGCGGGCCACGAGACCACCGAGAACATGATCGGCAACTCGCTGATCGCGCTGCAGCGCCATCCCGAGCAGCGCGAGCGCGTGAAGGCCGACCTGTCGCTGATGCCGAACGTCGTCAACGAGTGCCTGCGCTTCGACAGTTCGGTGCAGATCGCGCAGCGCGTCGCGCTGGAGGACATCGAGATCGACGGCTACGCGCTCAAGCGCGGCGACCTGATCTGCGTCTGCCTCGGCGGCGCGAACCGCGACCCGCAGCAATTCGCGGATCCCAACACGCTCGACATCGATCGCGAGGGCGTGCGCCCGCTGTCGTTCGGCAACGGTCTGCATTACTGCCTCGGCGCACGGCTTGCGACCCTCGAAATCGCCGCCGCGCTCGAAACCATCTACGCACGCCTGCCGAACCTGCACATCACCAACCTCGACGCGCTGCCGTATCGCCGCAACAACGCGCTGCGCGGCGTCGACTCCCTGCTGGCCACCTGGTAAACAACCCGGCCGCCGCCCGCCTCGCGCGGCGGCGACCGATTAGCGCCGTCCGGACGGCGTCGCCCACACGGCAACGCTTGACAAGCTTTTTTTACATGATCACCATCATACTAATAACCGAGGCAGGTCCGCACGCCGAAACCCGCGCCGCCCCTTGCGCGGGCGGGGTGCGCGCGTCCTGAGTCCGTATCGAACAAAAGAATCCCGGCACGTCCCCTTCTCCGCCGGCGCGCCCAGCCTGGCCCGCGGGCCGAAGGAACGTCGACGGCGACGTCCGCCGGAACACAGATTGCCAAGCATAGGAGAGGTGAGTGGTGAGCGAAACCCGTTCGGACACGCAGGTCATCCAGGGCGTCGACGGCGACAAGCCGGCACGCAAACGCAAGCCGGTCTTGCCCGTCATCATCGTGCTGGGGGTGCTGCTGCTCGCCTACGGCGTCTACTGGTGGCTGCACGCCCGCTTCATCGAAACGACCGACGACGCCTATGTCGGCGGCAACATCACGGTCATCTCTCCGCACGTCGCCGGCTATGTGTCGGAGCTGCTGGTCGAGGACAACCAGCGGGTGAGCGCCGGCCAGCCGCTGCTGCGGCTCCAGCCGAGCGACTACTCGGCGCAGCTCGACGCCGCGAAGGCCAACGAGGCAGCCATGCGCGCCGCGCGCGTGCAGCTCGTCGCGCAGCGCGCGCTCCAGCAGGCCGTGATCGACCAGGCCGGCGCCGACGTGACCGAGAAGGCGGCGTCGCTCGCGTTCGCGGAAACCGACGCGGCGCGCTATCGCAAGCTGGTCGTCACCGAAGCCGGCACGCGCCAGGCCGAGGAACGCTCGAACGCCGCGCTCAAGCAGGCCAGGGCGCAGCTCGACGCATCCAACGCCCGCCTGCGCGAGGCGCGCCAGCAGGTCGCCGTGCTCGACAGCAAGATCGCCGGCGCCGATGCCGCGCTGCTGCAATCGAGCGCGGCGCTGCGCACCGCGCAGCTCAACGTCGGCTACACCGAGCTGCGCGCGCCGATGGACGGCTATGTCGGCAATCGCTCGGCGCACCTCGGCAGCTATGTGACGCCCGGCACACAGCTGATGTCGGTGGTCGCCGCGAACGGCCTGTGGGTCGACGCGAACTTCAAGGAAGACCAGCTCACGCACATGAAGCCGGGCCAGCCCGCGAAAGTCTGTGCCGACGTACAGTCGTCGAAATGCTTCAGCGGGCGCGTGCACCTGCTGGCGCCCGCGACGGGCGCGGTGTTCAGCGTGATCCCGCCGCAGAACGCGACCGGCAACTTCACGCGGATCGTGCAGCGCGTGCCGGTGCGGATCGCGCTCGACGCGCAGGACGGCGTGCTCGGCATCCTGCGGCCGGGGCTGTCCACCGTCGTGTCGGTCGACACGCGCGGAGGCGACCGGTGAGCGACACCACGCAAGCCGTCCTCGCGCCGCCCGAGCAGGCGGCGCCGCCGCAGCCGGCCGCCTGGCCGTTCGCCGTGATGTGCGTCGGCCTGTTCGTCGCGCTGCTCGACATCCAGATCGTCGCGTCGTCGCTGCAGGAGATCGGCGGCGGCCTCGACGCGGCGCAGGACCAGATCGGCTGGGTGCAGACGGCCTACCTGATCGCCGAGATCACGGTGATCCCGATGTCCGGCTGGCTGACCCGCGTGTTCTCGACCCGCAAGCTGTTCGCCGCCTCCGCGCTCGGCTTCACCGGCGCGAGCATGCTGTGCGGCTTCGCCTGGAACATCGAGAGCATGATC
>NZ_JAAGNW010000116.1:18634-20992 GCF_010645215.1 Burkholderia multivorans | reverse complement strand
AGGCGAAGATCGATGCCGCGGGGCTGTCGGTGGCGCAGCTGGTGTCGACGGCGTGGGCGTCGGCGTCGACGTTCCGCGGTTCCGACAAGCGCGGCGGCGCGAACGGCGCGCGCGTGCGGCTCGCGCCGCAGAAGGACTGGGCGGTCAACCAGCCCAACCAGCTGGCCGGCGTGCTGAAAGCGCTCGAAGGCATCCAGGCCGATTTCAACGGCGCGCAGGCGGGCGGCAAGCAGGTCTCGCTCGCCGACCTGATCGTGCTGGCGGGCGGCGTGGGCGTCGAGCGTGCGGCGAAGAACGCGGGCCATGCGGTCACGGTGCCGTTCTCGCCGGGCCGCGCGGATGCTTCGCAGGCGCAGACCGACGTCGAGTCGTTCGCGGTGCTGGAGCCGATCGCGGATGGCTTCCGCAACTACGAGAAGGCGAAATTCACGGTGCCGGCCGAGGCGCTGCTCATCGACAAGGCGCAGCTGCTGACCCTGACCGCGCCCGAAATGACGGCGCTGGTGGGCGGCCTGCGGGTGGTCGGCGCGAATGTCGGCGGGAGTCGGCACGGCGTGTTCACGCAAAAGAAGGATGCGCTGAGCAACGACTTCTTCGTGAACCTGCTCGGCATGGCGACCGAATGGAAGCCGGTGTCGGATGCGCAGGATGTCTTCGAAGGGCGTGACCGTGCGAGCGGGCAACTGAAGTGGACGGCCACGCGCGTCGATCTCGTGTTCGGCTCGAACGCGGAGTTGCGCGCGCTCGCGGAGGTGTACGGCAGCACGGACGGGCAGGAGAAGTTCGTGCGCGACTTCGTGGCGGCCTGGAGCAAGGTGATGGACCTCGATCGCTTCGATCTCGCGTAAGCGGCAGGCCGGGCCCGGGCGGCCCGGCCTGGAGGCGCAACGGCCGGTCGGTATGACCGGCCGTTTTTTTATGGTGCGCGCGGCGGGGCCTCCGATGCGAAACGGGATCGTACGCGGGCCGAATCCTGGCGCGGACGCCGGCTTGAACGCCCATGCTGCGATCGGACTTCGTGACCCGCACGGCGATTTCTACACGCCGGGGCATCTCCTTCGATCAGGTCTTTTCAACGACGCCTTGCCACAGCGCGCGAATGGCCGCGATGCCTTGCGCGCCCGCGTCGCGGGCGTCGGCGAGGGTCTCGGCGGACATCCCGCCCAGCGCATAGACGGGCATCGAGGTCAGCGCCGCGAGTTCGCGAAAGCGCGCCCAGCCGAGCGGAATGGCGGTGGTGTGCGTGGCGGTCGGCAGGACGGGCGAGAGCGTCACGAAGTCGACGCCGATACGCTCGGCATGCCGGATCTGGTGTTCGTCGTGACAGGCGGCGGACACCAGCAGCCCGGGAGGCAGCGGCCGGCTCGCGCAGGTCATCAGGCGCTTGCTGGTGAGGTGCAGGCCGTCGGCGTGATGCGCGAGCGCGACGTCGGGGGGCGCGTTCAGCAGCACGCGCGCGCCGTGTCGCCGGCCGCACGCGAGCGCGTGGTCGGCCAGCCATGCGTACTGTTCCGCCGTGACCGTCTTGGCGCGCAGTTGCAGCAGGCGAACGCCCGTCGCCAAGGTCCGGTCCAGGTCGGCGATGAAATCCGTCAACGGCCGGCCCTCCGGGGGCTCGGGCGTGATGAGATAGGTCGGCGGCAGGGCGTTCGAGTGTGTCATGGGCGACTAGCTGGATGGGAGCAGGGCAGGCCGTCGGCGTTCCGCGGCGCATCGGCGCAGCGTATCGCCGCGATCGGCGGGCGGGACGGCGGTAGCGATCGAGACAGCGGCCACTATACGCCGGGTCTTGCTTCGGCGTTCGCGGCTGCTCCGCCGTGCCCGCCCGAGGGTCGCGGGTGCTCGCATGACAGCCGCACCGCGCTCGGCGACAATGACGCTCCCGCCACCGCGCTTCACCCAAGACGCACGCAGATGATCCCGACGCTCGACGCCCAAGCCCTTCGCGAACTGGCCGCGCACGCGGAAGCCCACGCCCCCGCCGCCTGCGACTGCCAGAAGACCCCGCTCGACGGCTGGCAGTCCCAGCCGCTGTCGCTCGACGAAGCCGCGTTGACGCGGATCGGCACGCTGCGCGCCGCCGACGACGCCGATCCCTCCGATCGCGAGTGGTTGCCGGACGGCGTCGGCTATTGGTCGCCGGACGCGCCTATCGCGCCGCGCTACTTCCCGTACAACCGTTGCGACGTGTGGGAGTGCCGCAACTGCGGCCGGCTGCTGCTGCGCTACACCGAAGGCGGCGGCTATTTCTTCGACCTGCGGATCCGCATGGTGCGCGCGAGCCTCGTGATCGACGCCGCGCTGTAACCCGAAAGCAAAAACGCGCGGCGATCAGGCATCACGACCCGCTATCCATTT
>NZ_JAAGNW010000116.1:13732-18624 GCF_010645215.1 Burkholderia multivorans | reverse complement strand
ATCGCACATTCCGATCGCCGAGAAACAGCATGTGCCGCGGTCGCCGGGCAGTGCGTCGTTCGATCAGAACCACCGATGCGCGCGATTCCGATCGCGCCGTATACGTCTGCAGGAAAAATCGTGAGAGGCAGTCGCACTGCACACGGCAACTGTTGAGGTTTGCTAATGACGTTGCCGGGCATGCTAATTCTGCTAATAACGCCTGTGACCCGCAATTCCATTGTGTAGAAATGTAGGAGTAGAAAACACATTAATGCACAAAAATTCAGAAATCACGATTTCTTTGAAAAATAAAAATGATCGTGTTGATTTTTAATTTTGTTGATGCCAACCTTCGGCCATCAAGAAGAAGCATCGGATACATACTTCTGCTTGACGAAGTCAATTCGTAGCAACATTGGGAAGATAATGTTCATCAAAAGTGAATATTATTTGCTCGGGGCTCGTTTCGGTTTCCGGGTTGTGATACGGAATCGATAGGATTTGCCATAAGCAGGATCCGAGTGCCGGCGAAATCTTCTCGCTGGCCGAGGCATTGAAAATTTGATTTTCCCCACATCTTCTCCTGAAGATGGCGGGTGGCTATAGGGCGCTGTTCAACGCCTCGCGCGATGTCTGTCGCGCGAATCAACTACGCGACAAGGTGATGCTCGCGGAACGGCCGCCATGAAGACCAGCATCACCGATCGATAATCGCATTTTGGCTAGCCAATCTTCGCTGAAGAGCCTTGGTTCAACGGGGTTTTTCATGCGAACTCTGACGCAATGAATGTGATTTAAAGAATTGCCGCCTTAATAATTAATAATTTGATTCGCGAGGAGAATTCGCATGGTGATGCGTAACAACCGTCAGTGGGCGCCCCGTTCCACGTCGATGCTGCTGTTCCAGCTACTCGTCGTCGCCGCCGTGATTCCACGGCCGGCCTGCGCACAGGCCGCGCCTTATCAGGAGCCCGGCAAACTCGGCGATCCCGCGAGCTGGCGCACGCCGGAATTCATCAGGGAATGGGGGCTCGGCGCGATGCACGCCGAATATGCGTACGCGGCGGGTTTCACCGGGAAGAACATCACGATCGGGGTACTCGATTCAGGCTATTACGCGCAACATCCCGAACTGTCCGCCAGCCGTTTCGTGCCCGTCACCGTCGACGGCGTGTCGGGTGTGCTGAATCCGAACAACAACAATCACGGTACGCTCGTGAGCGGCGTGATCGGGGGCGCTCGCGATGGCGTCGGGATGCACGGCGTCGCGCCCGGCGCGACGGTCTACGAGGGCAACACCAATGCGACCGACGGCTTCCTGTTCGGTGTGTCGGACCCGGAGTTCCCAACGTCGAACGCGAAATACTTCGCTGACGTCTACGACGCGCTCGCGGCGAAGGGCGTACGCATCATCAGCAATAGTTGGGGTTCGCAGCCGGACGAAGAGAGCTACCGCACGCCTGCGCTTATCACCGACGCATACAAGTTGCACGAGGCGGTGCGCATGCAGACCGGACAGGGCACGTGGCTCGACGCGGCGGCAAAGGTGTCACGCGGCGGCGTGGTCAACAATTTCAGCGCCGGCAATACCGGTTACGACAACGCGAGCCTGCGCGGTTCGTATGCCTATTTTCATCCGGAACTGGAAGGGCACTGGATGACGACGACGGGCTACGACCAGCAGAGCGGGCAAGTCTACAACAAGTGCGGCATCGCGAAATGGTGGTGCGTGATGGCGCCGACAGGCGTGCCGTCCACGTCGTATTCGGGCGATTCGGCCGCGCCGACGCGCGCGACCTACGAGAACTTCAACGGCACGTCGGCCGCCGCGCCGCACGCGTCTGCAGCGCTCGCGCTCATCATGGAGCGGTTTCCCTACATGACGAGCGAGCAGGCGCTGTCGGTGATGTTCACCACGGCTCAGAACATGGAGCCGGACCCGAGCCGGCGGGATTACACCAGCAAAAACAGCCTGTATTCGCGCGTCCACCCCGCAAAGCCGGGAACGACGAACGTGCCGAACGAGTTTGGCGGCTGGGGGCTCGTCGACCTGCGCAAGGCAATGAACGGGCCGGGACAACTGCTCGGCACGTTCCGCGCCGCGCTGCCGACCGGCGTCGCCGACGCGTGGTCGAACGACATCTCGGACGTTGCACTCGCGGCACGCAAGGTCGAGGACGACGCCGAGCATCGTGCGTGGCTCGGCACGCTGAAGACGAAGGGCTGGGAGCAGGGGCTGCCGGTCGGTGCGAGCGGCGGCGACAAAGTGGATTATGCGACGGGCGTCGCTCGCGAGGCGGCTTATCAGGCCCGCGAATACCAGGGCAGTCTCGTGAAATCGGGCGGTGGCGTATTGACGCTCGCGGGGGCGAACACCTACCGCGGGCTGACGACCGTCGACGGCGGCGAACTGCGGATCGACGGTTCGATCGCGTCCGGCGCGGTTGTCAACGCAGCCGGACGGCTCACGGTGAACGGCCGTACGGCCGACGTCGCGGTGAACGGAGGCGTCGCGACGATTGCGGGTACGAGTGCGCGTCTGTCGATCGACCAGGCGGGCGCCGTAGCCGTGAAAAGCACGGGGACGACGGGCGACGTGCTGCTGACGAACGGCGTCGCCGCGCTAGGGGGCGTGAGCGGCAACGTGAATATCAAGGCGCTTGGCGTGGCCGCGATCACGGGGCGGACTGGCAACGTGATGGTCGATGGCGGACGCGCATCGCTCGACGGCGCGAGCGGCGATGTATCGGTTGGTAACGGTGGCCTCGTGAACGGCAACGGCGCGATGCGCTCGCTGAGCGCGACAGCGGGCGGCACCGTCGCGCCGGGGCACTCGATCGGCGCGCTGTCGGTGGCGGGCGACGTGAGTTTCGCGCCGGGTTCGACCTATGCGGTCGAACTGTCGCCGAGCGGCGCGAGCGACCGGATCGACGCGGGCGGCAAGGCGCGCGTGGCGGGCGGAGCGCTGAGTCTCGCGCTCGAGAACGCGCCGCCGCCATTGAGTGCGGAACAGTCGCGCGCCGTGCTGGGACGTCGTTTCAACATCCTCAACGCGGCGGGCGGTGTCGAAGGCCAATTCGCCGCGCCCGGTGGTTATCTGTTCGTGTCGCCGGCGCTGACGTATGGTCCGACGAGCGTCAGTCTGGTCGTGAACCGCAGCGCCACGCCGTTCGCGAGCGTCGCGCGCACGAACAACGAACGCAGCGTCGCGAACGCGCTGGAGACGTTGAATCCGGGCAGCGCCGTGTACAACAGCGTGCTGTTCGCGACTTCCGCACTGGCGCCGCAGGCGACGCTCGCTCAATTGACGGGCGAGATCTACCCGGCCGCTTATGCGACGCTGATCAACGAAAGCAGGCAAGTGCGCGACGCCGTGCTTGACCGAGTCGCGACGACCCGCGACGCGGCTGCGTCGCAGCCCGGCGTGTGGGCGCGATTGCTGGGTTCATGGGGGAGCGCGCGCGGCGACGGTGTCAACGGCTACACCAGCTCGACGGGAGGCTTTCTCGCAGGCGCGGACGCGGCGGTGCGCGACGGCGTCCGTGTGGGCGGCCTCACGGGCTATAGTCACAGCGGCGTCGGCCTGAGCGGTGCGCCGTCCTCTGCTTCGTTCGACAGCTTCCATCTCGGCGGGTACGTTGCGTGGCAACCCAATGCATTCGGGTTGCGCGCGGGCGCGGTGCACGCATGGCACCGCGGTGGCGTCGATCGCTATGTTCAGTATGGCGCAACGTCGGAATCCGAGACCGGCACGCTGAACGCCGAGACGACCCAGGTGTTCGCCGAGGCGGCCTATCGACTCGGGACCGGAGGCGCAGCCGAGGTCGAGCCGTTCGGCCGGTTCGCGTACGTTCATCTCACCAACAACGGGATGACCGAGACCGGCGGCGCGGCCGCGGTACGCGTGCAGGAAGGCAACAACGACGTGTCGTTCTCGACGCTCGGCGTGCGAGGCACGACGCAGTTTGCGTTGACGTCGGCGATGCAGCTCACGCTGCAGGGCAGCGTGGGGTGGCAGCATGCGTTGACGAGCGGCCGTCCGGTCGCGACACTTGCGTTCGCGTCCGGCGGCAGCGGGTTTACGGTCGCGAGCGTACCGGTTGCGAAGGACGCGGCGGTGGTCAGCGTGGATGCCGGCTTCGCGTTCGGCAAGGGTGGCCGCGCGAGCATCGGTTACTCGGGCGCGCTGGCCAGCCGCCAATCGGATCACGCGGTGCAAGGCAACCTGAGCTGGAAATTCTGAACGGCGGGCGGACGCCGCGGCCACCGCCTGCGGTCATCGACGGAGTAGAGATGAATCTCGACACCCGGCCAGGCGCGACGAGCGCCTGGCAAGACATCACCGTCATCGACGACCTGCTGCCCCGTGACGAGCAGGCGGCGGTCTATCGATTCCTGTCGGAAGGGGCGTGGCACCACGGCTGGCGCTCGCACAACGGAGCCGGTGCCGAACCGTTCTGGAACCGGCACTTCGCCGGATCGCGGGATCCGGTGCAGCAAGACGGGCGTCACGACGCAAGCCATGAACTGGCCGCATGCGCGCCGCTGTTGCACGCGTGCTGGCAGCGCGTCGCGCAGTCGTATCTGCCGCGTCATGCGCTTCAGAGCTGCTACGCGAACGGCTTGCCTTACGGCACCGACGGCGCGGTGCATACCGATTCACTCGCGATGGGCGCCTGCACGGCAGTGTATTACCCGCACGAGCACTGGGACCCGGACTGGGGGGGCGAAACGATCCTCTTCAACAAGGATCGGACGGACATTCTTGCTGCGATCTATCCGAAACCGAATCGGCTGCTGGTTTTTCCTGGCTTCATCTACCATGTCGCGCGCGGTGTTTCGCGCACGTGCCCGACGATGCGCATCACGCTGATGTTCAAGACGCAGGATGGTTCATCGATGAAAAAGCC
>NZ_JAAGNW010000116.1:1693-13722 GCF_010645215.1 Burkholderia multivorans | reverse complement strand
TCCGTCCCGCGATGAACCAAAAAAAAGCCGCTCCCAAGGGTGGGTAAGGGAAGGGGAGCGGCCCGTCGAATGCCGGTGGTGTGGCCGGCGAATCAGAACTTGTAGGTGGCGCCGACCTGCACGAAGCGGCCGTAGTACATGTACAGCGACTGGTCGTACCCGCCCTGGCTGAGCGCGTTCTGCCAGACCGGATCGAACGGCGGCGCACGGTTGAAGATGTTGTTGATGCCGCCGTACAGCGTCCAGTTCTTGAAGCCGTTGTAGTTCACGAACAGGTTGAACTGGCTGTACGACGCCACGCTGTTCTCGGCCGGCGACGGCGCGGCGACGCCGAGCGCCTGCGAGTACGGTCCCGTGTATTCCCAGGTCAGCGTCGTGCTCCACTTGTGGTACGCCCAGTTCAGCGACGTATTGCCCTTCCAGCGCGGGAAGCTCGCGCCGAACGGCTGCGTGATCGCGAAGTTGTTGCCTGCGGAGTCGACCGTCGGGCTGCCCGGGAAGCCGATCTTGAAGTGATGCACGTAGGCCCAGTCGGCCGACAGCGTGAAGGTGCCGTACTTGGTCGGCAGGGCCTGACGGAAGGTGCCTTCGAAGCCGTCGGTTTCGAGCGTGCCGAGGTTCTGATACGGCAGGATCACGTAGGTGATCTGCCCCGTCACCGGATCGCGGACGACCTGCGACGGGTTGTTGCCGGCCACTACCGTGTTCAGGTTGGCCTGCCCGATCACGTTGTCGCTGAAGATCTTGTAGAAATCGAAACCGAAGTCGGTGTTGCGGGTCGGCGAGGTCTCGAAGCCGATGTTGATGTTGCGGGTGCGCTCGGGCTGCAGGCTCGTGTTGCCGGTCTGCAGCGTGTTCACGAGGGTGTTGCCGTACTGCTGCAGGCCGATGTTCTGCGACGGCGTGTTCTCCACGAAGGTCGGCGCGCGGAAGCCGCGATTGTACGAACCGTACATCGTGAATTCCTTGATCGGCTGGTAGCGCAGTGCGAAGCGCGGCGAGAACGCGCCGCCGAAGTCGCTGTAGTGATCGTAGCGGCCCGACTGGCTGAAGGTCAGGTTGCGGATGATCGGTATGTCGAACTGGTAATACACCGCCGCGACGTTGCGCGAGCCGCTGACCGACTGCGTGAGCGGGTTCAGGACCAGCCCTTCGAGCGACGGTGCGCTCTGGCCGATGAATTCGCTCTCATGCAGGAACTGCGCGCCGAGGCCGAAGCCCACGTCTCCCGTCGGCAGCTTGAACAGGTTCGGCGTCGACAGCGTCGCGTCGATCGCGTCGAGCTTCGACACGCCCTGGTTGCCGGTCTGCATGTACAGCCCGTTGGACGCGTTCGGTGTCGCGGACGGGTTCGCGAAGTTCAGCGTGCCGTTCTGGTACATGTTGTTCACCACGCTCGCGTTCAGCACGTTGTTGAGCGTGTTGGTCACGATGCTCTGCGAATGGCTGTACGCGGTCGACCAGTCCCAGTCGCCGTACGGCATCGTGAACGATCCCTTCACGCCGGTCGCGAAGCGCCAGAAGGTCGAGCGCGTGACGTCGGAGTCCGTGCCCGGGAACGTGTAGGCGAGCGGCGTCGCGGCGCCGGTCGTGTTGTACGGGTTGCTGACCGGCACGACGCTGTTGAACTGGCTCAGCTGGCCGGTCGCCGGGTTGAGCGTGAGCGTCGGCGAAGACGGGCTGCCGACGGTCGCGACGCCGTTGTTCTGGTCGGTGTTGTTCGAGCTGACCCACAGGTCGCCGAACGCGGTGACCGCGTCGCTGACCTTGAAGTCCGCGTGCACCTTGGCACTGAGCCGCTCGGTCCACGGCGCGATCGAGGTGGATTCGGCCGAGTTCGCGCCGCAGATCGTGCCGCCCATGCCGGCGCCTGCGGTCAGGTAGTTGCTCGCGGCGGGCTTCACCGAGCCGCCGAACGGGCAGCCGGCGAGCGCCTGCGCGGTCGCGCCGCCGTTGGTCTGCCAGAACGAAGGCGCGAGCAGCGACAGGCCGCCCGGCTGACCCGTGAAGTCCTGGTTCTTGGTCGTGTCGCGATCGGCGATCGTGAAGCCGGTCGCGCGATAGAAGCTGGCGGCCGCCGTCACGTTGAAGCGGTCTGCGTTGAGGTCGCCGAAGCCGCCGAGAATGCTGAACTTGGTGGTGCCCTGGCCGCCCTGGGTCGCGCCGCCGTAGCTGCCGTCGAGCTGCAGGCCCTGGAAGTTCTTCTTCGTGATGATGTTGACCACGCCCGCGATCGCGTCGGAGCCGTACTGCGACACCGCGCCCGTCTTGACGATCTCGATGTGGTCGATGATGTTGAGCGGCAGCGTATTCAGGTCGAAGAACGTATCGGTGCCGTTCGACGCGAACGCATACGGCGCGACCCGCTGGCCGTCCACCATCACCAGCGTGTACTTCTCGGAGAGGCCGCGCAGCGCGATGCCCGCGCCGCCCGCGGCGAAGCCGTTGGTCTGGCCTTCGCTCCAGCTGCTTGCCGAGTTGGCCGATACGCCGCGCATGAAGTCCGCGACGTTGGTGTAGCCGCTCTCCTGGATATCCTTCTGACTGACCGTCTGCACCTGGTTGTAGCCGACCTTGTCGGCGCTGCGGATCAGCGAGCCCGTCACTTCGAAGCGCTTGATCTGCGCGACGTTGCCCTGGCCGGCCTTGACCGGGGCGGCGCTCGTAGCGGGCGCGGCAGTCGCGTCCGAGGCCGGCGCGGCCGCATCTGCCGGCACGACGGAGGGTGGGGCGGCCTGCGCGACGGTGGTCGGCGCTTCCTTGGCCACTTCGGCCGCGACCGCGACGGCGCCCGGCGCAGGCTGACTTTGCGCGAACGCCGGCGACGCCAGCGTGGCTGTCAACGCAAGCTCCGCCCACACGATTCTTCTGATCGCCACCGCCAATGCTCGTTGTTTCATCTTGCTCCTCTCACTCGTCGGTAAGACCCCATCCGCCGCGTACGCCGGGGCCTCGTTACCCCGGTGTCCGGTTCTCGGCGCTCTTATGCGATGCACGATCGCTGCCTGCACCCCTACTGCCTGATACCCGTGGACACGGCGCCGTCATTGAATGCGTCGGTTCATTGCTTGAATAAATGATTCGTTATGCGAAATTATCGATAAGGAAATCAACCCGCATGCCGCTGAATATCCGGCGGGACATGATTTTCGATGAGAAAGAGGAGGTCGAAATCGGTTGCGACGAGTCACCAATCAAATGTAGAGGAATCCTTACATTTTGATTGGAGCTTGCCTGCAATTCGATTGAATGTCGGGAACCCCACCTTTGTCGCATCCACCGGTCGCATCGTCGCGTTCGCCGGCGGCTTTTTCGTCATGTACCGCGCTACCTTTTCCAGGCAGATCCGGTGCATTCATCAGGCCGTCCGGCAAAGGCAGGGCGGGGTCTCAGAATGGTGACCGAACTGGCTGGTCGGGTGCCGAAACCATAGCAAGACAGAAACGCGTGGTCAAAATATGTTTGATGCGAACGAATTGTTTTTGATTCGTCTGATTAAGCCGGATTGCATAATCCTTACGTTTATTTTGTTGATGCGGAATGACGCTATCGGCCACACAGTTGAAGAATAAGGCGATTCGACGATTTCAATTGCCGGCGCCGGGATTGGTCTGAATTACAAATCGGACACGGGTTGTCTTGTGACCGGCTTGATACGGCGGCAATAGCGCAAGCCTTGTGTCATGCGGGGCGCGCGCATGGGGTCGAGTATAGGCAGCGCGAGGACAAAAAACAGTGCCGCGCGCGAAGTAGTCGAGCGCTTATTCGAATTCGTTGAATGATGCGACGCGGGATGATGCGCGGCGAAATGCGCGCGGCGCGGATCGCCGCGAAGCGCACACCGGGGAGGGGCGCTTCGCGGCGATGCGGCATTACTTCGGCAGGATGGCGATCCGCTTGCGGAAGGTCGCGAGAATGCGTTGCTCGAGCGCGACGTAATCGCGGCCGAAATGGTGATCGCCCTGGGTGGGGATCACGTCGACGCCGGTGCCGGCGAGCGAGGGACACAGCGAGTCCTTCTCCGTCGCGCCGTAGAAGCACTGCACGGCGGCAGGCGGCAGCTTCGCGAGTTCCGGCCGCGCCGGCAGCGCCTTGTCGCTGGCCGGCATGCCGAGCCAGCCGGTCACGCGGATCTGGAAATCCGCGGCGGGCGCGAGGCCGAGCAGCGAGATCACCCTGACCTTGTCCTTCAGGTCGTCCGGCAGGCGGTTGTACGCGAACGGCATCACGTCGGCGCCGAACGAATAGCCGATCAGCGCGACGTGGCGCGCGTGCCAGCGCTTCATGTAGGTGCGCATCACGCGCGCGAGGTCGCGGCTCGTCTGCGCGGGCGGCTTCTCGCTCCAGAAGTAACGCAGGCTGTCCCAGCCGATCACCGACACGCCGTCCTTCTGCAATGCCTCGGCGATCGTCTTGTCGAGATCGCGCCAGCCGCCGTCGCCCGAGATGACGATCGCCAGCAGGCCGTCCGGATCCGGCTGGCGCGCGGGCAGCGGCACGAGCGGCAGGTCCGAGACGTCGAGTTCGTCGGCGCTGCCGTCGCGCAGATGCGGCGCGACGAGCGCGGCGACCTTCGCGACGTCGCCCGCGGGCGCGTTCTCGAGGAAGCCGGGCGTTGCGCGGCGGCTGACCGACGGATCGGGCTGGCAGGGCTTGAAGCGCGGATCGAGCGGGCGCGCTGCGCCCACCGCGACCGCGCCCGCGATGGTGTTCTCCGGCGCCTGCTGCAGGATGCGCCGCGCCAGTTCGCCGCCCTGGCCGCTGCCCGCGACGATCGGCGCGAAATAGCGCGGCGAGCGGATCTGCCGTTCGAGCTGATGGCTGACCGCTTCGGCGTCGCCGTCCAGGTGATGGCACGCCTCGACCTTTTGCGCGAGGTTTGCCGCGTAGCGCGGCGTGTCGACGCCGACCACCATCGCGCCCGCGCTCGCGAGCGTGTCGGCGGCCGCCTGGTCGCCGGCGCGCCAGCCGCCCTCGTCGGAGAACAGGATGACGAAACCGCGCATCGCGCCGGCCGGCCGGGTGACGCTCACGTCACCGTAGCGCCCGCCCGACATCACTTCCGGCTGCGCGGCCTGGGCGAGCGCAACCGTTGCCATCATCGTCGCGCCTATGAACGCGCGCCGCCAAACTGAATACATCATGAACGCCGACCTCCCGCCAGCATGGATAAATCGGCCAGCGTGACGAACACGCCGACCGAGCCGGACGCCGCGAGATAACGCGGCTCCCAATGCGGCTCGAACTTGCTTTTGAAGGCGCGCAAGCCGCGGAAATTGTAGAAGCGGCCGCCGAAGCGCCAGACGATCCGGCCGAGCCGGTGCCACGGCGACGACATCGGCGCCGCGCCCATGCGCGCGAACGGCGCGATGCCGAGGCTCAGGCGCAGCAGCCCGTGCTGCTTCAGATGCAGCGCGAGCTGCGTGAACAGGTATTCCATCGCATACGGCGATGCACCCGGCACGTGCCGCATCACGCCGACCGTCGCCTCGGTGTTGAGGTCGGTCGTCATGAAGGTGACGAACGCGATCGGCGCGCCGCCCTGGCGCACCAGCATCACCGACTGGGTCGAGAGATAGCCGTCATGGAACGCGGCGACCGAGAAGCTCTTCTCGCGCGCGTCGCGGCTGTCGAGCCAGTCGTCGGAGATGCCGCGCAGCACGGGCAGCGCATCCGGCACCTCGGCCGGCGCGATCGTCTCGACGCTGAGCCCGTCGCGCTCCGCGCGGCGCAGCGCGTAGCGCAGGTGCGAGCGGTGCGGGCCGTTCAGGTCGAATGCGTCGAGCGCGATGTGCGCTTCCTCGCCGAGCTTCATCAGCGTGAGGCCGGCGTCGAGATAGAGCGGCAGCGCGTTCGCGCGCACCTGGTAGAACGCCGCGCGACCGCCGTGCGCGTGCGCGAGCGCGATGAACTTGCCGATCAGCCCGGCCCATTCCGCGCGCGGCCCGACCGGGTCGTGCAGCGCGGCCCAGGTGCGGCCGTGCTTCGCGTACATCAGGAACGCGCCGCGCGATTCCGAGAACAGGAAGCTCTTGTCGCCCATCAGCGCGAGCCCGGCGTCGCTGCACTCCTGCGCGCGCACGATCCGTTCCGCGTCGGCGAGGTCCTGCTCGGAGGGCTTCACGAAACGGCCGGGCGCGGGGCGCAGCAGCTGCCACAGCGCGACGATCGCTGCGCACAGGCCGGCGGCGAGCGTCGCACGCAGCGCGCGCGAGGCGCGCTCGTCGAACGAGAAGTGCGACCACAGCTCGCGGGTGTACGGGATGTCGCGGAACGCGAACAGCAGCACCCACACGGCGAGCATCATCACCAGCGCGACCGAGGCGAACCAGCTTGCGGTGAAACGCTCGGCGAACAGCGACGAGTGGCGGTTGAAATGACCGCGGCTCGCGACCAGCAGCCCGAGCAGCGAGCCGAGCACGCCGGCCTCGACGAACGCGAGCCCCTTCGTCAGCGACAGCGCGAGGCTGATCGCGGTGATCGCGAAGGTCATCCACCAGGCGGCGTCGAGACGGCGCAGCAGCCCGCGCGCGACGAACAGCAGCGTGACGCCGAGCACGCTGCACAGCACCTGCGAGCCTTCGAGCACCCACAGCGGCACGAGGTCGTGCAGCACCGCGATCCGATGGCGGAAGGCGGGCGTCGCGCCCGAGATCACCAGCATGCCGCCGACCGAGAAGGTCACGAGGCTCAGGAACAGCGGTGCGAGATGCGGCACGCGCGCGGCGCGCGCGCGCAGCGCGCGCCCTTCGAACAGCGCGAGCAGGCCCGCCGACAGCACGAGCGGCACGCCGAAGTAGATCGCGCGATAGGCGATCAGCGCGGCGAGCATCACGTTGGTCGGCACGCTCTGGCCGAGCGCGAACACCATCGCCGATTCGAACACGCCGATCCCGCCGGGCGTGTGGCCGATCATGCCGAGCAGCAGCGCGGCCGCGTAGATCGTCACGAAGCTCGCGAAACCGACCTCCGCGTGCGGCAGCAGCGCCCACAGCGCGAGCCCGGCCGCGACCACGTCGACCACCGCATAGCCGATCTGCGCGACCAGGTCGCGGCGCGCCGGCACGTCGAACGACAGCCAGCGCCAGCGCGTGCGCACCGGGCGCGGCTCGCGGCCGCACAGCGCGACGAGCAGCACGAACGGCGCGAGCAGCGCCGCGCCGCCCCAGGCGAGCGAAGCGGGCGCGACATGCAGCATCGGCGCGAACTGCGCGGCGCCGCCGAGCATGCCGGCGGCCGTCATCAGCACGAGCGCGCCCGCGAGCGTGCCGCTCATGAACACGGTCATGCGCCCGACCTGCGCGGGGCTCACGCCGGAGGTGCCGTACACGCGCGCGCGCACCGCGCCGCCCGTGAGCGCGCCGAAGCCGGTCGCATTGCCGAGCGCCGAGCCGGCGATTGCGCCGACCCACAGCGAGGTGCGCGGCACGCGCGCGTCGACATAGCGCAGCCCGACCGCGTCGCGGGCGACGAGCGCGAGATAGCTGAGCGCGGTGGCGGACAGCGCCGCGCCCCATTCGCCGGCCGACAGCCGGCGCAGCTGACGGATCACGGAGCGGTAGTCGACGCTCGAGGACAGATGCTGGAAGACAAGCAGCAAGGCGATGCCAATGCCGATCGCGAGGAGCGGCGACAGCAGACGATCGCGATACGGCAGGCGGGACGTGCGTGCCAGCATCCCCGCCGCCCGTCGCGCCATTTCGGTGAATTTCATGAATCCGTGGAAGTATGCACGCACCTGGTGCGCCGTTTTCAGGGCGCGGCTCGGCTTGTTCTACGTGGGCGTCGGCCCGGTTTGTGCAAGCGGTGCGTGATTACAGGAGGGTTGCAGTTTACAGGGTGCGTCTTACAGATTCATTAATCATATTGAGGGGATTTGTCGCGAAGTTTGTGGGTCGCGATCCGGGGTGTCAGGCGGGCGTCAGCCTAGCGCCCCGTGCGGCGCGCCGCGCCGCGCGCGAAGCCCGCGGCGGAGGGCGCGCGCGGACGGCGGCGTGTTGATTTGGCCCTATGTCGATTCGTGTGCGCGTTTACGCGATTTTTATGTCCGGCGGCGCGGCGAGGGCCGCGCCGCCGGCGCGGGGCGGGCCCGCTATTCGTTCATCATGCGGACCTTGACCTTCTTGCCCTTGAGCTTGCCCGCGTTCAGCTTGCGCAGCGCTTCGCGTGCGATGCCGCGCTCGACCGCGACATAGGTCGAGAACTCGGTGACGTTGATCTTGCCGATCTGCGCGGCGGTGAAGCCGGCGTCGCCGGTGAGCGCGCCCAGCACGTCGCCCGGGCGGATCTTTTCCTTGCGCCCGCCGAGGATCTGCAAGGTGTCCATCGGCGGCAGCAGCGGCTTGTCGTTCGCGGGGGTGAGCGACGCGAGCGGCTGCCATTCCACCTCGCGGCCCTGCATCTGTTCGATCGAGCCGACCCGGCCCATCTCGTTCATGCTCGCGAGGCTCAGCGCCCAGCCGTCCTGGTCCGCACGCCCGGTGCGGCCGATCCGGTGCACGTGCACCTCGGGGTCGGGCGTCACGTCGACGTTGATCACGGCTTCGAGCTGCGCGATGTCGAGGCCGCGCGCGGCGACGTCGGTCGCGACCAGCACCGAACAGCTGCGGTTCGCGAACTGGATCAGGACCTGGTCGCGGTCGCGCTGGTCCAGCTCGCCGTGCAGCGCGAGCGCGTGGATGCCTTGCGCGACCAGGACGTCGAGCAGGTCGCGGCACTGCTGGCGCGTGTTGCAGAACGCGATCGTGCTGACCGGCCGGTAGTGGTCGAGCAGCAGGCCGACCGCGTGCAGCCGTTCGTCCTCGGTCACTTCATAGAAGCGCTGGCGGATCTTGCTGTCGTCGTGGCGCTCGGCGAGCTTCACTTCCTTCGGCTCGCGCAGCAGCTGGCGCGCGAGCTTCGCGATGCCGTCCGGGTAGGTTGCCGAGAACAGCAGGGTCTGGCGCGTGGCGGGGCAGCGGCGCGCGACCGTGGCGAGGTCGACGAAGAAACCCATGTCGAGCATGCGGTCCGCCTCGTCGAGCACCAGCGTGTTCAGCGCGCCGAGCGCGAGGGCTTCGCGATCGAGGTGATCGAGGATGCGGCCCGGCGTACCGACCACGACGTGCGCGCCGTGCGCGAGGCTCGCGGCCTGCGGGCGGATCGGCGTGCCGCCGCACAGCGTCAGCACCTTGACGTTCTCTTCGGCGCGCGCGAGCCGGCGGATCTCCTGGGTGACCTGGTCGGCCAGCTCGCGGGTCGGGCACAGCACGAGCGCCTGCACGTCGAAGCGGCTGGTGTCGAGGCGCGCGAGCAGGCTCAGCGCGAACGCGGCGGTCTTGCCGCTGCCGGTCTTGGCCTGCGCGATCAGGTCGTGGCCGGCGAGCGCGAGCGGCAGGCTGGCCGCCTGGATCGGCGTCATCTCGACATAGCCGAGCTGCGCGAGGTTGGCCTGCGTCGCGGGCGACAGCGGCAGTGCGCTGAACGGGGCGGCGGCGCTCATGGGGCCATCCACAGGTCCGGGCGGCCCGGGAGCTGCTCGTAGGCGACCGTGCCGTCCTCGGCCTCGAAGCGCTCGACGTAATTGCGCGCGCCGCACAGCGGGCAGCGGAACAGGAGGCCCTGGCCTTCGTCCTTGATGACGACGTCGGACAGCGCCCATGGCGAGCCGCAGCTCTGGTTTCTACAAGTGAACACGATCAATCTCCAGCTGGATTCGGTGGCGCCGGCATGGGGCGCCGGGCGGTCGGGCGCGCGGAGGGCGCGGGCCTGGGTGGGGTGGTCGCGGAAGCGCGAAGGCCGTCATTTTAACGGATGCGGGCGTGTGGGGGCTCGCAGTGCGCGCGGGGCGGGATTCGGGGCGCGGCGGGCGGTTCGCGGAGCGTCAGGCGCGGGGGCGGCGGCGCGCGGGGGCCGCGAGCGCGTCGTGCATGAAATCGACGAAGCGCGCGGCCACCGGCTTGTCGCGGCCCGCGTGCCACGCGAGCCCGATTTCCCAGCGCGCGGCCGCGTCGCGCAGGCGCAGCACGCGCGCGTCGCGCAGCAGATGCTCGGCGCGCGACGGCACGAAGGCCGCGCCGACTTCCGCCACCACGGTCGCAAGCACGGTCTGGATATCGTCGGCGTGCTGCGTCACGCGCGGCGTGAAATCGTGCGCGGCGCACCAGCGGTCGATCTGCGCGGCGATGCCGGCGCCCTGGTTGCGGGTGAGGGCGACGAAGCCCAGCGTGTTCAGCATCTCGAGATTGGCGGGCAGCCGGGTGAACCGCATGGACTGCGGCAGCGCGAGCCCGAGGTATTCGTCGACGACGTGAAAGGCGTCGAGGTTGGGGTCGTCCGGCATGCGCATGAAGCCGACGTCGAGCCGGTCGGCGAGCATGCGGCTGGTTTGGATGTCGGACGGCAGGTCGTGCAGCGTCACGTCGACCTGCGGATGCCGGCGCCGGAACTCGGCGATCAGGCGCGGCGCAAGCGGCAGCACCGAGATGCACACGCCGATGCGCAGACGCCCGCGCGCGCCGCTGCCCACCTCGCGGGCGCGCGCGAGCAGGGCGTCGGCGTCGCGCACGAGCGCCTGGGCATCGGGGAGGAAGGTCGCGCCGAACGTGGTCAGCTCCGCGCCGTGCCGGCCGCGCTCGAACAGGCGCGCGCCGAGGCTCGATTCGAGCGCTGCGATCTGCTTGCTCAGCGCGGGCTGGCTCAGCGCGAGGGCATCGGCGGCCTGGCCGAAATGACGGGCTTCGACCACCGTGAGGAAGGCGCGGAGGAGTTTGAGTTCCATTCTTATGGGTTATCAAAAGCGTCGAAACATTCATTTTACGTATCTAAGGCGTCGCGCTTCAATGGGGGTGTGCCGATTCGGGCATGCGTCTACGGGGGAGACATGAAGGCAGCAGCATCGGGGGGCGTGAGGATCGCGTCGGTTTCGTTGCCCGCGCTGGCGGGTGATGCCGACGCGCGCGTTGTGACGCTGGCGGAGGCGTTGCGGCGGGCGGCGCGGGAGGGGGTTGAACTGGCGGTGTTTCCGCCTGCGTGTCTGACGGGCGGTGTCGATCCGGAGGCGCTTGGGACGGGTGCGCTGGCTGCGCTTGCGCAGCCGGCCGATGGTCCGGCGCTGGCCGCGCTTGCGCGTGAGGTCGAGGCGACCGGCGTGGCGGCGGGTGTCGGGCTGATCGAGCAGGGGCGAGATGGCCGGCTGTACGACAGCTATGTGCTTTGCGCGCCGGGCGGGTATCGGCACTGGCATCGTCAGCTGCATGCGCGCGATCCGCGCTTCGCGCGCGGCGACAGCGTGAGCGTGCAGTCGTCGCCATGGGGGATGAGGATCGGAATTCTGCTCGATGCGGATGTGTTCGTCGCCGATACGATGCGGGTCGCGGCGCTCGCGGGGGCTGATTTGCTGATCGCGCCGCATCGGTTGTCGACGCGCGATTCTCATGCCTGGGCGCGTTGCGTGCTGCCGGCGCGTGCGCTCGATAATGGGGTTTATGTGGTGGCGAATGGGGTGGGGGCTTCGTCGGCGGTCGAGCCTCTGGCCTGTGTGATCGATCCGGCGGGGTGTGTGGTCGCGAGCGATGCCGAGGCGGTGTTGGCGGATGCGCGGATCGCGGCGCGCAGTACGGGTCGCGCGTGGTTCGGTGTGCGTCGACCGGAGTTGTATGGGGGGCTTGCTGCGCCGCATGCCGTCACGCCACCGCGGCGGCGCGCGAGCGCGGCGGGTGGATCGATCGCATTGGGCGTGGCGATCGTGCCGCGCCGGCGTGAGGTGGAATGAGGTGGGTGTGAGGTTTGGTGTTGGGTGTCACGCGATGAGCGTCGGCTTTTGTTTATGACAAGACCTCAATCAGGAAGCTACGCCGAAACCTACGCTCGTCTTCTTGGGATGGGGCGTTGCCGACTCGTTTCGGTCAATCACAATATATTCGGTACAGGATCGCCCGAAGCTGGTGCAGGCCGCCCCGGCTTCCTTGTATCAGCTGGATTGCTATGCGTTTCGCTTGGGGTTCCACGCCTTGTGTACGAACTCAAGACTGTTGCCATCGAAGTCAGCA
>NZ_JAAGNW010000116.1:514-1683 GCF_010645215.1 Burkholderia multivorans | reverse complement strand
CTTCCCTTCATCGATGCCGCCAGCTTTGATTGCAGCTGCGTAGGCGGCGTCGACCAGTTCATTCGTGTCGCAGACGATCCCAAGGTAAAGCCCAGTCTCTCCGTGCTTGCGTTGACGTAGCCAGATGCTCGATCCAACACCTTTTCCGTTGCCGTACGCATCGTCGCCGATGCCGTAAAGATCCGGGATGCCATCCGGGCCCGAGGCGGAGTCGTAGTTGCCGAACACTCTCCAGCCTAGTGGCTTCAAGGCTTCCGAATAGAACGCCATCGCCTTGTCGATGTCGGTGACTGAGATGTAAACGTGGTCGATCATTTGGCGTCCTCCGAGGTGGATGGGTGCTGCGTGTGTCCAACTATATGGGACAGTTTAGCGCTCATGCACTAGCTGGCTCGATCGAGTGTCTTCTAATGGTCGGCACCGCCGGTGGCGATCTCCGGCAGCTGACCGAAAGGCCATCTTTGCGCGGGCGCATCCTGCCCATCTGACGGCGCCTCGATCAGAAAGCTGCGCCAAAACCTACGCTTGGCGTTTTCTTGGACACCCGCTCCAGACCCAGAGCGCACCACCGCCGTCACAACGAGTCATCGCTTCTTTCGGAGAAATCGCCTATTTGCGCAACGAGAACTGGAGGCGTGTCACGCATGCTGGGAGACTTTGCCGAACTCCACAAAATTGCCTACCTTAGCAAAGGTGGCATAGTCTTCGCGCTACTCACCCTCAGGTCAAAAATGGCCCCGAATTAGCGCGGCTGTATTCGCCCATTGCTGGCGATGGCAAGCGCCGCCGAAACGGCGCAGGAGACGGGGATGCAAAAGTCAACGTTCAAAAAATGTATCGAGGGGGCTTGGCGCGACGGACGTGACTTGGTCTGTGAACGCCCTCTATTCATTGCTCTGTCCATCGCTTGGGTTTTCTGGATTCATCTCGCCCAGCACGGCCTGCGAACCTATCCCATTCAACACCCCGTGCTATTTTTGTTTGCAACGGGCGGATTGTGGATAATAGAAATGCTCATTTTAAATATTGTCGCTGTCCAGGCTGTACGCTACGTTCTGCTCGATCGAACGATTGGAAGTGGATTTTCCGGCCGCGACTTCTGGCGCTACGTTGGTGTGACGGGTGGCATTTGGGCGTTTCTGTCCATCTTTGTCATCGCATGTTTTTTG
>NZ_JAAGNW010000116.1:0-504 GCF_010645215.1 Burkholderia multivorans | reverse complement strand
CGCGTTTACTTGGACTGGTCGGGCATGTTCGCACTATATCGGCGACAGGCGGTGGTGCCGCGGCAATAGCCGCCATATGGGTTTCCACAAGGCTCATCCTTCTCCCAAGTCATGCGGCAATCGGTCGCCCGCTACGTTGGCGCGCGGCCTGGCGTGACACACGCGGGCACTGCATCAGCATCTTCGGCATCGGCATGGGAATTGTCCTTACCTTGAGCGTTGTCGCACTCCTGATCTCGGTGCTCGGCGCGCTAATCGCGTTTGCATTTCATGATGGTCGTCATGGCCCGATGATGGCACTCGTGAATGCTATGGTGTCGGTTCTGGGACTCGTCGTTGCCACTACTGGGGTGGGTTGGATCTATCGCTGTTTTGCTGTCACGTTAATCGAGCAGTCCAGAGCGATATAAATCCAGGAGTAGCCAGGCCAGATAGAAGGCCCGCATCTGCGCCAGATTGCGCCAACCAAAGCCCCGTCCGAATCGCTGCGACGGATCATCGCCC
>NZ_JAAGNW010000115.1 GCF_010645215.1 Burkholderia multivorans | reverse complement strand
CGGCCGGTCCGCTCTCCAGCGGCGCATCCGGCACGATCCGTCTGCAACTCAGCGGCCAATCGCATACGAAACCCTTTTAAACCGTGCCCCGATCGCCAAAGCGAGGCGCTTTTCAACAGCCTGCTAGCGCCGGCCGTCGCGCCGTTCGGCGTAAAATCACGGTTTCCCCCCAGCGCATTGGTTCCCATGACGAATTCCCCTTCCCGGCCGAGCGGCCGCCGCGTCGATCAGCTGCGCGACGTGCGCATCACGCGCCACTACACGAAACACGCCGAAGGCTCGGTGCTCGTCGAGTTCGGCGACACCAAGGTGATCTGCACGGCGAGCGTCGCCGAGCGCGTGCCCGAGTTCCTGCGCGACCGCGGCCAGGGCTGGCTGACCGCCGAATACGGCATGCTGCCGCGCGCGACGCACACCCGCAGCGACCGCGAAGCGGCGCGCGGCAAGCAGACCGGCCGCACCCAGGAAATCCAGCGCCTGATCGGCCGCGCGCTGCGCGCGGTGTTCGACCTCGAGGCGCTCGGCCCGCGCACGCTGCATCTCGACTGCGACGTGATCCAGGCCGACGGCGGCACGCGCACGGCGAGCATCACCGGCGCGTTCGTCGCCGCGCACGACGCGGTCTCGTCGCTGCTCGCGGCCGGCAAGCTCACGCGCTCGCCGATCACCGACTACGTCGCGGCGATCTCGGTCGGCGTATTCAACGGCACGCCGCTGCTCGACCTCGATTACGCAGAGGATTCGCGCTGCGACACCGACATGAACGTGGTGATGACGGGCGCGGGCGGTTTCGTCGAGGTGCAGGGCACCGCCGAAGGCACGCCGTTCTCGCGCGCCGAGATGAACACGCTGCTCGATCTCGCCCAACACGGGATCGAATCGCTGGTGTGCCTGCAGAAGCAGGCGCTGGGTGTCTGACATGCCGATCGCATTCGACGACGCCGCACCGCGCCGCATCGTGCTCGCGTCGAACAACCCGGGCAAGCTGCGCGAATTCGCCGCGCTGTTCGCGACGGCCGGCATCGAGATCGTCCCGCAAGGCGAACTCGACGTGCCGGAGGCCGACGAGCCCTACCCGACCTTCAGCGAGAATGCGCTGACGAAGGCGCGCCATGCGTCCCGGCTGACCGGCCTGCCCGCGATCGCGGACGACTCCGGCCTGTGCGTGCGCGCCCTGCGCGGCGCGCCGGGCGTGTATTCGGCGCGCTATGCGCAGCGCGCCGGGCTCGACAAGAGCGACGCCGCCAACAACGCGCACCTGGTCGCGCAACTGCAGGGCGTCGCCGATCGCCGCGCGTACTACTGCTGCGTGCTGGCCCTCGTGCGCCACCCGGACGACCCCGAGCCGCTGTTCGCCGAGGGCCGTTGGCACGGCGAGATCGTCGACGCGCCGCGCGGCGCGCACGGCTTCGGCTACGATCCGCACTTCCTCGTGCCCGCGCTCGGCGCGACGGCCGCCGAACTCGAGCCGGCCGTCAAGAACGCGCAGAGTCATCGCGCGCTCGCACTGCGCACGCTGCTCGCGCGGCTCGGAGACGCGTCGTGAGCCAGGCTGCCGCCAACGGCGCGCGCATCGTCGCGACCTTCGCGTCGCCGGGGCGCGTGCACCTGACCTCGCTGCCGCCGCTCGCGCTCTACGTGCATTTCCCGTGGTGCGTGCGCAAGTGCCCCTACTGCGATTTCAATTCGCACGAGTGGCAAGGCGATGCGTTCCCCGAAAACGACTATCTCGACGCGCTGCGCGCGGATCTCGAACAGGCGCTGCCGCTCGTCTGGGGTCGCCAGGTGCACACGATCTTCATCGGCGGCGGTACGCCGAGCCTCTTGTCCGCGGCGGGGCTCGACCGGCTGCTGTCGGACGTGCGCGCGCTGCTGCCGCTCGACGCCGACGCGGAAATCACGCTCGAGGCGAATCCCGGCACGTTCGAAGCCGCGCGCTTCGCGCAATACCGCACGAGCGGCGTGAACCGGCTGTCGATCGGCATCCAGAGCTTCAACGGCGAGCACCTGAAGGCGCTCGGCCGGATCCACGACAGCGCGCAGGCGCGCGCGGCCGTGGAGGTCGCGGCGCGCACCTTCGACAACTTCAATCTCGACCTGATGTTCGCGCTGCCGAACCAGACGCTCGACCAGTGCCGCGCCGACATCGAGACCGCGCTGTCGTTCGCGCCGCCGCATCTGTCGCTGTACCACCTGACGCTCGAACCGAACACGCTGTTCGCGAAGTTCCCGCCCACCGTGCCCGACGACGACGCGTCCGCCGACATGCAGGACTGGATCCACGAACGCACGGCCGAAGCGGGCTACGGGCGCTACGAGGTATCCGCCTACGCGCAGCCCAACCGGCAGTGCAAGCACAACCTGAACTACTGGCGTTTCGGCGACTACCTCGGGATCGGCGCGGGCGCGCACACCAAGTTGTCGTTCCCGAACCGGGTCCTGCGGCAGGCGCGCTACAAGCACCCGGGCACCTTCATCGAGCAGGCGAAGGCCGGCACGCCGGTGCAGGAGGAGCGCGAGGTCGGCCCGCGCGACCTGCCGTTCGAGTTCATGCTGAACACGCTGCGGCTCGTCGAGGGCTTTCCGGTGCACAGCTTCGCCGAGCGCACCGGGATGCCGATGGCGAAGATCGAACCCGCGTTGCGCGAGGCGGAACAGCGCGGGCTGATCACGCGCAGCCACGAGCAGATCGCGCCGACCGCGCTCGGCCAGCGTTTCCTGAACGACCTGCAGGCGCTGTTCCTGCGCGACGCGTAAGCCGATCGCGCATGACAGGGGCGGCATTTCGGTTACAATGCCGGCCGTGGAAGCGTGGCCGAGCGGTTTAAGGCACTGGTCTTGAAAACCAGCGACGGGCAACTGTCCGTGAGTTCGAATCTCACCGCTTCCGCCATATCCTCAATGAATACGGGCCTCAACGCCCGTTTTTCTTTTATACGCGCCAAACAACCCACCTAAAATCAAGTCGTATTTCTGCCACGATAGGCACGAAATGCAGCGCGTCAGGTTGGTCACTGGAGTCGTTCTTCACGAGGACGACAAGCGCAAGAAAGAACACTCTCCGGATGCTAAAGAATACGAGACGCTTCACGCGGAGATGCATTCTCGCGACTATCGTTGCGTCTATGTGAATGACAACAATGAAAAGCGAAAGCTGCCGCTAGGTAAATACCGACTGGAGGTAGAAGCCAAAGATGAAGGTGGCGACGCGACATCGGTATGAGCGAGCCAAAGAAGCTGAAACGATCGCAACGTCGGCGCCACGCTTCAGCATTCTCGTTACCTGCGGGGACGTTCATGCGAGGTTATCAATTAATAGAGATCACTGAAGATCCCGATACCGACTGAGAGGCCCATACGCCGAATTCATCAGTTGAAAATCAGTAAGTTTCATTGTTCGTCGCTGGCATCGGCGCAAAGCGTCAAAATTGCCAGTCCCAGATCTTCTGCAAAGGTTGGTCCATTCACCAAGCGACAGCGTTCGCTAATCTAGCGTAGACCTCGGCCACACATTGACCTGAGTCGGGTCGTGCAGCTAAACGGCATTGATCACTAGAGGAAACAAAGAAATGTTGGAAATTAAGGATTGGATAACAGGCGGTACAGCAATAGCTGGCGCAGTTCTAGGGCTGTTCAATCTTTGGCGCCAGATGAGTACGGATCGCGTAAAGCTTCGTGTTACGCCCTCACTCGTCGTTAGTCGTGGCCCAACTCACGTACTGACTCATTCATCGGTGAGCATTGACTCGGAAAGTGTTCCCGAATACGTGCAGTTGTCAGTGGAAGTTTTAAACCTCAGCACCTTCCCAGTGACGATTGATGAAGTAGGCATGACGACATACTCAGAAAATCGAATGGTTTTTGCTAGAGCACATACGTCCAACAATGAATCGTTACCATACAGGCTCGAATCTCGAGAGGCGGTTACGCTTTATACCGAGTCTTATCTTACGAGCGAGTTCGCACGAGGCAAAGAGATCTTCGCAGAAACGGCATGCGGACATCGACAGCTAGGACACTCCATATCGATCGAAAGTCTCAAGGCGACTGCAGCCGCAATGTCCCGTTAGCTGGCGTTTGATAACGATCCGTCTTGCGAGAAGTGTCGTGATGCGGTGATACGTCGTGCATTGTTGCACGACGTATCACTCTACCGCCCATTCGACGTCGGGGAGAGACGTTGGTAATTGATCCAGCCTGTGATGGGCTCGCCAGGTTCGTGCAGCGTAATGCATCCCAACTTTTGATCCATTGTCGTCAATTCGCAATATGGTCCTGAATAGATAACGTGGGCCCATGGTGTTTGCGCTCCCGATGCCTCCGTAACGTTGCGAATCGAAGCCATGTCGACACTGACTTTTGCATTCTTGGGAATGACGACCAATGCCGAACAAGTTGTGCCTGGACAGGACCGGAGATTCATGTCCAACGGGCCCAGCCACATGTCCGCAGTACCGCTGGCCGTGCTCCCAGACGTAGCGAGCGGCACGGCTACCACTTGAGGGTCAACATGTTGTTGCGACGACATCGTGATTTGCCGTCCTGTGCCGCTCTGCCCATATGGGAAAAGTTGCCCGGATATCGCGTCCTGCAACATTGCTCCTACGAGAGAATCCTGCGTGATCCGGATCGTCTCGGTTCTCAATACAAGATCTCCCGACAGGGTTTCCGACTTCGCAAACTCGCAAGGCGCTTGACAGCTAACGCGGCTAACGACGCTCGGATTATTCGCATCAGTACCGAGTATAAGGATTACGAACGTCCCATTCTTGTTTCCAACGTAGCGCATCATAAGCAGCGGCTTCGTCGCCCTTCCGTTACGGACATCGTCTTCACTTAGCCCGGGCTCATAACCATAGGTACCGTTGTCGACCATCGCATAGTTGTGGCTCGGCGGTGGCGCAACAAGTTCAGGCGTCGGCATAGAGGAAGCCGGTGCCGATGCCTCTCCTGCTGCCGACTGCTGACTCACCGAGCTTTTCCCACATCCAGACAAGGTCAAGGCTGCAACGCAGAGGCAACTAAGTATTGCCGTGATCGTTCTCACTTTGATCCCCTTCCTTATTTGAACGCTTGTTTTTACTGGATAAAGTAAATTTACCGCAACTCCGCGATTCTCGTGCGAACGAAAAGCCGATTTCCTCGAAAGTTGGTGGATCTATGACGGGTGCATTTAACTGATGAAGCCAAATCGTATGCTACACACGTCAGCCCGGCAGCCGATGTCTCCGCTCGATCATTTCAGCCCAACCAGCATTTCCCTCCACTCAAGCAGCAATTTGCGGACACCGCGCAACTCGCTGACCATCTATCCCGATCGAAAACTGTGCTTGTAGGCGTTCTGCGAACTTGTGAGCTTCCCCTTCTTAGCTTGCAACCTGGTCAACTTCTCCGTGGGCAGCGGCCGCACTCTGGTATTAATGAGGCGGCGCCGGCGTGCCGCTATCTCGGCCTGATTCCGCGCCTGAAGGTCGGCAGTTTCATCTTCGACCATGCGCAGATATTCGCCGACGCGATCAAGCCTCACCTGCGACTGATTCCCAGCTTCAGCGGCGGCTATGTGAGTCTCGATTGCCGATTTGAGTTGTTCGCGTTCGTTCATGTGTTCCTCAATAGTGGGTAGCTTGGTAGGCATCGACCGCCAATTGCAGCGCGCTCGCGCCGTGTCGGCCCGCCGCCGAACCGGACGCCCCCCCGCCGGAAACCCTTCGTCACAGGCGACCTCCCCACGCGATTGCGGAATCCGCATCCCGCCCGCACAATGGATGCGCCTGCTCCCGACTCCGTGCTCCCGCTCCGCCCCATCATGTCCGATCTCATCTTCCGCCGCGCCACGCGCGACGACCTGCCCGCGATCGTCGCCCTCCTCGCCGACGATGCGCTCGGCAGCCAGCGCGAATCCACCCGTCTGCCGCTCGATGCGCGCTACCTCGCCGCGTTCGGCGAGATCGAGGCCGATGCGAACCAGCAGCTCGTCGTCGCGGTCGCCGACAACCTCGTGATCGGCACCTTGCAGTTGTCGTTCATCCCCGGCATCGCGCGCCTCGGCGCCTGGCGCGGACAGATCGAGGCGGTCCGGATCGCGTCGTCGCAGCGCGGCGCCGGCCTCGGCGAACGGCTGCTCGAATGGGCCGTCGCCGCCTGTCGCGCGCGCGGCTGCGACCTCGTCCAGCTGACCACCGACAAGCAGCGGCACGACGCGCACCGTTTCTACGAGCGGCTCGGCTTCGTCGCGAGCCACGAAGGCTACAAGCTCGCGTTGCGCCGCTGACCTCGCGTCGTCGCCGCTCGCGCGCCGCGCCGGGTGCAACAGATCGTTTGTCCCGATGCGCGCGCACGCGCGGCTGCCTATGATGAAAACGGCAATCTGCCGGTTCATCGACGAGCGTCGATCATGAGTGCCCCTGCCCGCTTTTTCGCCCTGCTCCGCCGGGCGCTCCCGCTGTCGATCGCCGCGCTGCTCGTTGCCTGCACGATCACGCCTCCTCCGCCCGACATGCTGATCCTGACGCCCACTCCGGTGCCCGACGGCAACGTCGCCCAGTACCGGCTCGCAGTCGCGCATCGCATCGCCGAGCGCAATCCGTCGCGCATCCTGCACGGCACGCCGCAGGCGCCGCTGCGCTCGCTGGTGGTGGTGTCGTTCACCGTCGACCGCGCCGGTCACGTGATCCACGCGTCGGTCTATCGCAGCAACGGCGACGACGAGGCGGAAAGCATCGCGCTCGCGATCCTGCAGACCGCCGCGCCGCTGCCGCCGCCGCCGGCCCGCCTGCTGGACGGGCGCGGCGAGCTGGAGATGATGGAATGCTGGCTGTTCAACGACAACGGCCAGTTCCAGTTGCGCACCACCGCCGTCGCCCAGGCGCAGACGCTCGATTGACGCGGCGCCATTGCTGCGCCGCGACGGGCATCGTTATAATTTCCGCCACCTGCTTCCGGCCTTCGGCCTCGCTTGGACGGCGCACCTATCCGGCACGCCCCAC
This sequence comes from Burkholderia multivorans, assembly GCF_010645215.1. Classification (GTDB taxonomy): domain Bacteria; phylum Pseudomonadota; class Gammaproteobacteria; order Burkholderiales; family Burkholderiaceae; genus Burkholderia; species Burkholderia multivorans_A. The sequence continues at coordinate 14,076 of NZ_JAAGNW010000115.1, read as the reverse complement.
AACGCATCGACACCACGCGGCCGCGTCACGCGCGCGGCCGCCATCGGGTACGCCGCACCTCGCGCACCCGGTTTCCGCAGCATCGCCGCCGCCCGCGAAGCGTCGGCCGCCCGACCGGCGCCTTGCACGACCCAACACAATGACGCGGCCCGGCCGCCGCCCGACGGGCGGATCGCAACGGCCCCGCGACGCGCTACCACCGGAGACACGCATGTCCGCTTCGCCTTCCTCCGTCGCCGCCTCCGGCGCGACTCCCACCGTCAGCCACCGGCGGATCGTCTTCGCGAGCTTCATCGGCACCGCGATCGAGTTCTACGATTTCTACGTGTATGCGACCGCCGCCGCCCTCGTGATCGGTCCGGTGTTCTTCCCGCACGGTTCCGCGACCGCGCAGGCGTTGTCCGCATTCGTCACGTTCGGGATCGCCTTCATCGCGCGACCGATCGGGTCGTTCCTGTTCGGCCACTTCGGCGACCGGATCGGCCGCAAGTCGACGCTCGTCGCCTCGCTGCTGGTGATGGGGGTCTCGACCACGGCGATCGGCCTCGTGCCCGGCTACGATGCGATCGGCACGCTCGCGCCGGTGCTGCTGTGCGTGCTGCGCTTCGGCCAGGGGATCGGGCTCGGCGGCGAATGGGGCGGCGCAGCGCTCCTCGCGACCGAGCACGCGCCCGCCGGCAAGCGCGGCTGGTTCGGGATGTTCCCGCAACTCGGGCCGTCGATCGGCTTCCTGGCCTCGAACGGCCTGTTCTTCGCGCTCGCGCTTTCGCTGTCGGACGAGCAGTTCCGCAGCTGGGGCTGGCGCATTCCGTTCCTCGTCAGCGCGGTGCTCGTCGCCGTGGGCCTGTACGTGCGCCTCAAGATCGCCGAAACGCCGGCCTTCCAGGCGGCGCTCGAACGCCAGGAACGCGTGCGCATGCCGATCGCCACGCTCGTCACCCGCCATTGGCAGCCAACGCTGCTCGGCGCGCTCGCGATGGTCGTCTGCTACACGCTGTTCTATATCTCGACCGTGTTCTCGCTGTCGTACGGCGTCTCGACGCTGCATTTCTCGCGTCAGAGCTTCCTCGGCCTGCTGTGTTTCGCGGTGCTGTTCATGGCGCTCGCGACGCCGCTGTCGGCCTGGGCCGCCGATCGCTTCGGCCGCCGGCCGGTGCTGATCGTCGGCGCGCTCGCCGCGCTGCTGTCCGGCTTCACGATGGCGCCGCTGCCCGGCAGCGGCTCGATGCCGCTCGTCGCGCTGTTCCTGACGATCGAGCTGTTCCTGATGGGCGTCACGTTCGCGCCGATGGGCGCGCTGCTGCCGGAGCTGTTCCCCACGCATGTCCGCTATACGGGGGCCGGCGTCGCGTACAACCTCGGCGGCATTCTCGGCGCCTCGATCGCGCCGTACATCGCGCAGTTGCTCGCCGCGCGCGGCGGCCTGGCCTGGGTCGGCGGCTATGTGTCGGTCGCGGCGCTCGTGAGCCTGATCGGCGTCCTGCTGATGCGCGAGACCCGCGACACCCGGCTGTGATAGGGGCTGACCCGCGCTATGCGGGTCATGCCGGCCCGCCTATACTCGATGCGTGGGGCCGCCGCGGCGGCCCGGCACAGGACAGGAGCCCCCGATGCGCATTCACCTCCAGAATTCCGACGTCGTCCTGATCATCGCGCTCGCGCTGGGCTGCGCACTGCTGCTCGCCGTACGCTTCAGGCCCAAGACCTGGATCGGCGTGGTGGGCGAGGCGCTGCTCGCGAACGTCGCCGCAATTGCCGCCGTGCTCGCGATCGAAGCGCTGCTCGCCTGAACCGCCCCGCTAGAACGCCGCCACCCGGTAGCGCAGCAGATTCGGCTCCGGCCGCACCTGCGCGATCGCATCCAGCACGTCATCGACGCTCGGCATCACGCCGGTCTCGCCGATCGACAGCGAGTGCGGAGCGCCGGCGATCCCGCAGTGATGACGTGAAGTGGCGACGAAGATCATCACCGTCGGCCGCCTGAACGCATGCGCCATGTGCACGAACCCGGTGTCGACGCCGACCACCAGCGCCGCGCCGGCAATACGCGCCGCCAGTTCCGTCACCGACTGGCGCGGCATCACCTCGGCTCCCGGCGCACGCAGCGCGATCCGCTGCGCCTCCTCGTGCTCGCTCGCGGATCCCCACGGCAACAGTACGCGCATGCCGCCCGCGAGCCGCTCGCGCGCCAGTTCCGCCCAGTCGCCCGTCGGCCAGCGCTTGTCGTCGTTCGAGGTCGCGTGAAAGAACAGCGCATACGGGCGCGCCGCATCCTGCTCGACCTGCGCTGCATCGTCGGGCGCTGGCGGCACGAGACCGTAGTCGGCCGGCCCCTGCGGTTCATAGCCCAGCGCCTCGCCCGCGCTCACGCGCATGCCGTGCCACGCGTCGCACGCGGGCCGCGGGCCGAAGCGGCCGCTGTACGCGAACATCGCGCCGCGTTCGCCGAGATCGGCGTTCCGGTAGCCATACCGCTTCCGGGCCCGTGCAAGCGACGCAATAATCGCGCTTTTATAGACGCCGTGCAGATCAATCACGGCATCGTACCGATACCGGCGCAATTCGCCGATGGATGCCGCGATCGCCTTCAGGTCGGCCACGCTGCGAGCCTTCTTGAAGCGCCGCAGCGGCGCGCACAGCACGCGGCTCACGCCGGCGCTCCAGTGCACCACGTCGGCGCACGACTCGTCGACTGCCCAATCCACCTCCACCCCTGGAAACGCCCGGTGGAGATCCGCGACCACCGGCAGCGTTTGCACGACGTCGCCGAGCGACGTGACCTTCACGATGAGAATGCGTTTCATTTGGTAGTCGAATCTCCTCGCCTTTAGTTTGCTATTCTAAATACACAAACCACGACATACATTACGGAAGAATTACATTTTGACGAGATAGCAATTTTTTCCCGTCGCACACCTTTCATGCCGTCGGGATCGCATGGACTCCCTATAATTGGGTCTTTGCCTCACCCGCCGCGCCATGCCACGCCCGTCACGCTTCCCCTCCCTCACGCGCCATACGCAGCGCATCTGGCGCCAGTACGGCGTGTTCTGGCTCGGGGCGATCGCCGTCGGGCTCGCGGCCGTGATGTACGCCCGCCTCATCGATTGGGGCTACGACACCTTCCGCACGCTGCAGCACCGCTACGTCTGGCTGCCCCTGATCCTCACGCCGGCCATCGCCGCCAGCGCGGTCTGGCTCACGCGGCGCTTCTTCCGCGGCGCCGAGGGCAGCGGCATCCCGCAGGTCATCGCGACGCTGCACGCGCGCCCGAGCGCGTTCGGCGCGCGGCTGCTCACGCTGCGCATCCTGTTCGGCAAGATCCTGGTGTCGTTCCTCGGCATCCTCGGCGGCTTCACGATCGGCCGCGAAGGGCCGACCGTGCAGATCGGCGCCGCGCTGATGTTCAACCTGCGCCGCTTCTATCCGCGCTCGAACGCGCAGATCGAACGGCAACTCGTGCTTGCCGGCGCGGCAGCCGGGCTGTCGGCCGCGTTCAACACGCCGCTCGCCGGCATCGTGTTCGCGATCGAGGAACTCACGCGCAGCTTCTCCGCGCGCGCAAGCGGCGTGCTGATCACCGCGATCATCATCGCGGGCGTGATCGCGCTCGGCCTGAACGGCAACTACACCTACTTCGGCACGATCGACATCGGCCAGCACTTTCCGAAGCTGCTCGCGCTCGCCGTGCTGATCACCGCGCTCGTCACGGGCATCGCGGGCGGCCTGTTCGGCTGGCTGCTGCTCAATACGAGCCGTTGGCTGCCGCCGCGCCTGCTCGCGCTCTACCGCGAGCATCCGATCACGTTCGCGGCCGGCTGCGGCCTCGTGATCGCCGTGGTCGGCCTGATCTCGGGCGGCACGACCTTCGGCAGCGGCTACGCGGAAGCACGCGGGCTGCTCGACGGACGCGAGCAGTTGTCCGCGCTCTATCCGTTCCTGAAGATGGTGTCGATCGTCGCGTCCTACCTGCCGGGGATCCCGGGCGGGATCTTCGCGCCGTCGCTGTCGATCGGCGCGGGCTTCGGCAACCTGCTGCACGCCGTGTTCAGCGACATGCACCTGCCGGTGCTGATCGCGCTCGCCATGGTCGGCTATCTCGCGGCGGTCACGCAGTCGCCGATCACCTCGTTCGTGATCGTGATGGAAATGATCAATGGTCATGCGCTCGTGATCTCGCTGATGGCGACCGCGCTGATTGCAAGCCGCGTGTCGCGCCTGTTCGTGCCGCCGTTGTACGAATCGCTCGCCGAGCGTTACCTGAAACCCGCGACGCCCGCCGCGCCGGCCACCGCCGCGGCGGTCACGCCGCCGGCCAGCGCGATCACCACGCCGGAAGACGCCGGCTCCGCCCCCGCCGATCCGCTCGACACGCTGCGCTCGGACGACGCACCCATGCCGGACGCGCAGGCGCGCGCGGACGACGACGCGCCCGCGCGCTGAAACGGCTTCAATAGATCACCACGGGCGCGGGCCGGTAGTAGGCCGGCCGCGCCGGCACCACGACACAGCCGGCGAGCGTCACGACGACCAGCGCGAGCGCGAATAGAGTGCGTTTCATCGCTGTGCTCCTCAGGCCCAGTGGCCCTTCACGTAGACCCAGCTCGGCCCGCGCGGCGCCCAGTGGCCCGCGACCCAGTGCATGCCGACGCGCTCGGCCTGCCAGTGCCCGGCGACCCACACGTAGTGGCCGCGTTCCCAGTTCCAGTGCCCGCGATCCCACACGTAGCCGACCCGCGCCTCGGGCACGACTTCGTAGCGGACGGGGGGCGGCGCGCTCGGCGCGACGATCAGGACTTCAGCCGCCTGCGAGGCAAGCGGCGCGGCGGCCACCCAGGCCCCCGCGATGGCGATGATCAAGGGTGCTGCGACTTGGCGAAGAGAGATAGTCATCACGACCTCCGGTGAGTTGTTCGAATACGCGACGAGAGCGTATCCGTTCAATGCGCGAAGGCGTGTAACGGTCGACAGGCGCCGTGTTACGGCGATCCTGAAAGTGCAACAGCGCGTAATGAAGCGCTTGAATGACGCGCGCGGCGGACCAGCCGCCGCGCGGGGGGAAACAACGGTATCAGGCCTGCGGAATCTCGATCTTGACCTCGAGCACTTCGAGGTCGTCCTGACGCTCGAGGCTCACGCGGATGTCATCGTTCGAAATCTTCACATATTTCGAAATGACCGCGACCAGCTCCTTCTGCAGCGCGGGCAGGTAGTCGGCGGGCGGGCGGCCGCCCACGCGTTCGTGCGCGACGACCAGCTGCAGACGCTCCTTGGCCACCGACGCGGACTTCTTCTTCTCACCGAGCAAAAAAGACAGAATTGACATCGCGCGCCTCCGTTACTTATTGCCGAAGAGGCGCTGAAGCAGGCCTGGCTTCTGGTAGTCGGTGAAGCGCAGCGGCTTGTCCTCGCCGAGGAAGCGCGAGACGATGTCCTTGTACGCTTCCGCGACGTCGGTTCCTTCGAGATGCACCGCGGGCAGGCCCTGGTTCGACGCGTGCAGCACGGCTTCCGATTCGGGCACGACGCCGATCAGCTTGATGCGCAGGATCTCGCTGATGTCTTCCAGCGACAGCATCTCGCCCTCGCTCACGCGCTTCGGGCTGTAGCGGGTGATCAGGAGATGTTCCTTGATCGGCTCGCCGCCTTCCGTCGCGCGCTTCGTCTTCGACGACAGGATGCCGAGGATGCGGTCCGAATCGCGCACCGACGACACCTCCGGGTTCGTGACGACCAGCGCCTCGTCGGCGAAATACATCGCGTGCAGCGCACCCGCTTCGATGCCCGCCGGCGAGTCGCACACGATGTACTCGAAGCCCATCGCGATCAGGTCGTTGATGACCTTCTCGACGCCCTCGCGCGTGAGCGCGTCCTTGTCGCGGGTCTGCGACGCGGGCAGGATGAACAGGTTCTCGCACTTCTTGTCCTTGATGAGCGCCTGGTTCAGGTTCGCCTCGCCCTGGATCACGTTGACGAGGTCGTACACCACGCGGCGTTCGCACCCCATGATGAGGTCGAGGTTGCGCAGGCCGACGTCGAAGTCGATCACGGCCGTCTTGTTGCCGCGCAGCGCCAGCCCCGAAGCAAAGCTCGCGCTGGTGGTCGTCTTGCCCACGCCGCCCTTGCCCGAAGTCACCACGATGATTTTTGCCATTTACCCTACCCTGTTTCGTCAAATGAGGTCCGATCGATCCGCTGCCGCGCGCCGCGCTCAGGTCAGGCGCAGCGGTTCGATCATCAGTTTTTCCTGTTCGAGCCGGATCTGCACCGATTTGCCGAGCACATCGGCCGGCAGCGGGTTCTCGGTGGTTCGATAGATACCCGCGATCGAAATGAGTTCCGGCTCCAGACACGTGCAGAAGATGCGCGCGTCGTGATTGCCGTGCACGCCGGCCAGCGCGCGGCCGCGCAGCGGCGCGTAGACGTGGATGTTGCCTTCCGCGATCACTTCCGCGCCGTAGCTGACCGGCGCGAGCACCACCAGGTCGCCCTTCGCGTAGATCTGCTGCCCCGAGCGCAGCGGCTTGTCGATCACGAGCGTCGTCCCCGACGGCGCTGCAGCCACGACCGGTTCCGGCCGCGCCGGCTCCGCCGATGCCGCCGCTTCCGCCGGCTTTGCGTCCGCCGCCTCGTCCCCGCCCGCCTTCGCCGTCGGCGCGCGCTTGTCGCGCGCTTCCAGCAGCGGCAGCCCCGCATGCGCCGCCCAGGCATGCTGGCCCGCCTGCGCGACCACGCCGATCGGGCGCATCCGCACGTCGTTCAGCATCTGGCGCAGGTCCGCGAGCGGCACGCGCTCGTGGTCGGCGAGCCGCCGCACGTCGATCGCGACGACATCATCGGCGAAAAATTCCGGAGTCGCTTCGAAGCGCTTGACCAGCTCGCTGCGCAACGCATCGAGATCGGTGGTTTTCACGATGAACAGCAACGTGTCGACCGAGCCGCTGCGTAGCTCGAAGAATGGCGATTTTTTAAGCGACATGGACGTTCTGCAAAAAATTTTTGCGTATTTTACAGGCGTCCACGCCGGCAGCCATTTTTTTCGGGAAGGGGCGCCCGGCGGCGGGCGCGAGGGACGCCGCCAGGGCGGCAGCGCGTCATTTGAAAAGCCGCCACACGAACAGCGACTTCATCGCGCCCGGCATGCGGGTGATCGGCGCACGCTCGCCGGTGTAACCGAACCCCACGTGCTCGTAGAAACGGATCGCGCTGCGGTTCTGGTCGGCGATCCACGCGTAGATCTCGGTCGCGCCGCGCTCGGCCAGCCACGTGCGCGCGGTGTCGACCAGCAGCACCCCGCCGCGCAGATGCCGCACCGCGTGGGCGACCCACAGCTCGCTGACGAACGCGCGCTGCTCGGGCGTGTTGTCGAAGTAGGCGCCGATCATCCCCGCCGGATGCCCTTCGGTGTACAGCAGGAACATCGTCGATTGATCGGAGGTCGCGCGCTGGCCCGCGATCGACGCGGCAACCTCCGCGTCGACGGACAATTCGGCACCCGGCGTTTCGCCCGATGCATAGGGCTCCCGCAGCGACGACGCGCGGAGTTCGCGATACACGACGCCCTGGTCGGCGGCGATACGACGAACGGTCAAAGTCGAACTCATGCAGGCACAGCCCCCTTCGGACAGCAAGGCATTAGCTTCAACCGAAAGCGGGGCATGAGTCAAATCGTTATTTTCAAACGCTGGGGTGCAACACACCCCGCGCAGACTAATGCGGAATCGAGGCAGCGCATGCGCGCCGGCGCGCGCGATTCGTCAGCGGAATTCCGCACGCGCCGGAATGCGTGCCGGCAGCGTGCGCGCGCGGTGCGCACGACCGTTCGCAGGGGATCGATTCGATCCGGCAGGCAGCACGCCATGTGCAGGTTGCCCCATGCGCGCGGTGATTGATTTGCTGCTTCGCAGCATGATCGATACGGGACGCGCGACGCGCGGGTGATACGCGTCGCGCCATTCACGGGCGCCTGCCCCGCTCAGCGAGGCGCGCCGCCCGGCGCGCCTCGGCGTCGTTCACCACGAACGACGCGGCGTATCTCACCACGTGGCCGGCGACCAACCCAGTTCGCGCGCCGGGTACGCCCATTGCATCGGCGCGCCCGATACCGCGAGCGGCGACACGATGCGCCGCGCGTCGCCCCAGCTCGTCGCCTCGATACCGGCGGCCAGATCGGCAGGCACACCGGGCGCGAGCAAGGGCCGCTCCTGCAACTGCAGGCCCGTGGACGCCAGCAGCGCCGCGGTTCTCGCGAGCGACGCGCGCACCCGGCTGCCACGCCCCGTCGCGAGACGTTGTGTCAGCGCGCGCACCACCGCCGCGGCCATCAGGTAGCCGGTGCCATGATCGAGCGCCTGCACCGGCAGCGGCACCGGACGGTCCGCGCCCTTTTCGCGCATGCCCGTATCGGCGAGCGACACGTCGATCAGCGACGGGTTGATCCGGCGGCGCTCGTCGGCGTCGAAGCCGAGTCCCGCGAGCGCCGTGGGTCGGTAGCCGTGCACCATCACATCCGCCTCGCCGATCAGCCGGCGCAACAGGGCGCGACCGTCGGCCGCTTTCAGATCGACGCGCGCGCAGCGTTTGCCGAGCACGACGTCGGGCACGACGTTCGGCTCGTCCCAGAACAGCGGATCGATGCGGAGCACCTGCGCGCCGAACCCGGCGAGCGCGCGCGTCGCGACCGGCCCCGCGAGCACGCGCGTCAGGTCCAGCACGCGCACGCCCTGTAACGGCCGCGCAGCCGGTGCCGTCCAGTCCGGTCGACGGCCGTCGACCTCGACCGCATCGTGGATCAGCAGCGGCTCGGCGCGCACCGCGATGCCCTGCGGATGACGCGCCCACGCCTCCTGCGTGCGCATCACCGCCGCACAGCCGTGCTGCTCGAGCACCGCCTGTTCGAGCGCATCGCCCTGCCATTGCGCAACGGCCCGCGCGACCGCCTCGCGCTCCGGCGCGACGCCGAGTACCGCCAGCGCGGCAGCGCGATGGTGCGGCGCGTTGGTGTGCAGCCGGATCCAGCCGTCGGCGGTTTGATAGTCGCCCGCGACCGCATCCCAGGTCGGCGGCAAGGCCCAGCCTTGCGGCCGCAGCGAGACGCCGAACCATTGCGACGCATGGCGGCGATTCACTTCGACGGCAGGCGGCGCGCCGCCCGCCTGCCGCACGAGCTCCGCAATCGCGAGGCCGACCGCGCCGATCGCCGCCGACGCGAAATCGGTCACGTTGAACAGCGAAGGCAATACGCCCTCGCCGACGATACGCAACGCGCCGAGGTCGTCGGGATCCGCGTTCAGCGCGCGCCAGATGTCGTTCAGATAGGCCGCTTCGTTCACTTCGCCGGGCCGCGACAAGATCAGATTCTCAGACATGCTCATTTCCCTCCGGACAAGTCGACCCGAGGTTATTCCCCGCCGACTTCGAGCGTCAATCTTGATTCAGGGAATCAAGTCCGATTCATTGGCGGCGGGTGTGAAAGGAATGATTCAAGGCGATTTCAGTGCGCCATTTCGTGGTTGATCGAGGGAATCAAGATTGCCAGGTTGGAATCGGCTGGGCGATCATGGCGCAGGGGTGCGGCGACACCTCGATCACATAGCAACTCACGCAACGCTTGTCGTTCATGTCAGGCAGATACCTCATGACCAATGAGCAAGAACGGCCATGCACGGGATTCCCGCAACGAAAAGCATGTGATGGATGGTTTCACGTCGATTTGTCCGTTGCTGCACCGTCGATACATTCAGGAACCCGAATATCCTCATCACCGCCGACGCTTTGCTTTTCACATCGGCAATCGAACACCAAGCGTCCCTGGCATTCATATCAAACAATCCAGTTCGACAAAAACAAACCACTCATTTCATAAAAACCAAATTCCAATAAATATTCAAAAACCACCATAAATCGCAGTTCAAATTTATCGGGCGATCCTTACTATTGATTCCGGGCGCTTTCCCGGTAATTTTCCGGAAAGGCCACCCCTCCCTTACCTCCATCCAGATAGAGGAAACGCCATGGCAATTACTGTGACGAACAAGTCGGCGGATGATGTCCAGGTATCCATCAGCACCTGGGGCAATCACGGCGACCCGGATCCGTACCCGGTCAAGACCGGGGTCACGGAGAGCTGGGACCGCAAGGATCCGCGCGGCTTCGTGCTGTATCTACAGAAAGGGGCGACGGCGCAGCCGTATTACGTACAGGCCGGCGCCGCGATCGTGTTCTTCTCCTTCCAGGAGGTCACGGACAACGGCGAGCCGATCCACCCGGTGAGTGCGCCGTAAGCGCCTGGGTGCAAACGTCCCGCGCCGCCTGCCGTCCGGCGCGGGGCCGACCGCATCTGCGATCGATCGCCCGTCCTGCACACCGTCGATATCATCGTTCAGTTGCAGACGTCCGCCGGCGCAAGACACGACGAAGACAACGATCCGTATCGTTCATCTTCCGAACGACGGCATCATCGTTCAGCGCGCCGTTCCTGCCGCATTTCAAGTCGCGCCTCGTATTCGAGAAGACAAATCTGCAAGCCATTCGGCAGACGCTCCCAGATCGCGAGATACAACGGGTGCTTCCACAACGGCCGACGTGGCTTGCGCACTCGGGCAGGACGCTGCGGATACGATACGGTCGGCTTGGCGCGACGGAACGATTTGGGATAGTAGTGCGGATCAGGCTTGGTATCGCTCATGTCGGGCGGCCCCCAGGTTTTGTTTTGTTGAACCGTAGCAGGCCGCATGCGCACCTTCCACTCGCAAAGCTGTCAGGGGATAGGCCGCGCGCGTCATCGGAAAACACACGCGATGGAAGATGGAAGACGGTCGCGCTGTCGCAGTTCGACAGGGGCGCTTTGCGACGGACGTACGCGCATCGGGCAAGCGAATGAACGAACGTCGACTGGACAAGACGAGGCAGGACGCATCGCCTCCGCACCATCGCCCTCCTACGCCCGAACAGCACACTCCGCGCAGCGCGCCGATTCGACGACCCAAACGAAAAACCCCTTGATCCTTCCGGATCAAGGGGTTTCGCATTCTGGCGGAGAGGGTGGGATTCGAACCCACGGTACGGGGAAACCGTACGCCTGATTTCGAGTCAGGTACATTCGACCACTCTGCCACCTCTCCTTTTTACTGCATTCCCCGGCTGGTCATTTCCGGGCAAGCAAAGATTATAGAACGATCTCTGCCCAACTTCCAAGCCCTTTTTGCAAAATTCTCACCAGGGCTTCCGGAACATGCCGGCGCACAAGCTCACGACGCCTCGAGCGGCGCGTCGATGCGTTCCAGACCACCCATGTACGGACGCAGCGCGACGGGCACCGTCACCGAGCCGTCGGCGTTCTGGTAGTTCTCCAGCACCGCGACGAGCGTCCGGCCGACCGCCAGCCCCGAGCCGTTCAGCGTATGCACAAGCTCCGGCTTGCCCTGCGCGTTGCGATAGCGCGCCTGCATCCGGCGCGCCTGGAACGCCTCGGTGTTCGAGCAGCTCGAAATCTCGCGATAGGTGTTCTGCGCCGGCAGCCAGACTTCGAGGTCGAAGGTCTTGGACGCCGCGAAACCCATGTCGCCCGTACACAGCGTCATCACGCGGTACGGCAGCTCCAGCTTCTGCAGGATCGCCTCCGCGTGGCCGACCATTTCGTCGAGCGCCGCGTACGACGTCTCCGGCGTAACGACCTGCACCATCTCGACCTTGTCGAACTGGTGCTGGCGGATCATGCCGCGCGTGTCGCGGCCATACGAGCCCGCCTCCGAGCGGAAGCACGGCGAATGCGCCGTCAGCTTGATCGGCAGCGCCTGCGCCTCGACGATCGAGTCGCGCACCGTGTTCGTCAGCGAGATCTCGGAGGTCGAGATCAGGTATTGCGTGACCGTGTTCTCGCCGCCGCCCTTCTCGACGCGGAACATGTCGTCCGCGAACTTCGGCAGCTGGCCGGTGCCGTACAGCACTTCCGGATTCACGATGTACGGCGTGTAGGTTTCGCTGTAGCCGTGCTGCTGCGTGTGAGTGTCGATCATGAACTGCGCGAGCGCGCGATGCAGGCGCGCGATCGGGCCGCGCAGCATCGTGAAGCGCGCACCCGACAGCTTCGCGCCCGTCTCGAAATCAAGGCCGAGCGGCGTACCGACGTCGACGTGATCCTTCACCTCGAAATCGAACTGCCGCGGCGTGCCCCAGCGACGGGCCTCGACGTTCCCCGCCTCGTCCTTGCCCACCGGCACGCTGTCGTGCGGCAGGTTCGGCATGCCGAGCATCAGCTCGGACAGGCGCGCCTGGATGTCTTCGAGCTGCACCGCCGAGGCCTTCATCTCGTCGCCGATGCCGCCCACTTCCGCCATCACCGCCGACGTATCCTCGCCTCGCCCCTTCAGCGCGCCGATCTGCTTCGACAGGCTGTTGCGGCGGGCCTGCAGCTCTTCGGTACGGGTCTGGATCGCGCGGCGTTCCGCTTCAAGCGCGGAAAACACAGCGACGTCGAGGGTGTAGCCGCGATCGGCGAGGCGTTTCGCGACGCCGTCGAGGTCTTTGCGCAGCAACTGGATGTCGAGCATGGGAGGACTGGAAAAATCGTTGTATGAAACGAGGATTCTAACGCACCGCGGCCCCGTCACGGCGGTCGCCCGTTGCGGGGCCGCTCGGCCCGTACGCGCCGGCGCGTGTCAAGATGACGGCGCGCGGCCGCGCGCCGCGCCCGTTTCCGTTCACCCCGCCGCCGCTGGAGACCGCATGGCCCTCGAACTCGACAAGGACGTCCGCGACCGCGCGATCGTCTCGCTGCAACGCTACTTCACCGAAAACATGGAAGAACCGATCGGCAACCTGCAGGCCGGCGCGCTGCTCGGCTTCTTCCTCGAGGAAATCGCCCCGCTCGTCTACAACACCGCGGTCGGCCACGCGCAGCAGCAACTGCACGGCCGCATCGCCGAACTCGACTGCCACGAGGAACCGTTCGGCTACTGGAAGAAGTTCGAGCGGCGCAAGCGCTAGGGCTCAGTCGTCCTTGCCCGCCGCCTTGTCCAGCTCGCGCAGCCACGTCAGCTTCTCCGCGATCTTGGTTTCGAGCCCGCGCGGCACCGGCCGGTACCAGCGCGGCTCGCGCATGCCGTCGGGCAGGTAAGTCTCGCCCGCCGCATACGCGTGCGGCTCGTCGTGCGCATACCGGTACGCGTGCCCGTAGCCCAGTTCCTTCATGAGCCGGGTCGGCGCGTTGCGCAGATGCACGGGCACCTCGCGCGACTTGTCCTGCTTGACGAACGCCATCGCCTGGTTGAACGCGTTGTAGCCCGCATTGCTCTTCGCCGCGCAGGCCAGGTAGATCACCGCCTGCCCCAGCGCCAGTTCGCCCTCGGGCGAGCCGAGCCGCTCGAAGGTCGCGGCCGCGTCGTTGGCGACCTGCATCGCGCGCGGATCGGCGAGGCCGATGTCCTCCCAGGCCATCCGCACGATCCGCCGCGCGAGGTACTTCGGGTCCGCGCCGCCGTCGAGCATCCGGCAGAACCAGTACAGCGCGCCGTCCGGGCTCGAGCCGCGCACCGACTTGTGCAGCGCCGAGATCTGGTCGTAGAAGTTGTCGCCGCCCTTGTCGAAGCGCCGCGCGTTCAGCGTCATCGCGCTGCCGACGCCCTCGGCGTCGATCGTCGTCAGGCCCGCCGAGGTCGCCGCCGTCTGCGCCTGTTCGAGCAGGTTCAGGAAACGGCGCGCATCGCCGTCCGCGCCGCCGATCAGCGTATCGACGGCCAGTTCCTCGAACGCGAGGCCGTCGAGCGCGGTCGCCTGCGCGCGCTGGAGCAGCTGGCGCAGCTCGTCGTCGCTCAGCGACTTCAGCACGTAGACCTGCGCGCGCGACAGCAGCGCCGAGTTGACCTCGAAGCTCGGGTTCTCGGTCGTCGCGCCGATGAAGGTCACGAGCCCCGACTCGACGAACGGCAGCAGCGCATCCTGCTGCCCCTTGTTGAAGCGGTGGATCTCGTCGACGAACAGGATCGTGTGCCGGCCCGTGCGGTTCAGCGTGTCCTGCGCGTGCTCCATCGCCTCGCGGATGTCCTTGACGCCGCCCAGCACCGCCGACAGGGCGAT
>NZ_JAAGNW010000114.1:20147-21132 GCF_010645215.1 Burkholderia multivorans | reverse complement strand
CAAGAAGCGCCGCGCAGTGACGCTGGGCGCGCATCTGCGCCTGTTGTTCGAGGACGAGGCCACGATCCGCTACCAGATCCAGGAGATGCTGCACATCGAAAAGATCTTCGACGAGGCCGGCATCTCGGGCGAACTCGAGGCGTACCTGCCGCTCGTGCCGGACGGCGCCAACCTGAAGGCGACCTTGCAGATCGAATACGAGCATGCGGAGGAGCGCCGCGCCGCGCTCGCGCGCCTGATCGGCGTCGAGGATCGGGTGTTCCTGACCGTGGACCGGGGGCCGCCCGTCTATGCGCTCGCCGACGAAGATCTGCCGCGCGAGGACGGCCAGAAGACCTCGGCCGTGCACTTCGTGCGGTTCGAACTCGACGGCGCGATGCGCGCCCGCGCAAGGGCCGGCGCGACGCTGGCCTTCGGCTGCGACCATCCGCACTATCCGGTGCCGGCGACGCCGGTGCCCGCCGCCGTCGCGGCCGCGCTCGCCGCGGACCTTCGTTAGGAATCCGTCGAAGTGCACGCTCGTGCGGCGCGGCGTGCCCGCCTTTATGCATGCATTTGCAATGATGGAATGAATGGCGTCGATGCATCGAATTCGTTATTTTTAAAATAAAACGCAACGAATTTTCCCTGAATTTACCGATTCATTATCGTAATCGGAAAATGATTCCGCCATACCGGAAACGCGCACCGGAACCGGTGTGCCATTCCCATTTCGTGTGCTCGTCATGCCCGTAGATAGGTCCTCTCAGGCCGACGGCGCGCGCCGTCAATACGCTATTTACTCATCTGTTGATTACCGTGGACAACTATCTTGTTTCAGTCCGTAACATAAAGGGATTGTCATATTGAGATAAACCCTGACGGTGGTATGCTTCATGCACAGAAAATGCCTCTTACCCGGGAGACAGGGTGGGCTGCGTGATGGCCGGGAACGGCGGCACGGAGGTGCGCGCGCCGGCATGCACGGACGAACATCGACAATGTG
>NZ_JAAGNW010000114.1:7809-20137 GCF_010645215.1 Burkholderia multivorans | reverse complement strand
TGAGCTAAGCGATGAAGAATGGGATCGCCTGTCGGCACTGATCCCCGAGGAGCCGATCCGGCTGAACCGGCGCGGCCGACCTCGCGCCGAATGCCGGGTGGTCGCGAATGCGGTGCTGTGGATCCTGACCACGGGCGAGCCGTGGTCGAAGCTGCCGGGGCGCTATCCGTCGGGGCCCACGTGCCGAAGGCGCTTCGAGGAGTGGCTCGCGAGCGGTACGCTCGGCGAGATGATTCATTGGCTATCCGAACAGAGCGGCCGTGCGTTCGCCTATGTGCCGCCGCCGCCCGAGCCCGTCGCCGTCGTGCATCCGATCGAACCCGCGCCCGAATGCGACCGCCTGCGCGGCGTGTTCTGGCAGAACCCCGAGTCGTGGCGGCTGCCGGCCGGGCGCGACGACGGCTGGTATGACGGCGGTTTCGGCGCGCTGGCGTCGCGCGAGGCCGGCGCCGGGCGCGTGTTCGAGGTGCCGGGCGCGCCCGCGCACGACGAGCGCGCGCGCGTGCACGCCGGCTCGGTCAGTTTCGCGACCATCGCGCCGCAGACCGAGACCTATCGCGGCTACACGATCCACGGCATCGCGCAGCCGGTGCAGAACCTCATGTATCGCGCGTGGGCCGAGATCATGCAGGACGAGCGGCGCGTCGAGCGCTCGGGCCTGATCGGCCCGCGCTTCACCGATGCGGAGTCGGCCGAGCAGTACGCGCTCGATTGGGCGCGGCAGTGGATCGAGCAGCACGGCGCGGCCGACGCGACCGCCATGCTGAGGCCGGCAGCCGGTGCCGCGGCCGGCGTGCCGACGCTGGCCGTGCTGGCGGCGGGCGCGTCGGCGGAAGCGGATGGGCCGCGCTTCGCGGCCGAACACCGCGCTGCGCGCGCGGACGGCGGCGACGGTGCGACGCCGGCCGTCGAGCACTACGCATACCGCGTCGGCTGAGCCGCGCGGAAGAACGGGGCGGCGTCAGGGTCGCCCGTAGTGATCCTCGAAACGCACGATGTCGTCCTCGCCGAGATACGCACCCGACTGCACCTCGATCAGCTCCAGCGGCAGCTTGCCGGGGTTCTCCAGCCGGTGCGTGACGCCGAGCGGAATATAGGTCGACTCGTTTTCCGACAGCAGGAAGGTGTCGTCGCCGCGCGTGATGCGCGCCGTGCCGCGCACGACGATCCAGTGCTCCGCGCGGTGATGGTGCATCTGCAACGATAGCCGCGCGCCCGGCTGCACGACGATGCGCTTGACCTGGAAGCGTTCCCCCGCGTCGATCGAATCGTAGTGCCCCCACGGACGATGCACCTTGCGATGCTCCGCCGCCGTCGGGTCGCGCGTCGCCTTGAGGCGGCCGACGATCTGCTTGACGTCCTGCACGCGCGCGCGGTCCGCGACCAGGATCGCATCCGGCGTCTCGACGATCACGAGGTCGCGCGTGCCCACGCAGGCGATCAGCCGGCCGTTCGCATGCGCGTAGGTCGCGCTCGCGCCCTCGAACAGGACGCGCCCGCGCGCGACGTTGCCTGCCTCGTCCTTGGGCGAGATCTGCCACAGCGCGTCCCACGAGCCGACGTCGGACCAGCCCGCGTCGAGCGGCACCGCGACCGCCTCGCACGGCGCAGGCGGCGTCGACAGCGGTTCCATCACCGCGTAGTCGATCGAGTTGGCCGGCGCGGCCGCGAAGCTGTCGGGGTCGACCCGGAAGAACGGGCCGTCGTCGCGCCCGAGCGCGAGCGCGCGGGCGCAGGCATCGTGGATCGCCGGCTGGTAATGCCGCAGAGTCTTCAGCCACACCGATGCGCGCATGATGAAAATCCCGCTGTTCCACCAGTATTCGCCCGATGCGATGTACTGGCGCGCCAGCTCGACGTGCGGTTTTTCGACGAAGCGTTCGAGACGTCGCACTTCGAGGTCGACCGCCTCACCGATGCGCAGGTAGCCATAGCCGGTTTCCGCGCGGGTCGGCACGATGCCCAAGGTCACGATACGGCCGCGCGCCGCGTGTTCGACGCCGGCCGCGAGCGCCGCCTGGAACCGCGCCGGGTCCGCGATCGCATGATCGGCAGGCATCACGGCGAGCACGGGATCCTCGCCCGCCGCGGTCGCGCGCAGCGCGGCGAGGGTCAGCGCGGGCGCGGTGTCGCGCCCGACGGGTTCGAGCAGGATCGTCGCGCGCGCGCCGGCGACGCGCAACTGCTCGGCCGTGGTGAAGCGATGCGCCTCGCCGCAGACGACGAGCAGTTCATCGGCGACCGGGTAGGCGGGCGCGAAGCCGTCGAGGCGGCGAGTGGTCGCCTGCAGCAGCGAATCGTCGCCGAGCAGCCCGATCAGCTGCTTCGGGTGATGCTCGCGCGACATCGGCCAGAGCCGCGTGCCCGCGCCGCCCGCGAGCACGACGAGCTGGAGCGTCGGCTGTGGTGCGGCTGGCGCGGCGTGGGCGTCGGATGCGGCGCTTGCAACGAAGGTCGGGGCATTCATGATCGCACTCCTCGATGACTGGGCGGTGCGCATCGTTGTAGCACGACGTTATTCGACAATTAATGCAGGAGGCTCACGCAGTGTCGTATCCGAAACAATGCAGACGAAGGTTGACGTGCGGCGCATCGGCATCTGAATAAATAAATGAAAAATTATTCGCACGGGATACCCCGTCGGCCTTGACAGGCAAGCGGTCGAGCGCTCTGGCGGATTGTTTCGAAATCCTATGTGATGGGGCGAAGAGGAAAATCATGCCGCTCTTCGCCGGCGCCGCGATGGGAAAATTTGCCGATTAATTTTAGAAATACTTGTGCGCTTGCAGCAGGAATTTTATTGCCGGCTCAATAACGTCATTCAAGATCGAGTGCGGCGCCGGTGCGCCCCGCTCACGATTCGGCGAGGAAACGATCATGTTGAGCGTGCTGGCGAGGTTGATCGATATCGCGATGGCAGTGGCCGGCGCCTGGCTGGCCGTCATGCTGCGCGACGGTCGCCTGGCGTGGCTCGACGAACTGCAGCGCACCCTGGTGCTGTTCGACTGCGTGCTGATCGTGGTGCTGTTCCCCGCCTTCGGCATCTATCAGTCGTGGCGCGGCAAGCCGGTGTCGGGGCTGCTGTGGCGCGTCGCGCTGGCCTGGCTGTGCGTCGAGGTGGCGGGCATCCTGATGAGCTTCGGTTTCCATCACGCGGGCGACCTGTCGCGGCTCTGGCTCGGCTACTGGGCGCTCGTGACGATCGTTTTGCTGGTCGCGTCGAAGAGCGTGGTGCACGCGGTGCTGCGCCGCCTGCGCCGCGAAGGTTTCAACCACAAGCGGGTGGCGATCGCGGGCGGCACGCCCGCGACGAAGCGCCTGATCGGCCAGATGCGCGCGCGGCCCGAAGCGGGCTTCAGCCCGGCCTGCGTGTACGACGAGCGCGGCGACGCCCCGCACGCGCGGCTCGACGGCGTGCCGGTCGAGCGCAGCTTCGCGGAACTCGTGCGGCTCGTGCGCGGCCGCGAGATCCGCGAGCTGTGGCTCGCGCTGCCGATGTCCGAGGAGCCGCAGATCCACCGGATCGTCACCGAGTTCCGGCACGACTTCGTCAATATCCGCTTCATTCCGGACGTGCGCAGCCTGTCGCTTTTCAACCAGGAGGTCGTCGATCTGCTCGGCGTGCCGGCCATCAATCTCGCCGCCTCGCCGATCACCGACGTGCGGATCCTGCCGAAGTTCGTGTTCGACCGCCTGTTCGCGCTGGCGGCGCTCGCGGCGCTCGCGCCCGCGATGCTGCTGATCGCGCTGCTCGTCAAGCTGACCTCGCCCGGCCCCGTGCTGTTCCGGCAGCGGCGCAAGGGCATCGACGGCAACGAGTTCGAGATCTACAAGTTCCGCTCGATGCGCGTGCATCGCGAGACGCCCGGGCGCGTGACCCAGGCCACCCGCCACGATGCGCGCATCACGACCTTCGGGCGCTTCCTGCGCCGCACGAGCCTCGACGAGCTGCCGCAGTTCATCAACGTGCTGAGGGGCGAGATGTCGGTGGTCGGCCCGCGCCCGCACGCGCTGGAGCACGACGACATCTACAAGGATCTCGTGAAGGGCTACATGTTCCGCTACCGGATCAAGCCCGGCATCACCGGCTGGGCGCAGATCAACGGCTTTCGCGGCGAGACCGACCGCAGCGAGAAGATGATGGGGCGCGTGAAGCTCGACCTGTACTACATGCAGCACTGGTCGTTCTGGCTCGACATCAAGATCGTCGCGCTGACGCTGTGGAAGGGCTTCACCGGCAGCAACGCGTACTGAGCGCCGCGGCGCGGCATCCGAATCACCGGGCAGGAGGTCCGACACATGAACCTGACTATCATCGGCAGCGGCTACGTGGGGCTCGTCACGGGCGCGTGCCTTGCGGACATCGGGCACGACGTGCTGTGCCTCGACGTCGACGACGCGAAGATCCGCGTGCTGAACGACGGCGGCGTGCCGATCCACGAGCCGGGCCTGCGCGAGGTGATCGCCCGCAATCGCGCGGCCGGCCGGCTGCGTTTCTCGACCGACGTCAAGGCGGCGGTCGCGCACGGCGAAGTGCAGTTCATCGCGGTCGGCACGCCGCCCGACGAGGACGGCTCCGCCGACCTGCGCCACGTGCTCGCGGCGGCGCGCGCGATCGGCCGGCACATGCGCGGCTTCAAAGTGATCGTCGACAAATCGACGGTGCCGGTCGGCACCGCGCTGCGCGTGCGCGACGCGATCGCGGCCGAGCTGCGCGCGCGCGGCGTCGAAACGATGTTCTCGGTCGTCTCGAATCCCGAGTTCCTGAAGGAGGGCGCCGCGATCGACGACTTCACGCGGCCCGACCGGATCGTGATCGGCTGCGACGACGACGCGCCCGGCGAACGCGCGCGCGCGCTGATGAAGACGCTGTACGCGCCCTTCAACCGCAATCACGAGCGCACGCTGTACATGGACGTGCGCTCCGCCGAGTTCACCAAGTACGCAGCGAACGCAATGCTGGCGACGCGCATCTCCTTCATGAACGAACTCGCGAACTTCGCGGACCGCTGCGGCGCGGACATCGAGGCGGTGCGGCGCGGCATCGGCGCGGACCCGCGTATCGGCTACCATTTCCTGTACGCGGGCTGCGGCTATGGCGGCTCGTGTTTTCCGAAGGACGTCGATGCGCTCGCGCGCGCGGCCGCTGACGCGGGCGAGCCGCTGCGGATCCTGGAGGCGGTGGCCGGGGTCAACGCGGCGCAGAAGCAGGTGCTCGCGCGCAAGATCGTCGGGCGCTTCGGCGCGGACCTGAGCGGCCGCCGCTTCGGCGTGTGGGGCCTCGCGTTCAAGCCCGAGACCGACGACATGCGCGAGGCGCCGAGCCGTGCGCTGATCGCGGCGCTGCTTGCGCGCGGAGCGTGCATCGTCGCCTACGATCCGGTCGCGCGTGCCGAGGCGGCGCGCGTGTTCGCGCTCGATCTGCACGATCATCCGGAGCGGCTTGCGCGCCTCGCGTTCGTCGACGATGCGTTGAGCGCCGTGCGCGAGGCGGATGCGCTCGTGATCGTCACCGAGTGGGCGGCGTTCAAGAGCCCGGATTTCGCCGCGCTCGACGCGCACTGGAAGCAGCCGGTGATCTTCGATGGCCGCAACCTGTACGAGCCGCTCGCGATGCGCGAGCTGGGCATCGAATATCACCCGGTCGGGCGGCCCGCGATCGGGCGGCCCGCGATCGGGCGGCCCGACGCACGCGTCGCGCCGTCCGTCGCGCCGGCGCTCGCATGACGGCCGCGCCCGGACCGATGTTTCGCAACGTGCTGATCGTCTGCCACGCGAACGTATGCCGCAGCCCGGTCGCGGAGCTGCTGTTCCGCGCATGCGCCGCGCGCGCCGGCGAATGCATGCGGCTGTTCCATTCCGCGGGGCTCGGCGCGAACGACGGCGGCGCGCTCGATCCGATGATGGCGCGGCTGCTCGCGGAACGCGGCGTCGACGGTTCCGCGCATCGCTCGCGGCCCGTGAGCCGCGCGCTCGTGCGCGACGCCGACCTGGTGCTCGCGAGCGAGCGCGCGCAGTGTGCGGCGCTCGAGGCGCTCGACCCATGCGCGCGCGGCAAAGTGCATCTGCTCGGCAAGTGGGAGCGGGCCGAGATCGCCGATCCGTACGGCGGCCCCGAGGCCGACTACCGTGCGCGCTACCTGCAGATCGAACGGCTGGTTCAAGGATGGCTGCCCAGAATATGCTGACTCGTCTGTCCGTTTCCCGTCTCGCGGCGCTTGCGGTCGCGGCGCTGCTGTCCGCATGCGCGACCGCGCCCGGCAACCATCTCGACACGTCGCGCCTGCACGACGACGGCGCGGCGCCGACCGCGCAGTATCCGGTGCGCCTGATCGACGCCCAGCTGATCGTCGCGCAGGCGGATGCGCAGCGCACCGCGCGGCCCGTGCCCGCCGACCGCTTCGCGGACCCTTCGCAATACGTGTACCGGATCGCGCCGCAGGACATCCTCGGCGTCACGGTGTGGGACCACCCGGAACTGACCACGCCGCAGGGCCAGTCGTTCTCGAGCGGCGGCAACACCACGCAGACCGTCGCGGGCGCGCTGCAGCAGCCCTACACGAACGCGCTGCCGGGGCAGGCCGACCCCTACGGGCAGACCGTCAACGCGGACGGCACGATCTTCTTTCCGTTCGTCGGCCGGTTGCGCGCGGTGGGCAAGACGGTCGAGGAGCTGCGCGACGAACTGGCGGCGAAGCTCGCGCACTATCTAAAGCAGCCGCAGATCGACGTGCGCGTGCTGTCCTACCGCAGCCAGAAGGTGCAGGTGACGGGCGAGGTGCGCACGCCGGGGCCGCTCGCGATCACCGACGTACCGCTGCGGCTCGTCGAGGCGATCACGCGCTCGGGCGGCTCGACCACCGAGGCCGACCTGCAGCGCGTACGGCTCACGCGCGAAGGCCGCTTCTACCAGCTCGACGCGAACGGCGTGCTCGATCGCGGCGAGATCGACCAGAACGTGATGCTGCAGGCGGGCGACATCGTCAACGTGCCGGATCGCAGCGATAGCCGCGTATTCGTGATGGGCGAGGTGAAGACGCCGGCGACCGTGCCGATGCTCAAGGGCCGGCTGACGATCGCGGATGCCTTGACGGCCGGCGGCGGCCTGCTCGATACCGATGCGAATCCGCGCCAGATCTACGTATTGCGCGACCTGCCGACGCAGCGCGGCACGCCCGACGTCTTCCGGCTCGACCTGACGCAGCCCGACGCGCTGATGCTGTCGAGCCGCTTCCAGCTGCAGCCGCTCGACGTGGTGTATGTCGGCACCGCCGCATCGGTGCAGTTCAACCGGATCCTGCAGCAGGTGTTCCCGACGATCCAGTCGATCTACTACATGAAGCAGATCACGCGCTGAGCGGGCCGGGCCGGTCGGCCCGACCCGCCCCAACCGAGGCGGAATGCATGGTGAATACGCAGGCGAAACATCCGTACGCGGACCTGGCGACGACGACGGAGGAAGAGGACGTCGTGCTCGGCCGGCTGATCCAGGTGATCTTCGACGACATCTGGCTGCTGCTCGCGATCGCGGCGACCGTGATCGCGCTTGCGGCGCTGTACTGCTATATCGCGAAGCCGGTCTATTCGGCGGACGCGCACGTGCGGGTCGAGGCGGGCGACAACACGTCGCAGGCGCTCACGCAGACCCAGACCGGCGCGGTGATCAACAGCGGCCCGCCGACGCCCGCGACCGACGCCGAGATCGAGATCATCAAGAGTCGCGGCGTGGTGGGGCCGGTCGTCGAGCAGTGCAAGCTCAACTTCTCGGTGACGCCGAGAAGCATGCCGCTGCTCGGCGGCATCGCGGCGCGGCTCGCGACGCCATCCGCGACGTTGTGCAGGCTCACCGGGCCGCTCGCGCCTGCGCCGCCGAGGGTGATGCTCGCATGGCCGTCGTCGTACTGCACCGCGTTCTTCGTCGCCGCGCCGATCTGGTTGTTGACCGTCGTGCTGAGGTTCTGGATCTGCGCATTGACGCCGTTCGTCACGCTCGTGCTGAGCGACGACAGGCCGCCGCTCAACTGGCCCACGTTCACTGCATCGTGCGCATCCTTGCCGTCGGCGACATTCTTGAGCGTCGTCCCGTTCGCGCCTTGCAGCGTCACCGTGTCGAAGCCCGCCGGGCCGTCGTACTTCACGTTGCGCGTGTCCAGCTGCTGCAGTTGCGTGATGTTCGATGCCGCCGTGCTCAACGACGTATTGATGTGGGTGACGCTCGTGCTCAGGTTGCCGACCGTCTGGTTGGTCGTGCTGATCGAGGTTTGCAGGTTCGAGATGGTCTGGTTGATCGGCGCGACCGCGCTGCTGAGGCTGCCGTTCAGCTGCTTGACGTTGACGGCGTCGGTATCGGCGACGCCCGCGGCCACGTTGTGCAGGCCGACCGTCGAGGTCGCGCCCGCGCCGCCGAGCGTCACGCTGTCATGTCGGCTGTTGTCGTATTGAACCGCGTCCTTGGTCGCATTGTTCACCGACGTGCTCAGCGACGCGCCCAGGTTGTTGATCTGCGTATTGACGTTGCCCTGCACCGTCGACAGGCCGCTGTTCAGCTGGCGCACGTTCACCGCGTCCGTATCCGCGACACCGGCCTTGACGTTGCCGATCGTCGTCCCGCCCTGACCGTCGAGCGCGACGGCGGTGTGGCTGCCGTCGGTGTACTTCACGTTCTGCTTGTCCGCGACCTGCAGGCTCGTGATGTTCGAGGTTGCCGTCGACAGCGACGTGTTGATCGTCGCGATCTGGCCGCCGACCGTCGTGCTCAGACTGGTCACGCGCGAATCGACCTTGTTGATGCTCGTCGTCAGGCCGTCGTTGACCGACTTCAGCTGCGAGATATTGACGGCATCCGTGCCGTCGACACCCGCCGCGACGTTCTTCAGCTGACGCTCCTTGCCGGTCGAACCGAACGACACCGCGCCGCCGACCGGCGCGGCGGTACCGCCGAACACCGGCTGGCTCGTGTTGTTCGCCGCGCCGACCGCGCCGGAACCGATCGCGACCTGGTTGTCGCCGCCCGTTTGCGCACCTGCGCCGATCGCGACGGATTGCGTGCCTGCCGCGCGGGTTTGCGTGGCCGCATCGTAGGAAGCGCCGTTCGAGACGCCGTCGCTCGTCGTCGGGTTGGCTCCGCCGATCGCGATAGAGCGGTCGCCTTGCGAGAGCGCCGAATGGCCGAGCGCGATCGAGCTTTTGCCGCGCGCATCGGCGACGTTGCCGACCGCCAGCGAGAAATCGCCGACCGCCGCCGACTGGCGGCCGACCGCGAGCGACGTATTGCCCTGGGCCATCGCCACCGTGCCGATCGCCGTCGCCGAGTTGGACAGCGCCTGCGCGCCGGTGCCGACCGCGATCGCGCCGCCGCCGGCGGAGCCGCCCTTGCTGTTCGCATTGGCCTGATCGCCGATCGCGAGGCCGCCCGCGCCCGCTTGCGCGTTGTTGCCCGCTTTATAGCTCGCGCTGCTCACGGCGACGTTCGAGCCGCTTTTGGTGGAAATGCATCCGGTCGTCGTGCCGTCGATGCATTGCCCGTTGAGGGCGTTGTCGGGATTGCCGCGGTCGACGAAGTTCGCGCTCGATTGTGCCGCCACCGTACCTGCGCCCATGATGCCGACGCCCGCGAACATCGCCGTGACGAGCATCGAAATATGTGTCTTCTTCAATTGGTCTCTCCTAATTTTCTTGAGTAGCGTTGATTTATATTCAGTAATGCGAATCGTTTCCTCGCGATGAGGATCCGCAGACGGCTGTACGTCGATAAGCAGGAAGAAGCGCACGGACGCCACTGCGCCGTGGCGGATCCGCGTTATTTCTGTGATCGCAGATGACGCGTCATGCGGCGCGCTGTCTGCACGATTTCTACGGCTTTACGGGCTTACTTTCGGCGGTATCGCAAAGCGACGGTCGTCGCGATCTGCGCGACCGCTTATCGACAGCCGAATGCGGGCACACCTTTCCCCGGAACTCTCTCGCGTTTCCATGGCATCTTGGTCTCTGCTTTCACCTGCGCGGCCGGAAGAATCCTCGACCGGATATCGCACCGGGTCGAGGGCCGCTCTTCTGTATCGATAAATCAATCCACGCGACGAATCGAGGCCGAATGGGCACGATCACTCGGTTCGATTCGTCGCCACTGCGTGGAGGAATCTTGCGCATCGTGCGCAGGACTACTTGATAACACCCGACTTCCCATCACCTGCTTTGCCGCATGACACACAACCTTCCCCATCGTCATGGGCGCCCCACGAACTTCCTCAGGAACGGCATGCAGAGGCCGTACATCACGCAATCCTGCCCGTCCTTACAATCTCAAATTTCGCGACGATTATATCGACTACGATCCGATTACAATCTTCAAGGAATGTAAAAACGAATCATTTATTTGTAAAATTTCGCAAAATCCAGCAATAAAAATTGCAAAGCGAAATCCGATCTTCTATTGCAGAAATTCGTCAAGAAATGCGTAATCGATGTGCTGCGCCCTCGTCTCGTTTGATGGCGCTGCGTGTCTCACTTCCAGTCTGGGCAAGCGCTTCGCGGCTACACTTCTGAATTGATTACGGCCTTGTTGGCAGGCCTTTTTCCCGATCATTTCTATGGCCAACTCCTCCTCACATGAAACTCATCCGCAAACGTTTTCCAAAAACTAATTAACTGAATCTTCATCGTCTCAACTGCCGGCATTGAAGATTTTCCCAAACAATTCCAGTTATAAATTGCCGCTCGATCGGCGCCCGATCATCAGATCGCCCTCCCTCGGTGGCCGGGGCGGCCCTTGGTGAGATCGGGAATGTACGTTGCGGGATGCAACGTCGGCGAAGCGGTGGTCTGGATACGGTGGAAGAAGTGCGGAGAGCGTGAAATACGGGCTGAAGGTGTAGATGACCGACTTGGCGCAGGACAAAGACGTACGCCGGATGCGGCTGCAAAAAAAGCCGCCGGTATCAGAGTACCCGGCGGCTTTGTCGATCGCCTCCATGTCAGGGATTTCGCTGCCTGGCAACGATCCTCTTGCGTGACGACTGGTGCGACAACGTCGCGCCGTTACGTCACGCGCCCATCATCACTGGCACGACATCACCACGACACCGCCGACCAGCCCCGCCGCGTAGCCGAGCGCCACCAGCGGCCGCTTCGCGTCATGTCCCACGACAACCGACTGGACGGTGAGCAGCCCTTCGCTCGATACCCCATTCAACGGGGTCTGCGCTTTCGTCACTGTGCTGGACGTGTTGTTCACGGTGATCGACAGGCTCAGGTTGTTCAGCGTGCGCGTCGCGAGATCGAGCGTGGCCGACGCCGTTCCCAACACGCCTGCTGCCGCTCCGTTGTTGTTTGCCGCCGCACCCGCGATCAGGGCCGTGCAGACCAGCGATCCGTTCGTCGCGGACAACGTCAACGGCGTACCCACCGCGTAGCTGACACCCTGCTCACTGTTATAGGTATTACGGTCGGTGTCCATGGCCTGCGTCCAACGTCCGATCGCAACATCGGTGCCGACGCTCTGTATGTCCGCGACCAGCCCGTGGTCGAGGCCGAGACAATCGGTCGCTGCAGCCGATGCGGCCAAGGTCGTGAATCCGCCGCTCGCCTGCTGCACGAGGCCCGATGCCGGCACGGCCGGTGCGGTGAAGTTTCTGTTCCGCCAAGCCGTCGCAGGCAGACTGGGGACGACCACCACGGCCAGTTGACCGTTGTTCGCCGCCACCTGGGAAGCGGAGCCGGAATAGGTAAAGCGGCCGCTCGGCCGGCATGCGGCTTGTGCCGACGGCGCGGGGATTGCGGGTGCGGGCGACGCCGGCGAGGGTGCGGGCGAAGCAGTCGGTCCCGTGCTGGACGTCCCGCCGCCATCTCCCCCGCCACAGGCAGAGAGTGTCGCCGCGAACAACGCAACGGCGAGAAGACGGTGGCGGTGAAGGGATGCTTGCATGGTACGGCTCTCCAGGTTTTGCCATTCGATGGGCGTTGTTATCAGGAACGAACGATGCCGGCGCGAATCCACCGGATGCCCCGCTGACGTTCCAGACAAACATGGCAACGCCCTTCGATCGAACGACCGGAAGCAAGCCGACGGCCGAGGTCGGACGGGCATGCGCCGTCTCGGGAATCCGAAGGCTTGGAGCGGGGGAACCGGCGAACAGGTCGTCGGGCAGAGGGTGTCAGGCACAGGGCAATACGAGCGCGATAGCGAACGCACGGCACGTCATGCTCGCAGCGACGGCTCATTCCCCGGCCGCCACTGCTTCGAATCCGGCATGAGCCGGACGACAGACCTTCTTGTACATCGTTGTTCTGCTGGGGCTTTTTGAGATCGACGAAGTTCATCGACAAGGTC
>NZ_JAAGNW010000114.1:5235-7799 GCF_010645215.1 Burkholderia multivorans | reverse complement strand
GTTTCTTATCGCGATGAATTTTCTGATGCTGCCGTCACCCGCGGTCATCAGGATCACGAAGCCGCTGGTGATGAAGAACAGATGCGCGCCGAAGAAGGCGGGCCGCGATATCGGCTAGAGCGGCAGATAGTGCATGGTGATCAGATTGTCGGCCGCATAACCGCGAAATGCGTAGTGGAAGAAAACAACGGCGATTGCGGCAACGAAACGAAGCAGGTCAGGCTCGGGAATTCGGGAAGACGCACGCTCTGTTCTTATTGGAATTGCCGCAATGGAGTGCGCCGGCCTAGCGGTCATTCGACCTCACGCGGCAGCCTAGTCGGGTGTGCTTTTCGTGCGCGAGTTCGTCAACGAGCGCCGCCGCACGCTTTTGGGAAACGCGAGGGTGTTCCGAAAACGCGAAGGGGTTACGCAAACATCGCGTAACCCCTTGCTGTATTTGGTGCCGGCTGCAGGACTCGAACCCGCCACCTGATGATTACAAATTTTCAATTAAATCAACAAGTTACTGATATTTAAGGGAAAGTGACCGTAACGCAGCCCAACTGAAATTACTTTATATTCAGTAGCTTAGCGTAAGCGAGCGGAAGCTGAAAAAACCTAGCTATGTACTGTCAATGTACCCGAGACGCCACTCGTCCACACATCATGTAGCCCACAAGCCCGCTGCCGGAACCACCCTGCTAGCGGCCCGTCTCCGCCAGCGCTATGGCTGCGTCGGCGTTTCCTCGTTGTCCCGTACAACTGCTGTAACTCTGAGCTTCCCCGCCCGAATCACACCAGAAATCCGGATGCGGTTCTCTTCGAAATAATGTGTCCGCATGTCATCGAGCAACTCCTCAGCGAAGCTGCCGCGTCGCTCGCCATCCTCACCCATTACGTCACGTAGAGTGAAACTCAACTTGTCGTCGTCAATCTCGCCAATTCGGCCGGACAGCACAACAATCTCCTCTTCCTTGAGTTGCCGCAATCGACTTGCAACCTTGGATCGCGACTTCCGGGTAAGGGTGTAACGATGACCTTTGAGCCAGTAGCCGCCCACTTCTACGGAAGTAATAGCACCGTGGCCTGGTGGTGTCAGCGCCAAAGTAGCACGCAAGATCGCCTCCGTCTTAGTATCGTCCCCGGCTTCTAAGACCTCATCGTTCTCAGTGTCTTCCGCCCATTCCAGTCCGGCCTGAAGGTCACCCACTGCTCGCAGAACCTCGTCATTCGGAAAAAGGTCTTGCCGAGGCGCGGCGAGACCGACCTCAAAGCTAGCAAATCTCAACTGCCGCACGGGCAAGTCGTACAGCGCTCGTTGTGCGTCAGTAGGGCGCCCTTCTCCATTTGCGTCCAAGGCATGATCGAGAACAGCCTTTAACGAAGACTTGGCCGCATTAGCGACGAATGCGATCACACTACACGGGACGCTGCCTAGAGCGATGCCATCACCTATCGCTCGCGCACTGAAGGCAATACGATGCTCTGGAAGGAGAGGTGTGCCCGGCTTCGGGAGATGCAAAGCAGGAATGGCCGCCTCCGTGATGCACCAAGCCTCGGAAACGCTTTGAGCAAAGTTTGCTCGAACCATCCACATCCAAGTATCAGTGAGAGCTTCGCGAATGCCAATGCTTCCGCTTTCCAAGCGGGCAATTGAGCTTGGTGCGGCAGGTGCAACGACAATAAACTGACAACCGTCCTTCTCATCAGCAAGGTAGGCCAACATCTCCTGTCCTTGCTTCGTCTTGGTCAGATAGATGATTGGTTGTTCGGCTTCGTACAGTACCCGCTCAATGGGCAAAGGAAAGTCAAAGAATCCGTCGGGAATTCGGTCGTCGGGTTGCAGCTGAATGTCCATTATCCGACTACCTTCAAGTCTGCGGGATTACGCATCCCCGCATAGGGCCACCAGTCAATGTGGCCGGAACTGCTCGGCGTACTTACCCTTCCGTGCGCAGTCGTCAGGGAGACAGATGCAACAAACTCACCGAGATGAGGGGAAACCTCAAGGCGATGCTGTGCTTGCTCGAGCGTCGAAAACAGCGAAATAGAGCCCCGTTTGCAGGCATTGGCCGCCGGGAGGAGGTTCAATTCAAGATAGGTAAGCAGATCCTCAGGGGTAGGCGGGTTGGTCCGAACTACCCGGTATGCGGTCCCTTCAAATTCGCCCACGTCCGCCTTCGGACAATCTGCTGGAAGCTCCAAATCGAAAGCCACAGCTACCCCCTCCCCGCTTCAATATTTTGGTTGTGAACGATACACCATCTCACCCGATCGCACACGGCTCGTGGGAAGCATTATGTAACGTTTAAGCTACAAAACGAGGCGTACCTAACACCCGCCGGTCCAGGCGAATTTCGAGTCGCGACTTGCCCAAAAAATGGGCACCGTATCACGCGATGATACACGCTGGTTCTGTATCGCTCCGTGATACACCGCTAGTTTCGTATCATGTCGCGATACAGAACGATGTTAACGATTAAGAACCATACCGCTGAGGCCGTTGATATTTACCACTCCGGCCGCCCTGACCATTTGCAGGGAGGGCGACCTCCCGCGTGAGCCGACAGGGCTCATCGATG
>NZ_JAAGNW010000114.1:0-5210 GCF_010645215.1 Burkholderia multivorans | reverse complement strand
CTGTATCGAGGTCCGCGCAAGCCGAAATTGTCTGTATTGAGGAGGCGGAACCGTATGCGGCTTGAAATCCGGCTCGTGGCGCGGTTGCGGCGCACCACCCAATGGGTGGGATCTACCCTCGCGCCGTCAGCGGCTTGGAGCGCTGATTTTCGATGAGATCGGACGTAGCGCTCGGTTAAGGAGTTTTTATCTCATCGAGGCAAGCCGCGCAGCGGCGCGTCAGGCCCGGAGGGCTCGATCGCGGGGAGCCGGTGGGCGGGTGCGGCATCCCGGCCAGCCGGGCCGGGACTGTCCACACCCTTGTGGTGTGGATAGCGCAGCCGTCCACGGGCGGGCGCGGAAGCACCGGCACGCCCATCGGTTAGCGAAATCACTACGAACGCCCCACTAGTACCCCCAGGGAACACGGAACGTCTTCCCCCCATCGCCGCTCGTGAAATCTCCCGCTTGATCGTCTGTACGAAAACAGAGGTGCGAGACCTGCTCACTATCACTGCATGTTGTCCACTCGACCCGAGCCCCCCGTCGATCGAGGTCGTTCACCTTGCGCTGCTTCGCCTTGATCTGCCGATCCAACTCAGCCGCCTGACTTTGCCGGCCAGATATTTGTTGCGCCAGCTCCTGTAGTGTCTGCCTTCGAGCGGCGATGTCATCTTGTGACGGCAATGTTCGCGCGACAATCACCCATACGCCGACGAAAATCAGCAACTGCACCAACACGGCGAGGCCAAAGAGTCGCCATCCCAAGCTTTGAGTGGCGCGAACATAGCGTGCACGCGCATGCTCGGCGGCCACGTCGGCCTCCACGAATTTTTCTCGCAGTAGTTTCGCCGCCCGTGTCGCCGTTGCTTCAGAGGAGCCTTCGATTAGCTTCACGGTGTCGCGCGATAGCGCGGCGACTTTCTCCTCGACCGTTGTGCGGAGTCTTTCAAGCGACGTGATTGCTTGGCGACTCCTCTGCTCGTCTTCGTAAGTGGCTTCCAACACCTTGCCAGCTGCGTCTAGCAGCGCCTCGACGGTTTGCTCGTGTGTTCCTTGCGACAGCTTCACAGTGAAATCTCGTGTGTGGGTCCCTCGATCCATTGGCGATGGCTGAGCCTCATCTCGAGCATATCGAGCAACTGGGCGTAGCGCAGCGCGCCGTTTGCATCAGCAACCAAAATAAGACCTCCTGATCCCACCATGCCGTCCCCTTGCGTTTGCTTCACCCAGCGCAAGTAGGCCGCTTCGCGATCCGCTCGCACACGGGGACGATCCTCCGCCACTTCCCGGGCCAATCGTTCGATAAACGTCTCTAGCCGATCACGCTTAGCTCTCGCCCGCGGAAAGGCGTCCAAATATGGCACGACGCGCGCAACGACACCGTGTTCGGTGGACGGTGCGGTTTCAACGTACCAGTGCACATCACGAGAGACCGCTTGCATCTCGGCGTTTCCCGACATGCCAGCAGCCAACTTCCGGTGCCGGCTCAGTTCCTTCGATTCACGATTGTCCTCGGCCTTGAATTCGATCAAGCGGACAACACCAGGAAACTCCAATAGCAAATCGCCCAATAGCGTATCGGCAGGTGTCTGCTGCAACAAATTGACAGCGCTGACCGTTACCCCCGATGGGCGGCGGGCGCGAACTGCGAATCCGAGCGCGTAGAGGAAATTCCCGATGACGATATTTTCGTAGAGCTTCATTGGTTTTACACGCTGCTGCTTGAAGGGTCCCGCAGCGCAACCATGCCAGCGCTTTCGCCCGATGACAAGATGACATCGACTCCGGTTGTTGTCGACAAGTGCTGTCATATGGCATATGCCAGCTCGCGCTTCGCGCGGAATCTCTTATAATTAGCCTTGAATCTGGAATGCCAAAAATTCCCGAAAAGCCTTATCCAGCAAGGCTTTGACTTGCTGCTGAATCAATTGCCGGAGAGGACATGAGCATGGTCGTAATCAAAGACCGTGCGGCGCTCATGCAGCGCCTCATGGATGCGGTCATTCAGGGCTATCACAGCTATACATTCGGCACCGTCAAAACAGAGCGTGTACACGCTCTCTGCGAAAAATTCTCTGACCGTTATCTGGTTGCGTTGAATCGCAACCAGCTTGCCTATCGACGTGCCAAAGGCCTCGGGAATGCGCGGCTGATACTCGCTGATCTAGGCGATCCAAATAGCCTGCACTGGTGGCTGCTGGTTACGGATGGGGCCCACCCAGCTCGAGAAAGAGAGAAAGGCTCGCGAAAAACGCGCGAGGACCTGAAAGATGCGCTGAAACCCGGGGAGCGCATCCATGTCTCCGGTTACGAATTGCTGAAGATGGCGCACTCGAAGGCTGTCGGCGGCGGCGTTCGCTTGACGTGGCGCATGACGGATGAAACCAAACGGCAGTGGCGTTATCAGATCCGCGTTGCGGTGCGCGCCCGACACGCGGATGATGCAGTAGCCCGAGTAACGCGGCTGATGTACAAGGCTCCGCGCTTCGATTCCATCAAGGCCCAGGTCGATAAACTTACGGATTTTCTACGTGCAGAGTGGGGCAGAACTGGGCACGATGTGCAGCTTCTGAGCATTCCTGCGGCGCTAAAACCCATTCCCCGTGTCGCAAGCGACGGGATACCGGTAGCCGAATGGATCGCCGCGCAGATGCCAGAACAAGCGGCTTGACGAAGGTGAAAAATGAACGCTGGAACGGTTTCCAACCTGATTTCCTGTGGCATCCTGATCGCGGGTCTCGCGTTCGCTTTCTGGTTCACGGTGGTGCTGCCAGATCGTGAAAGACGAGCTAAAAGGCGGTCGGGGCCAACCAAGAAATCGATCGAGAATGGAGGGAGTGACACGTGAAGCTGGCGAGGCTTCGCACACCTCGGACAGGATTTTTTCGTCGCCAGAGACGTTCTTTCGGTATGTGAACGAACGTCAGAGCGAAAAGTATTGGACGTCGAAGACAGCTTGCGCTACCGCGCGATCAGAGACTAATCGCCGCCCGGAAGCGGCGTTGTACAGTCAACGCATGAGCGATCGGACGACGTTTATCGGCCACAGCCAGACGTAGAAGAGGCGCAGCTGGAGCCGGCTATTCCAGTTCAGGCAGTGGAATTTCTCGTCCGGAATCACCTTCGCCCACCAGCAAAAGCCCATTCCAACGGCGACGTACAGGACGAAGTACACGACAAGATAGCTGGTTGGGAAGCGCGACAGCAGCCACATCACCGTGAGAGCGATCGCAATATTCACCGCCCTTATCGATAATGCTTCTCGCGGCGACGTGTTCAAATTGGACTGGAACAACCGCTTCTCCCGTTGCTCGCTTTCGACCCGAGTGACGTGGTCGGCGATGGTTTCTCCGCGCAATCTGCTCCCGATGAAGGGGACTACGAATCTAAAGATTACTGTCGCGGCCACAACAGCCATGCCTGCAATCACAACCGTTCGAAGTGCGTCATTCGATACCTCGATCATCGTTACGTCCCCCTGTTTTGTGAGCCTTGCGATCCTTGAGCGTAGCTGTATCCGCCTCCGCTAGACGAGTTGCCACCGGCGCTGCCGGTCCCGGAATTCGAGCCGCTACCCGCGCCTGCACCACCTTGCGATCCTCGAGCGTAGCTGTATCCGCTACCACTCGACGAGTTGCCACCGGCGCTCCCGGCTCCGGAATTCGAGCCGCTGCCCGCCCCTGCGCTGCCGCCGTTGTTACCCCCGGACGGGCTCCCCCCGCCTCCGCCGGGAGCTGCGGAAGACGAGCTTGGCTGCGGCAGGAAACGATCGAAATTTGTCTTGACACCACTCGTCCATCGCGCCGCGCGGTCGGGCAAGACCTTCAACAAACCGAGTGCCATAACGGTGACAAGGCCGGCCGTGATGATCGGGCCAATGATGGCCGCGTCCGGGTTCGGCTTGGCCGCGGCCGAGATGGCGCTGTCGTAGAAGTGCATGAAAACACCGAAGCTCTTCGCCGTTATCGCTATGAGGATGACGTAGTTCAAGACCGAACCGAGCCAGTTCCCGAAGAGATTGGCGAGCGGTGGGGCCAGCAACATGAAGATGAAGAATGGGCCGAAGCAAACTGAAAGCGCGAGCAGGAACTTCGCAATCAGAATCGAGACAGCGCCCACGCCGCAGATCAGTAGAGTGGAAAGCACGAGCACAATGCCCAGAATGAAAGCCCCAATCCCGGTGCTCGTCAGTAGGCTCGAATTCGCGAAGACCGTGCGCATAACGGTCAGACTGTGATCGATCGCGCCATCGATCAGGCTTGCTATGGCGCTGTTACTCGCACCCAGGCTCCCGTGTACCAGCAGCTTGGACGCCAGTTCATCAGGCAAGTGGATGGCTGTACTGGCCAGCGTTGTTTCATACAGGCCACCGGCGCCGGCGATCCCCACAATCGCGTAATACTTGAGGAACTTCTCCACGAGGTGCGTGAGCGGTACGCCGCTCGGCCGCAGCATCGTCGCCACGCCATCTATGACGAGCATAATGGTCAGGCCAAGCGCCGCGAGCGGCGTGACCCATGCAATCATCCTGCTAACGTTCTCGGCGACGATCTGGAGCGTCACAGCATCCATGTAGTCGAATATCTGCGTTACCGCATCGAAGGCCATGGTTCGCTCCTTATTGCTCGCGGGCCGCTTTAAGCGCCGCTTTCTTGCCGTAGAAAGCAACCATCGCGTTTGCTTCTTTCGCGTTCAGGCAGTCCGAACCTTGCCGCAGGTATTGGGCGGGATCGTTCTCGCATACCTTGAATCTGCTGGCTCGCTCCGCGTCATGCTCGATATACCAAGCCTTGGTGTGATATTCCTGCCCACAGGCGGCCAAAACGCAGGCAACCAGGACGTAGAGGCATTTCTTCATATTCACATCCTCCGTGTAACGTTTTAACGTCGTGATGTTGTAGCGTTGTGACGTCGTAACTTTATAACTTCACGACGTTTTAACGTTAGTAGTTCTATTTAAATATTCTCTGGCTCGAGATTTTTTCGCTGACCCGCTTCTAGCGCAGATTAACCATGCAGGTCTTCACGCCGTCTTTCAGCGAATGGGACAGCAGATCAAGCATCGTGAAATACGCCTCTTGATCGCTCGGATCAACGAAACTGCGTATTTCGGCGAACGTGATCAGCGATTTCGGTTGAACGTGATCAGTGGTTCCGAATGATGGTGATCGGCCGTTTCGGTCGAAGGTGATCGCCGATCACCGGTTTCCGAAACGAGCGATCATCTT
>NZ_JAAGNW010000113.1:17822-21193 GCF_010645215.1 Burkholderia multivorans | reverse complement strand
GCTGGTGGCCGGCCAGTTCGTCTACGCCGACGGCCTCACGCCGGCCGAGCAGGAAGAAGCCCGGTTGCGGCTCGCGCATCGGCATTGAGCGCGGTGCGACCGCGTCCCCTGCGCGCCGCCGCGCGATCCGCTACCATCGTCGCTCGCTTCGCCCACCTCGCGCCGCCCATCGCAGGCGGCCCGCTTCCCTCAGGAGACACACCCGATGCCCCATTCCGCCGATAGCGGCGCACTCGCCGCCGCCCGGCACGCCCCCGCGTCCGGCTCGCTGACCATCGTCCAAGGCGCCGCGCTTTACGTCGGCGCAGTGCTCGGCACCGGCGTGATCGCGCTGCCCGCGCTCGCGGCCGAAGTCGCCGGGCCCGCGTCGCTGCTCGCCTGGGCCGCGCTCGTGCTGCTGTCGATTCCGCTCGCCGCGACCTTCGCCGCGCTGGGCGCACGCTACCCCGATGCGGGCGGCGTCTCCACCTACGTGCGCAATGCCTTCGGCCCGCGCGCGGCAGCGGTCGTCGGCTGGTGCTTCTACTTCGCAGTACCCGCAGGCGCGCCCGCCGCCGCACTGTTCGGCGGCGCCTGCGCGGCCGCGATGCTGGGCGGCGGCGCGACGACCGAGATCGTCACCGCTGCGCTGCTGATCGCGACGGTCGCGGCGGCCAACGCGTTCGGCGTCACCGTGTCGGGCCGCATGCAGGTCGTGCTGTCCGCGCTGCTGGTGGCCCTGCTGCTCGCCGCGGTGCTCGCCTCCGCGCCGCATGCGCGCCTCGACAACCTGCAGCCGTTCGCGCCGCACGGGTGGCTCGCGGTCGGCCATGCGGCGGCGCTGCTGGTCTGGAGCTTCGCGGGCTGGGAGGCGATCACGCATCTCGCGGGGGAATTCCGCCGCCCCACCCACGACCTGCCGCGCGCGACCGCGATCGCGGTCGTGGTGGTCGGGCTGCTGTACCTGTCGGTGGCCGCCGCGAGCGTGCTGGTGCTCGGCGCAACGGCGGGCGCATCGCGCGCGCCGCTCGCCGCGCTGATCGAACGCGGGATCGGCAGCGCGGCGGGCGGACTCGCCACGGTCGCGGCGCTGCTGCTGACGCTCGGCACCATGAACGCGTACTTCGCCGGCGCGGCCAAGCTCGGCGCGGCGCTCGGCCGCGACGGCGCGCTGCCCGCCTGGTTCGCGCACGGCAGCGAGACGGGCGGCGTGCCGCGCCGCAGCCTCGCGGTGATCGCCGCGCTGGCCGGCTGCGCGCTCGTCGCCACCGTGCTGGCGGGCGTCGGGCCGAAGCCGCTGGTGCTCGTCACGTCCGGCTGCTTCGTGCTCGTCTATGCGCTCGGCGCGGCCGCCGCGATGAAGCTGCTGCCGCGCGGCGGCTTCGCGCATCGCTGCGCGTGCGTCGCGCTCGTCGCAGTGGCCGCGCTGTTCGTGACGACCGGTTGGTATCTCGCCTGGGCCCTCGGGCTCGCGGCGGCGGCGCTGCTCTACCTGCGGTTCGCGCCGCCCGCCGCGGGCGCGCCGCAACGCGCGCGCTGAGGCGCGCTCGGCGCCGGGCACGCCGCGCCGGCCGTCACGGCGCGCCCGGCGGCGCGCAGCATCCGGACGCCGCCGCGCATCCCGATGCAGCGCGCCGTCCGCCCCGTCAGCGCGTGCCCGCGCTGCAGCAGTACGCCAGCAGGAAAGTGGCGGTGCCCGGGGTGCTGCCGACGATGGTGCGCATGTCCGTATTCAGCTTCGACATCGCCGCCGTCACGTAGTCGGGCGCGGCCAGCGCGCCGGTGTTGAAGTCATGCACCGCCAGCGCGACGGGCTTGTTGTCCTTCGTCTTCGGCGACGCGAGCGCGCGATCCTCCTGCGCGAAGCGCTGGTCGCGCGTGGCCACCGCGCCGACCTGCCCGCTGCAGTAGCCGTGGGTGCCCGACATGATGTGGATCGTGTGGCCGTCGCCGCGCAGGCCCGCCGCGATGGTGTTCAGCGCCGCCGCCACGTCGCGGACCGAACAGGGATCGTGGAACCCCCAGATCTGTACCGCCTTGGGCGTGCCCTGGGTGATGTTGACGAGTGTTGCCATGACGCTCTCCTTGAAGATGCTGCGATCGGTCCCGCCGGCCGGACAGCGCTCGCCGCCGCCGCGCGGGCTGGATCCGCCGGCGCGCTCAACGGCTCGGCCGGCGGATGGTTCAACCTTAGCGGCTCGGTCCGGCGCGCAAAATGGACCGCTCGTCACGACGTCCGGGGTGCCGTTCCTCACGGGAGCGCGCTTGGGCAGGCGCCGCCCCGTACGCGACAATGAGCGCTTCGTCCGGGGCACCGTCTCCCGCGCGCCGGTCCTGTTTCGTTCGTCTCACTCACCGGAGTACGCCATGCAAGCACAGTGGTCTCGCGTCGACGCCTACATCGCCGATCGGCTGATCCCGTCGGATCCCGTCCTGGAACAGGTGCTCGCGGCCAACGCGGCCGCGTGCCTGCCCGCGCACGACGTCGCGCCGAACCAGGGCCGCCTGCTGGCGCTGTTCGCGCGCATGATCCAGGCGCGCCGCATTCTGGAAATCGGCACGCTGGGCGGCTACAGCACGATCTGGCTCGCGCGCGCACTGCCGCCGGGAGGCCGGATCGTCACGCTCGAAGCCGATGCGCGACACGCCGAGGTGGCGCGCGCCAATCTCGCGACGGCGGGCCTCGCCGAGGTCGTGGACGTGATGGTCGGGCCGGCGCTCGACAGCCTGCGCCGCCTGCCCGCCGACGCCCCGTTCGACCTGGTGTTCATCGACGCGGACAAGGAGAACAATCCCGCCTACCTCGACTGGGCGCTGAAGCTGTCGCGCCCCGGCACGCTGATCGTCGGCGACAACGTGGTGCGCGACGGCGAAGTCGCGAATCCGGACAGCGACGATCCGCGCGTACACGGCGTGCGGCGGTTCTTCGACCGGATGGCGGATGAGCCGCGCCTGACGGCGACCGCGCTGCAGACCGTGGGCAGCAAGGGTTGGGACGGCTTCACGATCGCGCTGGTCGGCGAGGCGGCGCCGGGGCGCTGAGGGTTTCGTGCGGGGCGGGCAGGCGCGCGGCTCACGCGAGCCCCAGGTAGACAACCCGGTCGCGCCCGCCGGCCTTCGCCTGGTAGAGCGCCTGATCGGCCGCCTCGACCACCGCGCCGGCCTCGGGCGCCGCCGCGCCGTGACGCGGCTCCCACACCGAGACGCCGATGCTGACCGTGACGATGCCCGCATCCGAGCGCGCGTGCGCGATGCCGAGCATGCGCACCGCGACCCGCATCCGCTGCGCGACCACCCGCGCGCCGGCCGGATCGGTGTCGGGCAGCACCACCACGAACTCCTCGCCGCCGTAGCGCGCGACCACGTCGCCCGCGCGGCCCGCCTGCCCGTCG
>NZ_JAAGNW010000113.1:15512-17800 GCF_010645215.1 Burkholderia multivorans | reverse complement strand
AGTGGTCGATGTCGACGAACAGGATCGCGAGCGGCCGCTCGCCGCGCACCGCGCGCCGCCATTCGCGCTCGAGCGTCTCGTCGAGCGTGCGGCGATTGTAGAGACCGGTCAGGCTGTCGGTGCGGGCGAGCCGCGCGAGCGCGGCTTCCGCCGCCGACTTGCGCCACAGCGAGTACGCGAGGCAGATGCTCATGCCGACGAACGCCAGGCTGAACGCCCCCGTCAGCACGCCGAAGCGCCATGCGCGCTCGCGCCAGTCGGCATAGGTGTCCTGCTCCGCCGTCGCGACCTGCACGATCAGCGGCGCACTTTCGAGCCGCTGGTACAGGAAGTTGCGCCGCACGCCGTCGATCACCGAGACCTCGGTGAACGAGCCCGAACGGCCGAACTGCATGCGCCCGAACTGCGCGGTATCGCGCAAGTCGCGGCCGAGTTGCGCGTCGTCGAACGGCGTGCGCATCACGAGCTGGCCGTTCGCGTGGAGCAGCACGATCGCGCCGTGCGGGCCGACTTCCAGCCCGGCAAACAGCTGTTTGAAATACTCGAGCCGCACCACCAGTACGGCGACCCCCACGAACCGGCCGTCGCTCGCCTGCAGGCGGCGCGACAGCGCGAGGCTCGGATCGCCGTCGCGCAGCCGCGCGCGATACGGCGCGCTCACGTACAGGCCCCGGTCGGGCGCGTCGCGCTGCGCGGTGAAGAAATCGCGGTCCGCGAAGTGCATCACCGGCAGCGGCTCGTCGCGCGAGGTCAGCGTGACGCGCCCCGTCTCGTCGAGCACGTAGATCATGCCGATGCACTTCGCCGCGGCGCCCCGGTCGAACAGCACCTCGCGGCGGCGCGCAAGCGGCAGCGCGGCCACCCAGGACTTGTCGACGCCCTCGACGACGCCCTGCAAGGTCAGGTCGTAGATCCGGAAATTGCGTGTGATGTCGCGCTCGATCATCAGCAAGGTGTTGCGCGCGCCGTCCTGCGCGCGCTCGAAGGCGTCCGCGCGGCTGTCGCGCAGAATCGCGGCGCAAATCGACATCATGACGATCGCAACCGCCACGCCTCCGGCAATCACCGCGTAGCCCAACGGCATCCGCTGCCCTGCGCCCCGACGACTGCGCACCCCGGCATGTCTGGATTTCATGCTTGTGCTTGTATAAACAACCGCGACGCTATTTGATCGAATTGGAAATCTGCCTAGCCGGCATTATGTACGATGCGCGGCCGCCCCCCGCGCACTGCGTCGTCGGGGTCCACCCGCAGCCCCCGCGTCGCGGCGCGCATGCGCCACCGCGCGCAGCGCGTCGATCAGCGTGTGGGCGGCCGCCGACGGCTGCGTGTCGGTGCGCAGGATCAGGCCGACCGGCTCGTCGGCGCCGGCCGCCGGCAGGGGCAGCAGCACCAGCGCGCCCGCCGCGAGGTCGGCCCGCGCGGCGTCGCGCGGCACGAACCAGACCGCGTCGTTGTCGAGCGCGAGCGCGCGGCCGACCGAGACCGACAGCACCTCGACGAACGATTCGAGCGGCGGCGCGCCGCTCGCGCCGAGCAGCTGATCGGCGGCCTGCCGGATCAGCGTGCCGTAAGGCGGCAACACCACCGGATAGCCGGCGAGCCGGGCCGCCGCCGCGGGATCCCCGGCGAGCGGATGGCCGGCCCGTACGACCGCCACGAGCGGCTCGCTGTAAAGCTGTTCGAAAGTCAGCCCGACCATGCGCTCCGGCTCCGACAGCCGGCCGATCGCGCATTCGATCGCGCCCGCCTTCAGGCGCGCCAGCAGGGCCGCGTTGGCGTCGGTCGCGATCCGCACGACGAGGCGCGGCCACTGCGCGGCGAGCGCTTTCATGAGCGGCGGCGCGAGCGCGGCCGCGACGGTCGGCAGCATGCCGATTTCGAGCGTCGCGGCCGCGCCGCCGACCTCGCGCGCCAGCAGGCTCACGCCCTGCCGCAGCGCGAGCACGCAGGCGTTCGCGTGCGGCAGGAACAGCTGCGCGTCGCGGGTCGGCTGCGCGCCCTGGCGGCTGCGCTCGAACAGCTTCACGCCCAGGATCGACTCCAGCTCCGCGATCGTCTTCGAGACGGCCGGCTGCGTGATGGAAAGGCTCTCGGCCGCCCGCTGCACGCCGCCGAACTGCGCGACCGCGAGGAAGCACTGCAGGTGCCGGAACTTGACGCGCGTGTCGGCGATACGGTTTTGCATAACGGATGGTTATACGACGATCGAAAAAACGTCATTTTGCATAACTTTCCGGATTCGCTAAAGTCGGGGCGTCCCCCCATCCTTCATATCAACCCGGAGA
>NZ_JAAGNW010000113.1:13794-15502 GCF_010645215.1 Burkholderia multivorans | reverse complement strand
CCGCGATGGACGATTCCTACCTCGCGCCGCGCGACTGGCCGTCGCACCCTGCCTACGTCCACCCCGACTACCGCTCGTCGGTGAAGCGCGGCCCGACCCGGCCGCTGATTCCGCTGCGGGAAAAGCTGCGCGACCAGCGCGCGCCCGTCTACGGGGCCGAGGATCTCGGCGCGCTCGACCACGACCTGACCCGCAACGCGGTGAAGAACGGCGCGCCGCTCGGCGAGCGCATCATCGTCACGGGCCGCGTGCTCGACGAGGGCGGCCGCCCGGTGCGCGACACGCTGGTCGAGATCTGGCAGGCCAACGCGGCGGGCCGCTACGTGCACAAGGTCGACCAGCACGACGCGCCGCTCGACCCGAACTTCCTCGGCGCGGGCCGCTGCCTGACCGACGCCGACGGCCGGTACCGGTTCCTGACGATCAAGCCGGGCGCGTATCCGTGGGGCAACCATCCGAACGCCTGGCGGCCGAAC
This sequence comes from Burkholderia multivorans, assembly GCF_010645215.1. GTDB lineage: Bacteria > Pseudomonadota > Gammaproteobacteria > Burkholderiales > Burkholderiaceae > Burkholderia > Burkholderia multivorans_A. Next base: position 15,026 of record NZ_JAAGNW010000113.1, on the reverse strand, counting down.
CACATTCATTTCTCGCTGTTCGGCGATTACTTCGGCTCGCGCCTCGTCACGCAGATGTACTTTCCGGGCGATCCGCTGCTCGCGCTCGATCCGATCTTCCAGGGCACGCCCGAGGGCGCGCGCGAGCGGCTGATCTCGCGCTTCGAGATCGGCACCACCGAACCCGGCTACGCGCTCGGCTACGAATTCGACATCGTGCTGCGCGGCCGCGACGCCACCCCGCTGGAGCGCTGAACATGACGCCCCTGAAACAGACGCCGTCGCAGACGGTCGGCCCGTACTTCGCGTACGGCCTCTGCCCGCAGCAGTACCACTACGATCTGACGAGCCTGTTCGACGCGACGATCGCCGCGCCCCATGCGGCGGGCGAGCACGTGCGGCTGGTCGGCCAGGTGTTCGACGGCGACGGCCAGGTGATCGGCGACGCGGTGCTGGAATTCACCCAGGTCGACGGCGCGGGGCGCTACCCGGCCTCGCGCGCCGACGCGGCCGCGCTCGGCTTCACGGGCTTCGCGCGGGTCGGCACCGGCACCGATGCGGCGCAGCGCTATGTCGTGGAGACCGTGAAACCCGGGCGCGGCCCGGACGGCGGCGGGCCGCACGTCGATGTCACGGTGATGATGAGAGGGATCCTCACGCACGCGTTCACGCGCGTGTATTTCGACGACGAGACCGCCGCGAACGACGCGGACCCGGTGCTCGCGCGGGTGCCGGCCGAACGGCGCGCCACCCTGCTCGCGCGCCGCGAGCCGCAGAACGCGGGCGGCGTGCCGGTGTACCGCTTCGACATCCACATGCAGGGCGAGCGCGAAACGGTGTTCTTCGATCTCTGAGGACGACGGCGGGACAGCAGCGGCGCACCAGGCGCGCCGCGCCGCCGTCAGCGCAGCACGGCCGACATCGCGGACAGGCTGTTCAGCATTCTCAGCGCGTGCTCGACCGTATCGGCGGCGAAGCGCAGCGTGACGCCGTCGATGCGTTCGAGCGTCGGCCACTGGCAGAACAGATCGGCCAGCGCCGGCGTCTGCGCGCGCAGTTCGCAGCGCACGGCGCGCGGCGCGTGCGGGCCGGCCCGATGGCCCGCGTCGCGGGCAGCCTCGACGGCCGCACGGGCGGCCGCGACGAGCGCCGCGCACGCGGCGGACGGCGTCAGCGACGCGCCGCTCGAAAACCCGCCTGCCTGCTTGACCTCCACGCAGCGCGCAGCCGGAAAGCGCGGCCCGGTTTCCTCG
>NZ_JAAGNW010000113.1:2809-13784 GCF_010645215.1 Burkholderia multivorans | reverse complement strand
CCGGACAAGAGCGCCACCCGCGCGCCGTACTCCTGCGCGAGCGCGCCGTACAGGCCCGCCTCGCCGACCTCCTCGCCGTCGAGCCGCACCTGCGCGAACGCGAAGCTGTTGATCGTATGGGCGAGAATCCCGCGCGCCTGCGATTTCGCGTGATAGCCGACCATGAACACCAGGTCGGGCCGCGCCTCCAGGCCGGCCATCATGCCGAGCACACGCGGCTTGCCGAGCACGACGCGCACGCGGTCGTCGAGGCCGTCGGGCAGCAGGTTGCGGAATCCGCCGTGCGAATCGTTGACCCACACTTCACTCGCACCGCCCTCGAACGCGCCTTCGATCGCCGCGTTCGCCTCGGCGGTCATCCAGCGGCGTGCGCGCTCGTATTCGGGATTGCCCGCGCGGGTCTGCTCGGCGTGGAACACCCCCGCCACGCCTTCGATATCGGTCGAGATCAGAATCTTCATCAGGATGGGCCGCGCGCGGCGCGCAGCAGTTCGTTGAAATCGGGCGCGAGCTCGCGCAGCGCGCGTCGCGTGTGGCCATCGCGGCCGGTCACAGTATGCGCCTGCCACAGCGCGGCGACGATCGCCTGCTCGACGCTCTCGGCCGCCGCCGCGAACAGCGGATCGAGCGTCGCGTCCGCCAGCAGCGCGGGCAGCGCAATGCGCGGCGCATCGTGCCCGACCGTGTAGGCCGTCGAGAACGCGAGCGCGAGATCGCCGCTGCCGTGCCCGTAGACCGAGCCGGTGCGCGCGAGCCCGGCCGCCGCGCGCAGCGCGACGCGCTTCAACTGCCGCGACGACAGCGGCGCATCGGTGGCGATCAGCATGATGATCGAGCCCTGCTCGGGCTGCGCCTCGGCCGCCGCCTGCGCGCGGCGCGCGAGCAGCCGGCCGAGCGGCGCGCCGTCGATCGTCAGCATCGGCAGCCGGCCGAAGTTCGCGAGCACGAGCGCGCCGACGGTCCAGTCCGCCTCCGCCGCACGCACCCGGCGCGATGCGCTGCCGATGCCGCCCTTCAGATCGAACGACGCCATGCCGCGCCCCGCGCCCACCGCGCCGCGCGCGAAGCCGGGCGCGGCGGCCGCGAGCGCCTGCGCGTAATGCGCGGGTGTGACCGCGAGCGCGCGGATGTCGTTCAGGTAGCCGTCGTTGCATTCGAACACGAGCGGATTCACGGTCGGCCAGCCGCGCCCGATCTCCGGATTCGCCGCGCAGGCCGCGCGGATCTGCGCCTCGGCCAGCGCCGCGACGCCGAACGTATTGGTCAGCGCGAGCGGCGTCTCGAGCACGCCCAGCTCCTCGACCTGCACGAGCCCGATGCTCTTGCCGAAGCCGTTGATCACGGCCGCGCCGGCCGGCACCTTGTCGCGGTACGGATCACCCGCGTGCGGACGCACCACCGTCACGCCGGTCTGCTGCGGCCCGGCATCGGGCGTGACGTGCCCGACCGTCACGCCGGCCACGTCCGCGAGGCTGTCGAGCGGCCCCGACGGCAGCACGCCGACGCGCGGCGCGGCGGCTTGCGCGGCGGCTGCCATCAGCGGCGCTCCAGCTTCGGATCGAGCGCGTCGCGCAGCCCGTCGCCGAGCAGGTTGAACGCGAGCACGGTCAGGAAGATCGCGAGGCTCGGGAACAGCGCGACGTGCGGCGCGGTGACCATGTCGGCGCGCGCCTCGTTGAGCATCGCGCCCCACTCGGGGGTCGGCGGCTGCGCGCCGAGCCCGAGGAACGACAGGCTCGCCGCCGTGATGATCGAGGTGCCGATCCGCATCGTGAAGTACACCACCACCGACGACACGGTGCCGGGCAGGATGTGCCGCATCAGGATCGTCCAGTCGGACGCGCCGATGCTGCGCGCGGCCTCGACGTAGGTCATCTGCTTGAGCATCAGCGTATTGCCGCGCACGAGCCGCGCGAACGCCGGGATGCTGAAGATCGCCACCGCGCAGATCACGTTGATCATGCCGTTGCCGAGGATCGCGACCACGCCGATCGCGAGCAGGATCCCGGGAAAGGCGAACAGCACGTCGGCGACGCGCATCGTCACGCGATCCCACCAGCCTTCGTAATAGCCCGCGAGCAGGCCGAAGAAGGTGCCGATCACCGCGCCGAGCGCGACCGAGAAGAAGCCGGCCGCGAGCGAGATGCGGGTGCCCGCGACGATCCGGCTGAAGATGTCGCGGCCGAGCGAATCGACGCCGAACCAGTGCGCGGCCGACGGCGCGGCGTTGAGCGCGTCGTAGTCGAAGAAGTTCTCCGGATCGTAGGGCACCAGATGCGGCCCGGCGATGGCCACCACCACCAGCAGCAGCACGAACACGCCGGCCGCGAGCGCGACATGCTGCTTGCGGAACTTGCGCCAGAATTCGCGCCACGGCGTGCGGATCGTGTGCGCGCCGGCGGCGGCGGCGGCCGGCGGGGTTTGGACAGTCGCGTTCATGCGCGCCTCACTTGAAACGGATGGTCGGGTTGATGACCGCATACAGCAGGTCGACGGTCAGGTTGATCAGGATGAATTCGAGCGAGAACAGCAGCACGATCGCCTGGATCACCGGGTAGTCGCGCATCGTCACGGCGTCGACCAGCAGCCGGCCGAGCCCCGGCCAGTTGAACACGGCCTCGACGACGATCGAACCGCCGAGCAGGAAGCCGAACTGCAGGCCCATCATCGTGACGACCGGAATCATCGCGTTGCGCAGGCAGTGCTTGAGCACCACCATCGGCTCGCGCACGCCCTTCGCGCGCGCGGTGCGCACGAAATCCTCGTTGAGCACCTCGACGAACGAGGCGCGCGTGAAGCGCGCCATCACGGCGGCCACCGCCGCGCCGAGCGTCAGCGACGGCAGCACGTAGCTCCGCCAGGTGCCGTCGGGCACCACCGGCAGCCAGCCGAGCTTGACCGAGAAGATCTCCATCAGCAGCATGCCGAGCGCGAAGGCGGGAAACGAGATGCCCGACACCGCGAGCGTCATGCCGAGCCGGTCCGGCCAGCGATTGCGCCAGACCGCCGAGACGATGCCGATCCCCATCCCGAACAGCGTGGCCCACAGCATGCTGATCACGGTCAGCGACAGGGTCGGCATGAAGCGCTCGCCGATCTCGGTCGTCACGGGCCGCTTGCTGCGGGTCGACAGGCCGAAATCGCCATGCGCGATCCGCACGAAGAAATTGACGAACTGGGTGGGCATCGGCTGGTCGAGGCCGAGATCGGCGCGCACCAGCGCGACCGTCGCGTCGTCCGCTTCCGGCCCGGCCGCGAGCCGCGCGGGATCGCCCGGCAGCAGGTGCACGAACAGGAACACCAGCACCGCGACGATCACGAGCGTCGGCAGCAGCCCCAGCAGTCGTTTGACAAGAAAATTCAGCATAGGCGAAAGCCCAGGTTACGCGCGGCGGCCCCAGCCGCCGCGCGTCGACGGCGCGAGCCGTCCTTACTTGATCGAGATCTCGTCGAAATTGAACGAGCCGTCCGGCAGCACGTAGGCGCCCTGCAGGCGCTTGCTGCGCGCGTAGACGATCTTTTCCTGGACCAGCGAGATCCACGGCGCGTCGGCCCAGATGCGCTTCTGCGCATCGGCGTACAGCTCGGCCTTCTTCTCGCGGTCGGTGGTCTGCAGCGCCTGCGAGAGATCGTTGTCGACCGCGTCGTTCTTGTAGTACGCGGTGTTCACGAGCTTCGGCGGGAACGACGCGGACGCCAGCAGCGGCGTGATCGCCCAGTCCGACTCGGCGGTCGACGACGACCAGCCGATGTAGTACATGCGCACGCCCGCCTTGGCCGGATCCTGCACGCTCTCGACCTTCGCGACCCGTTCGCCGGCTTCGAGCGCCTGCACCTGCGCCTTCACGCCGACCTGCGCAAGCTGCTGCTGGACGAACTGGATCGCCTTTTGCGACGTCGAGTTGTTATAGCCGGACCACAGGATCGTCTCGAAGCCGTTCGGATAGCCGGCTTCCTTCAGCAGCGCGCGCGCCTTCGCCGGATCGTACGGCCACGGGCCGAGCTTCACCGCGTAGTCGACGCCCTGCGGCACGATCCCGGTCGACGGCGTCGCATAGCCCGCGAACGCGACCTTCGCGAGCGCTTCCTTGTTCACCGCGTAGTTGAGCGCCTCGCGCACCTTCGGGTTGTCGAACGGCTTCTGCTGCACGTTCAGGCTCACGTAGCGCTGCACGATCGAGGGCCGCTCGACCACGTCCACCTTCGGATTGCCCTTGAGGTCGCTCACCTGCTCGAACGGAACGCGGAATGCGAAATCGGCCTCGCCCGTCTTCATCAGCGCGGCGCGCGTGTTGTTGTCGACCACCGGCTTCCAGTCGATCGCGTCGATCTTCGGATAGCCCTTCTTCCAGTAGCCCGCGAACTTCTTCACCTTGAGATCGTCGGTCTGCTTCCACTCGACCAGCTCGAACGGGCCCGTACCGACCGGATGCAGCGCGATGTCGCGGCCCCACTTCTTCAGCGCGGTCGGCGAGATCATCACCGCCGACGGGTGCGCGAGCACGTTGATGAACGCCGAGAACGGCTCCTTGAGCGTGACGCGCACCGTGTACGGATCGACCACCTCGGTCTTCTCGATGCGGCGGAACATGTTGTAGCGCTTGAGCTTGTTGGCCGGATCGGTCACGCGGTCGAACACCACCTTCACCGCGTTCGCGTTGAAATCGGTGCCGTCCTGGAACTTCACGCCCTGACGCAGCTTGAAGGTGTACACCTTCGCGTCCGGGCTCGCCTCGTAGCTCGTGGCCAGCACGTTGACGAGCTTCATGTCCTTGTCGAAGCCGAACAGGCCCTGGTAGAACGACTTCGTCACCGCCTGCGACAGCGTGTCGTTCGAATCGTACGGGTCGAGCGTCGTGAAGGTCGAATCGACGGCCATCACCGCGGTCTGCTGGGCGGCCGCGGGCAGCGCGGCCATCAGCGCGAAAGCGCTGGCGGCCGCGGGCAGCGCGGCCATCAGCGCGAAAGCGCTGGCGGCCGCGAGCGCGCGAAGGCGGAAAGACGGGAACTGGGACGGTTGGTTCATCGGGCGAGTCTCCTGCGATGCGGTCTGGAAATGGACATGCCGTCGTGCGGCAACGGGTTGTTGTTTGAAGGACGAAGGCGACATGCTCAGTACGCGCCGCCGATGCGGTGCTCGGCCACGAAGTGATCCGGGCCGACCGCGACGAGCGGCGCGACCACCGGCTCGTCGCCGAGCGCGCGGATCGGGCTCGGGATCTCGTCGGCGGCCAGCACGCGCGGCGCGTGCCGGCGCGCCGGGTCGGCCACCGGCACCGCGCTCATCAGCTTCTTCGTGTACGGATGGCGCGGCGCCTCGAACACCGCGCTGCGCGGGCCGATCTCGACGATCTGGCCGAGATACATGACCGCGACCCCATGGCTGACGCGCTCGACCACTGCCATGTCGTGCGAGATGAACAGATAGGCGACGCCCAGCTCGCGCTGCAGGTCGAGCATCAGGTTGACGATCTGCGCCTGCACCGACACGTCGAGCGCCGACACCGACTCGTCCGCGATCACGACCTTCGGATTCAGCGCGAGCGCGCGGGCGATCGCGATCCGCTGGCGCTGGCCGCCGGAGAATTCGTGCGGATAGCGGCGTGCGGCATCGGCGGGCAAGCCCACGCGCTCGAGCAGCCAGTCGACCCGCTGCTGCGCGGCCCGGCCGCTCGCGACGCCGTGCACGAGCAGCGGCTCCATGATCGAGAAGCCGACCGTCATGCGCGGATTCAGCGACGCGAACGGGTCCTGGAAAATGAACTGGATATTGCGGCGCAGCGCCTGCAGCTCCGCGCCCTTCATCGCGCTGATCTCGCGGCCGTCGAATTCGATCGAGCCGCTCTGGCTCTCGACGAGCCGCAGCAGCGAGCGCCCGGTGGTCGACTTGCCGCAGCCGGACTCGCCGACCAGCGCGAGCGTCTCGCCCGCGCGCAGCTCGAAGCTGACCCGCTCGACCGCGTGCACGTATTGCGACACGCGCCCGAGCAGGCCGCTCTTGACCGGGAAGCGCGTGACGAGATCGCGCACGCGCAGGATCGGCGGCGCGGCGCGGTCGACGGCCGGCTGCGCCGCACCCGCCTCGGCCGGCGTTGCGCCGGCCGCGCCGGCCGCTTCGGCCCGCAGCAGCGGAAACTTGGCGGGCGACTCGGTGCCGCGCATCGCGCCGAGCCGCGGCACCGCGGCCAGCAGCGCGCGGGTGTAGGTGTGCGCGGGGGCGGCGAACAGCGCGTCGGCCGGCCCCTCCTCGACCTTCTCGCCGCGATACATGACGAGCACGCGATCCGCGACCTCGGCCACCACGCCCATGTCGTGCGTGATGAAGATCACGCCCATGTCCATCTCGTCCTGCAGCCCGCGGATCAGTTGCAGGATCTGCGCCTGGATCGTCACGTCGAGCGCGGTGGTCGGCTCGTCCGCGATCAACAGCGCGGGCTTGCAGGACAGCGCCATCGCGATCATCGCGCGCTGCCGCATGCCGCCCGACAGCTGGTGCGGATAGCGGGCGAACACGCGGCGCGCCTCGGGGATCCGCACCAGATCGAGCAGGCGCAGCGTCTCGGCGCGCGACTCGGCGGCGGACTTGCCCTGGTGCAGCGCAATCGCCTCGCTGATCTGGTCGCCGACCGTGAACACCGGATTCAGCGAAGTCATCGGCTCCTGGAAGATCATCGCGACGTCCGCGCCGCGCACCGTGCGCATCGCCGCCGACGACGCCCGCGCGAGATCGAGCAGCGCGCCGCCGCGCCGGCGCAGATGCATCGCGCCGCCCGTGATCGCCCCGCCGCCGTGCTCGACGAGCCGCATCAGCGCGAGCGACGTGACCGACTTGCCCGAGCCCGATTCGCCGACGATCGCGAGCGTCTCGCCGCGATCGACGTGGAACGACAGATGGCGCACCGCGTCGAACGCGACGCCCTCGCGGCGAAACCGCACCGACAGATCGTCGACCGCGATCACGCGGGCGTCGGGCAGGTTCGGGGCGGCGCTTCGGTTGTTGTTCATGCCTGGGTCTCCTCCTGTTCGGCCTGCCGGTCAGGCGGCCTCGTCGCGATAGATCGCGGTGACGGGCGCCTCGCCCACCCGCGCGTAACCGCGGTACATCCCTTCCGTGTTGAACGGCATCGCCACCTGGCCGCGCCGGTCGATCGCGATCACGCCGCCGCGCCCGTCGATGCGCGGCAGCTTGTTCATCACCACGTCGTGCGCGGCGTCGTGCAGCGACGCGCCGCGATAGTCCATCTGCGCCGCGATGTCGTAGGCGGCGGCGAGGCGGATGAACATCTCGCCCGTGCCGGTCGCCGACACCGCGCAGGTCGCGTCGCTCGCGTAGCAGCCCGCGCCGATGATCGGCGTGTCGCCGACGCGCCCCGGCTGCTTGTTGGTGATGCCGCCCGTCGAGGTCGCGGCGGCCAGATGGCCGTGCCGGTCGAGCGCGACCGCGCCGACCGTGCCGTGCTTGCGATCGGGATCGAGCGGCTCCGGCGCGCGCCGGCCCGACGTGAATGCCAATGCGGACGCATCGTGGTCGAGCAGCGCGGTGTCCGCAGCGCGCGCCTTGAGCCACTGCTCGCGGCGGAATTCGGTCGCGAAGTAGTCCGGTTCCACCAGGTCCAGGCCCTGCGCGGCGGCAAATGCCTCCGCGCCCGCGCCCGAGAACATCACGTGCTCGCTCGCCTCCATCACGCGCCGCGCGGCGAGCACCGGATTGCGCAGCCGCGTCACGCAGCACACCGCGCCGGCCGCGAGGGTCGCGCCGTCCATGATCGCCGCGTCGAGTTCGTGCCGGCCCTCGGACGTGTAGACCGAACCGTGCCCGGCATTGAAGAGCGGGCAGTCTTCGAGCAGGCGCACCGCCACGCTGACCGCGTCGAGCGCGCTGCCGCCGTCGGCCAGCACGGCCTGCGCGGCGGCCAGGATCGCGTTCAGTTCGGCGCGGTAGCGCGCCTCGGTCTCGGTGTTCATCGCCTGGCGCAGGATCGTGCCTGCGCCGCCGTGGATCGCTACGACAGCGGTCGGGTTCATGATTTTTTCGAACGGGAGGAAGTGCGGGGTGAAGGAGCGGCCGCCGGTTGCGGCCCGACGAGCCACGGCAGCACGAATTCGGTCATGTCGGCGGCGGCCTGCGCGGAGCGGCGCGCGCGATGCGCGACCGTATCGACGAGCGCCTCGATCAGCGTCAGCACGGCGGCCTCGGAGGTCGCGGCGAGCCGGCGCTCGGCCGTCACGTACAGCGACAGCGAGGCGAACGGCGCGAGCGGCGATGCGGGGCCGTCGGTCAGCGCGAGCACCGTTGCGCCCTGCGCAGCGGCGCGGCGTGCGAATTCGACCGTGTCGCGCACATAGCGCGGGAATGCGATCGCGATCACCAGGTCGCCGGGCCCGGCGCTGAACAGCCGGCGCGCCGCGTTGGTCGGGCCGCCCACCATCGCGAGCGACTGCACGTGGTCGTGGCATACCGACAGCGCGTGCTCCATCAGGCCGGCGAGAAAACCGCTCGCGCCCGCGCCGAGGATGAAGATGCGGCGCGCGGCGAGAATCGCGTCGACCGCGGCCTCGACATGCGCGCGTTCGAGCTGGGTGCGGGTGCGTTCGAGGTTGGCGATGGCCTGCGTGAACGCGGCGTCGATCAGTTCGCCGCCGCGCATCGCGGCCTCCTGCTCCTGCGCGGAGCGCAGGCGCTCGACCGGCGCGAGCGTGGCCTCGTAGCCGCGCACGAGCGCCGCGCGCAGTGCGGGATAGCCGTCGAAACCGAGCGCGCGCGCGAAACGGTTCGCGGTTGCGACCGAGGCGCCGACCGCGTTCGCCAGTTCGTCGATGTGCATGGTCGCGGCGCGGAACGGATTGGCCAGCACGTATTCGCCCATGCGCCGATGAATCGGCGTGAGCGACGACAGCACGGCGGCGATCCGGACTGAGATCGCAGACTCGGTGTCAGGTGACTCGGGTGAAGTGGAATGAGGCATGGGGGCAGCGCGACGAAATCTGAATGAAAGTTAATTTACACAAGTTCCGAAAAGAAAAAAATAAATTTTCATCGGCGGGCGTGTCGGGGAAAGTACCGATGGTTGGGGCGGGTGTGGTGCGGTGCTGCGGCCGGGGGATGAGGCGTGGAAGATGGTCGAGCCGGGCGAGGAACGGTCGGCCGACATTCGAGCCGCGATGAACGAGATCGGAGTTCACGCGTCGCGTCAGGATTGATGTTTCTTCCGGGACCGGAGAACGGACGAAAGACGGCATCTAGGTACGACTGCTCCTTCGGGCAGCCTCTTCTATGCGCGCCACCGATGCACGAAGAGCCGATTTGCGGTCCGGACGAGCAGCGCAGCGACGGCAAGTGATGCCGCGATGATGACGAGCAGGCCTATTGCTTCGATGCCCAGCGCGCTCGTGGCAGCCGTGATCGTCTCGGCTAGCGGCGGGAATTCATATGGCAATCGGTCGATCCAACGCGAAAGCGCGTAGCCGATCGCGAGTGTGGCGACGACGTTAAGGGCGAGCCGCGCGCACAGGCTCGCGGCGAGCTTGTTGAAGGCTGGAATGCTCGTCAGTGTAATGCACCCTCGTACGCGAGGCGCGACTTGGATATAGCGCTATCGCAATCACGGAAGAGTGTTCGCTCGTTGACGCCGGACGTTCACACATCGAGACAAATACTGAAATCCTCAATGACTCTTATATACAAAAAAACCAAAAATTAAACTGAAATGACTTGCCGATTCTGATAGATGACGATCAGAAATCAATACCGTTGCCTGGATATCGCCAGGCACTGCTGCTCCGGATTCCAATTCGAGTTGATCTCGCGCTGTCCGCCACCCGACGCAACAGCACATCTGGCACATCCCTACCACTCTATCGGATGGCAATGAGCCGCCTAATTGTCAACCAATCTCAACGAAAAGATCATTGCGATCAAACTTCAGGCCCGATTCACATCGTCAAGCACGCCCGAGACAAATTTCATTCAAATCATTTCCGTTCGACCATTAAGAATTGCTAAATGACGCCGTTACTCCAATCCATGGTCCTCGCAAAGCAGCACCAGATTCGATGGGGACATGGGAAAGATCCATGACGCGCGTCGGACTGCGAATTAATACGAGGACGCTTCCGGCCTGCCGATGCCATGGGATCTCGACCGCCTTGACCGTGGGATAGCGGTTTCGAAACATCAGTCCGAGAGGCAACATGAGCGTCAAACGTTTCAATCTCCCCGCCGCACGACTCAGCCAGACGCGTGCGCTCGCAGGCGTCCTTTCCGTTTCGCTGCTGATTCCCCTCGCCGGTTGCGGCGGCGGCGGCGGTGATGGCGCGCCGTCTCCCTCGCCGGCTACGCCGCCCCCTGCCCCAGCTGCGCCCGCGCCCAGCCCCCCGGCTCCGTCGAGTTCGAATGCATCCTGCGCCGCCCGAACCACGTCGTCTCCCTCACCAAGCACGACGCCCGGCGCTGTCACGCAGGACGCGCCGGTCGACCACATCATCGTCAAGCTGCAACCGACCACCGCATCGGCCGCTTCCGGGGCCCGCATCATGGCGGCGAACATCGGCGATCCGGCCCGCGTCAGCGCCGTGATCCAGCGCGTGATGAGCCACTGGAACACGCCGAGCGCGCAGAACAGCCAGGCGCGCAATTACGCGGCCAGCGTCGCGCAGCCCGCTGCGGTACAGATGGAGCGCACGCTGTCGGGCGGCTCCTCGCTGCTGTCGCTCGGCGGCCGGATGGCCGCCGCCGATGCGGCCGCGCTTGCGCAAGCCTTCGCGGCCGACCCCGACGTCGCCTACGCGGAACCGGATCGTCGCGTGTTCGCGCGGACCGTCTCGACCGATCCGATGTTCCCGCAACAATGGAACCTGACATCGACGTCGGTCGGCATCGATCTGCCGCCTGCCTGGAATCTGACCACGGGCGCACCCGGCCTCGTGACGGCCGTGCTCGACACGGGCTACCGCCCCCATCCGGACATCGCGCAGA
>NZ_JAAGNW010000113.1:2264-2799 GCF_010645215.1 Burkholderia multivorans | reverse complement strand
AGAACCTGCTGCCCGGCTACAGTTTCATCACGAGCGTCTCGGCCAGCAACAACGGCAAGACACGCGGCCCGGACGCCACCGACCCGGGCGACTGGATCACGCCGGCCGAATTCAACGATCCGACGGGTCCGTTTCACGGCTGCAAATCGGGTCCGCGCAACAGCAGCTGGCACGGCACCAAGGTGGCCGGCATCATCGGAGCATCGGCCAACAACGGCATCGGCATCGCCGGCGTGAACTGGAACAGCCAGATCCTGCCCGTGCGCGTGCTCGGCAAGTGCGGAGGGGTCGACAGCGACATTGCGGACGCCATGCGCTGGGCAGCCGGGATTCCGGTCGCCGGCGTGCCGAACAACACGCATCCGGCCAAGGTCATCAACCTGAGCCTCGGCGGCACCGGGCCGTGCAGCAACACGTTCCAGCAGGCAATCGACGACGTCAACGCGGTCGGCGCGAGCGTCGTGGTCGCGGCCGGCAACGACGGCCTCTTGACCTCGCAGGATCGCCCCGCGAACTGCAAGGGTGTCATCGCAGT
>NZ_JAAGNW010000113.1:0-2254 GCF_010645215.1 Burkholderia multivorans | reverse complement strand
GCAGTCGCCGCGACCGACAACACCGGCCGTCGCGCGTACTACAGCAACTTCGGTCCGGCGATCACCCTGAGCGCGCCGGGCTCGGTCATCCTGTCGACCTCGAACACGGGCACCACGTCGCCGGCGGCGGACACCTACGCGACCGACAGCGGCACGAGCCTCGCCGCGCCGCAGGTGGCGGGCGTGATCTCGCTGATGCTGTCGATCAATCCGAGCCTGACGCCCGCGCAGATCGCGCGAAAGCTCGCGGCCACGGCCCGTCCGTCGCCCGTCGCCGCGACCGCGACGTGCAGCGCCTTGCCGCCGGGCGCGGGGATCCTCGACGCGAAGGCCGCGGTGAGCGCCGCGACCTCGAACTGAGCAGGACGCACTTTGCGGCCATCCCGCCTAGCAGGGGGATGGCCGCAACTGCTGCGCTGACGTTGCGCGGAGAAACGCCCCGATACAGAGTCGATAGCTTACAATTCGTCAGCTCGCCTACTCTTCTGCATTGCCCACCCTTGCAGCCGTTCCACCGGGTAACATCACACGAGCCCGCCGCATCTGGGCTTGCCGGCTCACCTCGCCGGCGCAGCGGTGCCTCCCCAGTGATGCCCTTTCCCTGGATGCCAACGCCATGTCCCAAGCCCCTCCCGCACCGCGCACGACCTTCAAGGCGGCCGTCGTGATTCCGTCGCTCGCCGTGATCGGCGCGCTGCTCCTCGTGTGCACGCTGCGCCCCGACGAGGCCGGCGCGTTATTCAGTTCCGGCCAGCAATGGGTGATCGGCCATTTCGACTGGTTCTACGTACTCGCCGTCACGACCTTCCTGATCTTCCTCGTGCTGATCGCCGCGAGCCGCTTCGGCGACATCAAGCTCGGCCCCGACGACGCCCAGCCCGAATTCAGCTTCATGTCGTGGACGGCGATGCTGTTCGCGGCCGGCATGGGCATCGGTCTCATGTACTTCGGCGTCGGCGAACCGATGCAGCATTTCCTGAAGCCGCCGACCGTCGAGGGCGGCACGCCCGCGGCGGCGCGCGAGGCGATGCTGATGACCTTCTTCCACTGGGGCTTCCACGCGTGGGCGATCTACGGCGTGATGGGCCTCGTGCTCGCCTACTTCGGCTTCCGCTACAACCTGCCGCTGACGCTGCGCTCGGGCCTCTATCCGGTGCTGCGCGAGCGCGTGAACGGCTGGATCGGCCACGCGGTCGACGCGTTCGCGCTGGTCGGCACGGTGGCCGGAATCGCGGCCACGCTCGGCTACGGCGTGCTGCAGATCAGCGCGGGCCTGCATACGGTGGCCGGCTGGGATACCTCGGGCAACCTGTTCCGCGTCGGCCTGATCGCGCTCGTGGTGCTGCTCGCCGGCCTGTCCGCTGCAAGCGGGCTCGACAAGGGCGTGCGGCGGCTGTCCGAGCTGAACCTGATGATCGCGTTCCTGCTGCTTGCGTTCGTCGTGGTGACCGGCCCGACCGCGTTCCTGCTCGGCGCGTTCGCCGACAACGTCGGCCAGTACCTGTCGAACCTCGTCGAGCTGTCGTTCCGCACCTACGCCTACGCACCGCCGCGCGAGGCCGGCTGGTTCGGCGGCTGGACCATCCTGTACTGGGCGTGGTGGGTGTCGTGGTCGCCGTTCGTGGGCATGTTCATCGCGCGCATCTCGCGCGGCCGCACCATCCGCCAGTTCGTGGTCGGCGTGCTGCTCGTGCCGACCGCGTTCAATCTCGTGTGGATGACGGTGTTCGGCAACAGCGCGATCTGGCTCGACACGCACGTGGCCGCCGGCGCGCTCGCGCAGACGGCCGGCTCGGTCGACGCGCTGCTGTTCCGCTTCTTCGATTACCTGCCGCTGTCGCAGTTGCTGTCGATCGTCGCGATCCTGCTGATCGCGGTATTTTTCGTGACCTCGGCCGATTCCGGCGCCTTCGTGATCGACGCGATCGCCACGCGCGGCGCCACGCATTCGCCCGTCTGGCAGCGGCTGTTCTGGGCCGCGCTGCTCGGCGTCACGGCGGCGGTGCTGCTGGTCGCGGGCGGTTTGAAGGCGTTGCAGGCGATGACGCTGATCGCCGCGCTGCCGGTCGCGCTGATCATGCTCGCGCTCTGCTATGGGCTGTGGCGTGGCCTGATGGCCGACCATGCGCACTATTCGCAGGACATGGCGCCCGCCACGAACTTCTGGACCGGCCAGCACTGGCGTCACCGGCTGTCGCACATCCTGCGGCAGACCACCGAGACGGAGGCGCGGCAGTTCATCGCCGAGGTCGTG
>NZ_JAAGNW010000112.1:19322-21219 GCF_010645215.1 Burkholderia multivorans | reverse complement strand
GCAGAAGATCAACGGCGCGAATGCGGCGAACCTGCTGTTCAATGGGTCGGGGGAGTTTGGCAACGTAGGGTGGGGCAGCAGCAATTTTCCTTCCACCGCCGACGCGAATGGTGGGGGGACGATTTTCCTGAACACGGCCGTAGTCTCGGCGGTGACCGAGGACGTGTCTGCGGCTGTTGCGTGCGGTGCCGGCGTTCCGATGACGGTGTCGTGCGAGATGACCACCGGGGGCGTGAGCGCAGGTCGCGCCTATGTGATGCTTGAAGCGTTTGCGGCGGGTGGCGCGTCGCTTGGGGTTTTTGCCGGGTCTGCGACCGTACCGAATGGTTTGTCATGGGCTTTTGCGAGCGCAAGCGGCGTCACGCCGACGGGGACGGCTAAGGTCGTCGTACGGCGGGGTGTCGACGCTTCGCCCAACGTGCGGCCGTTCGGGCTTGGTTTCCGTCGAATCAAGATCGAACGTGGCAGCACCCCGTCGCTGTACTCGCAGGAGGCGAGCATTGCAGCGACCCCGATGCCGGTCGTTGGATCGGTGCGGAATCTGACGATGTCTGTCGCTTCGCCAAGCGCGTCCGCAGCCATGACAGCCGATGAAATCATCGTCGAGACGGCCCTTGGGGGCTTCGGCTACAAGCTCGCGAACTTCAATCAGACGATCAATCTCGCTGCGACGGGGGCGGGTGGAATGGATGCGGGTGGACCGCCTGCATCCGGCTATGTGGCGCTCTATGCGATCTATAACCCGGTGACGGCGCGGCAGGCCTTGCTGGCCATGGATGCGACCTGGGCGTTGGCGCCCGAAGTGTACTCGGGCGCCAACATGCCGCCGGGCTACACCGCGTCCGCACTGGTCAGCGTGGTGCGGACCAGTGCGAACGGGCAATTTCTCCCGGTCCGGCAACTGGACCGCGCCGTCTGGGCGCCTCCGGTGACGATCCTGGGCGTGACGGTGGACGGCGGGCCTCAGTGGCGGGCAGTCGATTGCTCCGGGCTTTGTCCGAGGAACGCGAAAACGTTTCATGGATTCGCGTCTGCCGGGAACAACAGTACGGGGGTATTCAACGTCAGCATGAGCGGGGACGCGATCGGCAGCGGGAGCCTGACGTCGAATGTCGCGTCGACCAGCAGTTCGGCGCAGTTCGTCAATGTGCCGATCCTTACGCCTCAGACGGTTTTCGTCTGGTATCGATTCTTGGGTACGCCTTCTTCACTGGGGTTCACCTTTATCGGTGCCGGGTATACGTTCTAAGGAGAAGGTCAATGGAGTATTTGCATATTGCATTTCGCGACGCCGCTGAGCGGGAAATCATCGCATTCTTCACGTCACCGCAGCCGATCGAGACTTTCCCGCATCAGGGCTCGATCGAGGTTCGGGATGAACGCTATGTTGCGTTCTATGCGGCCTATCCTGATCTGTCGATGATTCTTCCGGTTCCAGTCGCAGGCTGACGGCTTGCGTTGAGGGGCCGATCTACATGTGGATGTCGCGGGTCGATCGGAATAGCACATCGAGATACGTTGGATGGGCAGGCACCATCCGGTCGTGACACGTCGGACAGCAGCCGATTATCTGCGCCCGCACGCTCCATATCCATTACTGGTCTGGGTCGATCCTTATTCGGTGGAGGTGAGGCCGCCAGCATGGTCGATCAGTCGACGTATCCCGGACTGCCCGCTCGTGTTTCCGGACTTCAGTCCAGGCTTGCTCGATCAAGGCAGTTGGACAAGGTATGGCGCCAGAGTTCGAGTATGGCTGCAGTGCTGACGCAGTTCATTATGGATCGCACGGGGCAGGATGCGCTCGACGACGGCACGAAGGGAACACGGCTTTCCAGCTTGAGGCAAGCTGCTCCGGCAGCCGTGAATGCTGTCGGCGTGAATTCATCGCTGACAGTGA
>NZ_JAAGNW010000112.1:0-19312 GCF_010645215.1 Burkholderia multivorans | reverse complement strand
CGGGTTCGATGGCGGCACCAGGGGCAGGACGCTTTGACCAGCGCCACGCATTCCATTCAGCAGCCGCCTTCGGGCGGTTTTTATTATGTGGAGTATTGATGGGAACCAGTGACTTTCTCGCGTTCGGTGGCGGTAGTGCTGCGAACGTCATCGATCAGTCGACCTATGGTGTGCTCGCAGCCCGCTTGACGGGTTTCAAATCTGGAACGGCACAGTCGGCTCAGCTTAACAAGGTTTGGCGCCAGTCGAGCATCATGGCTGCGGTCGTTGCGCAGTTCATCGTCAATCAAACCGGACAGAACGCGACGGATGACGGCACGACGACAACGCTCCTGTCGAACCTTGCCACGGCCGTTGCTGTATCGGCGCGGCAGAATCCTGTTCTTTCTGACGTTGGCACGGCGACGAATACATATGCGGTCGCCAACCTGGTGGCGCTCACTGCGTACCCGACCGTCTCGGGCCTTGTCATCGACGTGAGTATCGCGAACGCTAACACGGGCGCTTCGACGCTGAATGTGGATAGTCTGGGCGCGAAGCCGATCTACGGTCTCGCTCTGCAGTCGCTCCAAGGTGGTGAATTGATCGTCAAGGGGGTCGCATGTTTCCTATACGTCGTCGCATCGACGGTTAATTCAGGAAACGGCGCATGGGTTCTGATGGAATGCACGGGCGGAGCGCAGCAGGTTGCACCAGCAACTCAGAGTCAACACGCGGTGCAATTGGGGCAACTGACGGCGCCCGGGATCGTCCCAGGTCGACTTCTCAACGTGCGCGTGTTCATGTCGTCTCAGCGATACATTCCGACAACCGGCACATCGAGCATCATCGTCGAGGGCGTGGGCGGAGGTGGTGGATCCGGAGGTTCTGCTGCGACTAGCGCATCGACTACCGTGTGTACTTCGCCGGGTTCACCTGGCGCGTACGCTAAAGCGCGCTATACATCGGGGTTCTCCGGTCTCCAAATTACGGTTGGAGCAGGCGGTCCTGGTGGAGGCCCGAATGGGCAGGCGGGCGGTGGTGGCACGAGTAGCTTTGGGTCGCTTCTGAGTTGCCCGGGTGGACAAGGATCTTATGCGGCTGAGCCAAGTTCGGGGCCAATCTTGCCGGCGGTCGGCGGCGGTGCTATCGCTCCTACTGGATCGGGAATTCTCACATCCCTGTATGGACTCATTCCCTCCAATGGGATCCAGGTGAGTACAGGCGTTGCGGCAAACTTTTACCAACAGTTGATTCCATTCCCCGGAGCAGTATTCGGCATGGGAGGCGGTGGAATTTATCTTTCCACTTCGACTGCGCAGACCAACGGGAATGCCGGAAACTCCGGTGCATTCATAATTTGGGAGTTTGCATGATGAGCAACTACGCTCTTGTCCAGGATGATGTTGTAGTGAATCTGATCGTATGGGATGGAGGCGATGAGTGGTCTCCACCGACAGGCATGGAGGCAATCCAGGCGGACGTAGCCAGAATTGGCTGGGTATATGTGAATGGTAGATTTATCCCGCCTGCGTGACGGTCTGGTGCCAAGCTGAACGGGGTCTGACCTGCTCCCTGCGTTTAGTACGGTGACAGTGTAGAGTCCGTTCCGGAGAGGATCGGCAATGAAAAAGCGATTCACCGAAGAACAAATCATCGGCATCTTGAAGGAAGCTGAGGCTGGCCTAAAGTCGGCGGAGCTGTGCCGCAAGTATGGCATCTCAGAAGCGACCTACTACAACTGAAAAGCGAAGTTCGGCGGGATGACGGTCTCCGAAGCGCAGGGCTTGAAGGAACTGGAGCAGGAGAACAACAGGCTCAAGCGCCTGTTGGCCGAATCCATGCTCGACAACGCCGCGCTGAAGGACCTGTTGGCCCGAAAGTAGCAAGCCCGCAGGCCAAGCGCGAAGCGGTTCGAATCTTGATGACCGAACGCGCCATGGGTGTTACCCGGGCCTGCGGGCTGGTAGGGATTTCGCGCTCGCTGTTCTACTACGAATCACGCCGCCGAGTTGACGACGAAGCGCTGACTGGCCGGATGATGGCCATCGCCGCGCAGAAGCGTCGTTACGGCTATCGCCGGATTCACGTGTTGTTGCAGCGGGATGGCTGCTTCGCCAACCACAAGCGCATCTGGCGCCTGTACAGCAAAGCGGGACTGAGCGTGCGCAAGCGGCGACGCAAGCGTATTGCGGCTGTCGAGCGCACGCCGCTGCCGTTACCAACAGGCCCGAATCAGAGCTGGTCGATGGACTTCGTTTCTGACGGGCTGGCCTATGGTCGGCGGTTTCGATGCCTGAACGTGGTCGACGACTACACGCGCGAGTGCTTGGCCATCGACGTCGATACTTCATTACCGGGCCTACGCGTTCGAGCGGCTCAAGGAGATGCGAGGCTTACCCGCATCCATCACGGTCGACAACGGGCCGGAGTTCGCTGGTAAGGTGCTGGATGCATGGGCCTACGAAGCCGGTGTCACGCTGTCGTTCATTCGGCCTGGCAAGCCGGTGGAGAATGCCTATATCGAGAGCTTCAACGGGCGGTTCCGCGACGAATGCCTGAACGAGCACTGGTTCGTCTCAATGCACCACGCCAAGCGGCTGATTGAGGAATTGCGTATCGAGCACAACACCGAGCGGCCCCATAGTTCGCTCGGCTATCTGACGCCTGCGCGGTTCGCCCGGGCACACGACGCGAAGCAGCAGTTTTTAACCTTGTAGTTCGGACTAAAACCGGGGGCAGGTCAATAGACGTGATAATGGTTGCGATCGCCATTAGCTATCCATGCGTCAGCTGTCTTCGGGATTTATCTGGGTAGACGTCAAGCGATATTCCGTCAATCAGGTGAGTGACAGGGACCAGCTTTTCCACTGGGAGGCCGAATTATTCTGCCAACGCTTCAGCGGGCAAACGGTCAACATACTCGACCTTGGCACGACGTGCGTTGACGCGAGTCGGCCTATGCATGCGCCCATGCAGCGAAGTGGTTGCGACTGCATCTCGAACGAGTAGACGAAATCTCATCGTCAGTGCGGTAAGGAATCGATCGATGCGTGGCCTGTCGAGCATTTCATTGCGAAACGCCTCTTCCCAAGGCGCAAGCTGCCCGTTACGTGGACACAGGATAGGTTTCAGTAGCGCGCTTCGATATGTATCGAACATGGTTTGATTCGCAGTTTCATGCGTTGGTATTTTATCAGACATAGGTTTTTATTCGACAAATCCTCGCCGTCCCCAGACGGCGTTTTCAGTATGGAGGCTCGATGAAGAGCGAAATCATTGCGAGTGCGATGAAAGCTGCGCCGGCGGTGGGCAGCAACTTCTGGCTGTGGCTGAGCAGCCACGACATCAACTGGTATGTCGCTCTCGCGACGCTCTGCTACATCGGAATGCAGGCGTACTACTTGAGCAAAAGCAAGGGGAGGAGGGAACTGATCGATGGCTAACGCGCCGAAGAAGACACTCGTGGGTGTAGTAGGGGCCGCAACTGCGGCCCTTTTGTTTTCCTACGTTCCGAAATTCGAGGGGCTCGAACTCGTCGCGCGGCCGGACCCCATCGGAATCATCACGGCGTGCTACGGCGACACGAAGGACGTTCGTGCAGGGCAGCGCTTCAGCCTGAAGGAATGCCGTACGCGCCTCGAGCAGCGACTGCTCGAACATGCCGAACCGGTGCTCAAGTGCACGCCGGGACTGAAAGGGCATACGTACCAGCTCGCGGCAGCGGTGAGCTTTGCCTACAACATTGGGGCGGCCGCTTATTGCGGGAGCACCACCGCCCGACGCTTCAACACAGGTGACTGGCATGGCGCATGCCGAGCAATCAATCAATCCGACAACGGCCGGCCGCAATGGGTGACGGCCAGCGGGCGCGTGTTGCCTGGTTTGGTGAGGCGGCGCGCGGACGAACGAGCGCTTTGCGAGCGGGATCTGTAGGCATCGCCCGGTCGAGCAGCTATCGCTTTGCGTTGAGGCGCTCCGATATGTGTTCTGGCGAGGTGGTAAAGCCGTAATGCGCGTGCGCAAGGTTTCCAATTCCAGTTATTTATATTTGCATTCCTATATATGAATAAGATTCTTGTCACACTGTTATCCGTTATTGCCCTGACGCAAGCGCCGTTTTCACACGCCGACGAGAACCTGACGGTTTCCACGCTGTCCGCGACCTCGAGCATCTCGAGCCCCAGCGTGCAAACCACCCTGCAAGGCTGGCCCGACCAACCGGGCACGTACTGGCAAAGCCAGTTTCACGCGAACTGGAACGTCGTGCAAAGCCGGATCGCCGACAACCCGACCGAGTGGCAAATCTACACGCACGGCGCGCAGGGCATCGCACGAACGAAAAGCGGGACCAACCAGGTCGCATTGCAAAGCGGCACGGCATTCAACCCATCGTGGGCGGGCTTGCCGTACTTCTATCTGGACGGGACGCGCTACAAGGTCGCGTCGGTTCCCGATCCGTCCCACCTGACGCTGCAGACCGCGACCGGCGGCCCGGTGACCTTTGCCGCGACCGAGGACAAGACCTACTACTTCGTCGCGACGTCGACGACGTCCACGGTCGACGTCAACGGCACCTCGGTCACCTACGTCGGCGGCCAGCCGTTTACATCGATCTTCGACAAGGGCGTGGTCTACATCAACGGCACCGCGTACCCGGCGACTTTCCGGAGCCCGGTCAGCCTGACGCTCGGCGTCGACGCTGGCACGCTGACGAACGCGACCTTGCAGCAGTACGCGAACATCAACGACGAACTGGCCACGTTGCGCCTGCAAGGGCTGATGGGCGCGAACGAGGAGAACGTTGCGTTGACGTTCCGTCCCGACGGCGCGTGGCTGCAGACGCTCTATGCCGGTCAGGGGCGTTATCGCCCGATGTTCCTTTCGGTTGGCGAGAATCCGGCGGGAACGATGTCGCCCTTGGTCAGCCTTTATCCGAACACGTCGATCGGCGGCCCCGGCACGTTGAGCCTGGGCGGAGCACTGGCGAATCAGGCCATCCGCATCGACCAGAACAGCAATAACGTCAACTATCTGTACCAGCAGGGCGGCGCACGCGGCTATTCTCCCTCGATCGCAGCGCGCGGCGCCGATGCGTCGGTGGGGCTCGCATTCGACGGGCAGGGCGCGAGCACCACGAGCTTCACGTCGCACGCGTTCGCGAATATCGAGTTCCAGGTGTTCGGTGTGGGCGGTACATCCTGGCTCGCCGTCGGCAGCAGCGCCTCCGCGGCGCCGACCTTGTCCGCCAATGGCGCGGCCGACGACATCGACGTCGTGCTGGCGCCGAAGGGAGCGGGCCGGGTCGTGGCCAACGGCGGGGTTCGGCTGCCGCTGACGAGCGTTGGGGCATTGCCCGTGTGCAATGGCGCTTCGAGGGGGCTCATGTATGCCGTTTCCGACGCGGCATCGCCCACTTACGGCAGTCCGCTGACGGGCGGCGGCGCGATGTCCGTACCTGCCTATTGCAATGGGGCGAACTGGAGCGCGCACTGACCGGCGCTTGACCATCCGCCGCGATTCGAGCGAACACGCATTGCCCGGCCCGGCGCAATGAACACGTGCCACACGAAATCGGCTGCGTCCGCGCAGCCATCCACATCCCTCACCGTCCTGGCCCCCCCATGAACCCTCTCGCGCCTATCTGGCGCTATCTGCTCGTCGCCTGTCTCGGTGCGGCGCTCGGCGCGGGGCTCGCGCATCTGAGCGGCGCGCGCCGGCTGGCGCAGGAGCAGGCGGCGCGCGCCGACGACGCGCGTCGTCACGCCAGCGAACTGAATACGCTCGACCAGGCCGCGCTGCTCGACGAGCAGCGCGCAATCACAGCGCGAGACGCGGCCGCGAAGCAAGTCGCGACCGTCGATGCGCAACTCACCCAGGAACGCATGAAGCATGAACTCGACAACCGGAACTATCGTGCTGGGCTCGATACTGGCGCTGAGCGCTTGCGCATCGCCGTCTCGGCCTGCTCGACCGCTCGCGACGGTGTGTCCGGCAGTCGCGCTGCCGGCGCCGCCGGCATGGGCCATGACGCCGCCACCTACGCTGACCTCGACCGAGCGGTTGCGGAGCGCGTTTTCGGGGTCGCCGGCGACGACGATGAGCAGATCGACAAACTGAGGGCGCTGCAGGGATATGTCTGCGCCATTCGCGGAGACACGCCGGGGTGCCGTTGATGTCGCGCTGCAACACAGAGCAAGCATGGTGGGCGCCGGATGCGCGCGCAGCGCAGACCGACGGCCTAGTGCGGAGGGCGTGGCCGGGAGATTTCGGTAGGGGATGCCTGTATCGCGACGATATGTGCGCTGGCGTACTTATTCAGGCTGGAGGTGTTGCGGGCACCACCCGCGTCCCTGACCATGCACCCCGCAAGGTTACACAATCCTCGTGCCTTGCACTGCCGACTCCGTCATGCACTTCGATGACGGAGTTTTTTTTCGGCGCGGCAGCGGCAGCCTTCTCGCGCTCCCTATTGGGACTCATGTCGCGGCCGGACCCGGCGTCGGGATCAGCGCCCCATCCCGCCATCCTCCGCTTCCTTCCGCTCCCGTCGTTCCTCGTTGCCGCGCCGTGCGCGCAGCCGTTGGCGCGACAATACGACGATCACCTCGGTGGCCGTCGCGTTGGGCGGGACTTCGTTGCGGATGACCTGCGGCACCATCGGCAGCCCTGCGCGCTGCCGTTCGACCGCGCGAGCGATCGCGCGCCGGCACGCTTCTCCATGGCAGTCCCATTCGTCACGAATTTTGTTGCAGTAACGGCAAGTGTCCATGCGAAACAGTCTAACTCCAATCGCCGGCCCCCTGCTGCGGGCGCGGTGTTGCGTCGCTCCTTACCAGAACACGTCGAGCGTCGGAAACGCTGCGGTGCCGTGCAGGCAATCCCACAGATAAACGGCGAACCCGAGGTCGCCCGTCCACAACGCGTAGCGCAACCGGCCGTAGCGGCGCTCGGCCGCGCAGGTTTGCGCGATCCCGTGCATCGCGAAGGCACGCGCGCGCGCCAGCCACATCGGATCGCCCGTTCGCCGATGAAGCGCGAGAAATGCATAGCCGTTGCCGCCCGTGCCATGGCACAGATTCGAACCCTTCGTCAGCGGTCCGGCCGCCCAAATCGCTTCGCCCGCTGCCAGCAGCAGCGGATCGAGCGTATCGCCGGGCATCCGGGCGCCGGGCATCCGGGCGAGGCAGATCACGAATCCCGGCGCGCCGTGGCAGAACTGCATCATCCAGGGCGTCGCCGAACCCGCCTGCGCATGAAGGCGAACAGGCCAGTTCGCCTGCCCATCCTCGACACGCGCCGCGCGCTGCACGGTGTTTACGATGCAGCTTTCCCAGCGCCGCCAGCGCGCGTCGCCCAGCAGATGGCGTCCGGCGATGAGCGGTACGGCCGTCGCGACGAAGCCGTGCGCACCGCCGAGATAGCTCGCGCGGCGTCCATACAATTCGTGCACCCAGTAGTGGCAGGCGTGTTCGGGACACCATTCCAACGCATCCCACAGCGCGTCCGCACCTTGCCTGAACAGTTCGGCCCAGCGCGCTTCGCCGGTGCGCGCATGCAGGAAGTGCGCCGCGAGCAGCGTGCCGGGCGCGCCCCACATCAGCTCGCGCGCGGGATGCGCATGATTGGATGCGATCAGCGCCGCCAGCTGGTCCGCGAGTTCCGGGCGGGGACGGTGCGCGTACTCGAGCATCAGGATCGGCGTGTCACCCATCAGGTACGACGCGGCCGGTGCATCGGGCTCGGCTGAAAGCCAGGCGCGATTGCGCGCGAGCAGGGTAGCGAGATGTGCGCCGTCGGTCGCGCGGGTCGTGCCGATGCCCAGCGCGGCGAAGTGGCCGAGCACCCAGCTCGTTCCGCATGCGCCGTGATAGAGCGGCGTGAGGCAGGGGGTGTCGTCGCCCGGGGTCGCGTCGAGCGGATGGACGGGCCAATAGGTTTGCGCGTCGAAGCGCGCCTCGGTATCGGCGACGATGTGCCGGATCAGCTCGATGGCCGCTGTCGGATCCCAGGCGGCGTCGATTAGCGGTGCATGGCGGGCGGGGTCGAACAGCACGGATGGCTCGTCGGTCGGGCGCAGTGTCGAAAGCGCCATGCTAGCGCGGATTCGCGGCCGGGCGAACGCGCATCGCGATGCGCCGCATCGTCGCGCGAGCACACAGGACGAAGGCCCCGACCGCTTATGCGACCGGGGCCTTCTAGCATCAAATCCTGTGGCACGAGGAAGGGATGCGTGGCGAAGTATAGCGGCGATACCGTCGGTGTCAAAGGCGATAAATAGAGGAAATCGTTTGCGAATCGAAAAAGAAATAGAGGGATCATGTCAAACGAAATCCGGCGTTGTTCGCCTGGGAAAATCGATCTTCAGGGGAACGGACGGATGGCATGGCGAGGGCATGTGCGGACGGTGGACGGGCGGCGGCGAAATGCGTCGCTCTAGGCCACGGTGGCTATCGCGCGCGACCCTGATCGCGCGGCACGGTGGACCGACGCCGATCGAATGGCGTCTGCATCAGTCTCGGATCTTTCCCTCCACCGTTCAACGCGAAAGTGTCTGTGGGTCCAGGCTGGCCGCGCGCCTGCATTCCCATTCGCCGGTTCGCGAAGCCGGTATGTTCCGACCGCGTCGCCCATTGCGTCGCTCACCGAAGCACCGGTCATTCAGGCCTGCGTTGCCGCCATTTTTTTTAGAATCCGCACGGATTGCGATCCGGCATGCATGCGCGGCTGCCCTCGTATCGGGGCTGAACCGGCCACGAGCGTAAACCCGGACGCCATTTCAGTTGTCTATACAATTTGACGCGGTTAGGGTGGTATTCGGAACCGTTGCCACTACCCACCCGACGCCATGCCCAATTCTCCCGCTCCGACCCGCCGCCCGCTGCGCGAGCGCCGCACCATCGATTACATGCCGGACCACGAACGTCACGGCAAGCTGTCGAGCCAGTTCACGCTGTGGCTCGGCGCGAATCTGCAGATCACGGCGATCGTCACGGGCGCGCTCGCGGTCGTCCTGGGCGGCGATGTGTTCTGGTCGCTGATCGGCCTCGCGTTGGGCCAGCTGCTGGGCGGCGCGGTGATGGCGCTGCACGGCGCGCAGGGGCCGCAGCTCGGTTTGCCGCAAATGATCTCGAGCCGCGTGCAGTTCGGCGTGTATGGCGCCGTGATCCCGCTCGTGCTGGTGTGCCTGATGTACGTCGGCTTCTCCGCGAGCGGCACCGTGCTCGCGGGGCAGGCGCTCGCGCAGCTGTTCGGCCGCGACGATGCGGCGGGCATCCTCGCGTTCATCTCGGTCGTCGTGGTGCTCGCGGTGTTCGGCTATCGGATGATCCATGCGCTCGGCCGCGTGTCGAGCCTGATCGGCGTCGTGGCCTTCGTCTACATGTTCACGCGCCTCTTGTCCGGTCACGATATCGGCGCGCTGCTCGCGATCCGCGCGTTCACGCTGCCGAACTTCCTGCTCGCGGTGTCGCTGTCCGCGTCGTGGCAGATCGCCTACGGCCCCTACGTCGCCGACTATTCGCGCTACCTGCCGCGCACGACTTCCCCGCGCCGCACGTTCTGGGCGGTCGGGCTCGGCTCGGTGCTCGGCGCGCAGGCGGCGATGGTGTTCGGCGTGTTCGCGGCGGCGCTCGCCGGGCAGCAGTTCGCCGGTCAGGAGGTACGCTTCATCGTGAGCCTCGGCGCGAGCGGCGCGGCGGCGGCCGCGCTCTATTTCGCGATCGCGTTCGGCAAGCTGACGATCACGACGCTCAACGCCTACGGCAGCGTGATGTCGATCGCGACGATCGCGACCGGCTTCTCCGGCCGCAACCAGATCTCGCTGCGCGCGCGCATGGCCTATGTGCTGACGATGGTGGCGGCGGTCGCGTGGCTCGCGCTCGCGGGCCGCCATGCGTTCCTGAAGGAGTTTTCCGCGTTCATCCTGTTCCTGCTCGCGTTCTTCACGCCGTGGAGCGCGATCAACCTGGTCGATTTCTACTGCGTGACGAAGGAGCGCTACGACGTGCCGGCGCTGTACGATCCGAATGGGCGCTATGGGCGCTGGAACGTGCCCGGGGTGGCGATCTACGTGATCGGCGTACTCGTGCAGATGCCGTTCCTGTCGACGCACTTCTACACGGGCCCGCTCGTCGAGCGCCTGGGCGGCACCGATATCTCGTGGATCATCGGCCTCGTCGTGCCCGGGCTTCTGTATTATGTGGCGGCACGCAGGAAAGCCGGGCACGTTCCGGAGCGGCTGATCCTGCCGGACGAACCCTTGTTGCCATGACCGATCCTGCTTTACCGCGCGTCGCCGATGCGGCGCGCGCCGTCCCCGATGCCGGGCTGCTCGACGCGCTGCATGCGTTCGTCGAGCGCCATCCGCGCCTGTTCGTGCTGAGCGGCGCGGGCATCAGCACCGAATCCGGCATTCCCGGCTATCGCGACGGCGAAGGCCGATGGATGCGCTCGCAACCTATTCAGCTGCAGGAATTCCTCGGCTCCGAGCACGCGCGGCGACGTTACTGGGCGCGCAGCATGCTGGGCTGGCCGGTGGTCGGCCGCGCGCGGCCGAATGCCTCGCATCGCGCGCTGGCGGCGCTGGCCGACGCCGGGCGGATCGCGCGGCTCGTCACGCAGAACGTCGATGGCCTGCACCAGCGCGCGGGCAGCCGCGACGTGATCGAGCTGCACGGCGGCATCGACGGCGTGACCTGTCTCGCCTGCGGCGCGCACCACGCGCGAGCGGCGATCCAGCCGCAACTGGAAGCCGACAATCCGGCGCTGCTCGACGCGGAGGCCGAACCTGCCGCCGACGGCGACGCGCACCTCGAATGGGCGGCGCTCGACACGTTCCGCGTGCCGGTGTGCTCGCGATGCGGCGGCATGCTGAAGCCTGCGGTGGTGTTTTTCGGCGAGAGCGTGCCGCGCGAGCGCGTGACGGCCGCGGCCGAGGCGCTCGCGTCGGCCGACGCGACGCTGGTGGTCGGATCGTCGCTGATGGTGTATTCCGGCTATCGCTTCTGCGTCTGGGCGGAGCAGCAAAGCAAGCCGATCGCGGCGCTCAACCTCGGGCGCACGCGCGCCGATCCGCTGCTGGCGCTGAAGCTCGACGCCCCGTGCGGTGCGATGCTCGCCGCGCTGGCCGGGCGCGTCGGCGCGGCGCTGAACGAAGACACGGAGAACCCATGACGACACCCCATCTTCCCGCCGGCGGCGACGCGGCGCGGCAGTGGTCGCCCGCCGCCGAGCGCAATCGCGAGCCGATCCTCGCGGTATTGCGCGACATCCTGCCCGCCCATGGCGCCGTGCTTGAAATAGCAAGCGGTACGGGGCAGCACGCGGTGCATTTCGCCGCCGCGCTGCCGGCGCTCGTCTGGCAGCCCAGCGATGCGGATCCGGCCGCGCGCGCGTCGGTTGCCGCATGGGCGGCGCAGGCGGCGCTGCCGAACCTGCGCGCGCCGCTCGCGCTCGACGTGTGCGAGACGCCCTGGCCGCTCGCGCGCGCGGACGCGCTCGTGTGCTGCAACATGATCCATATCGCGCCGTGGCGCGCGGCCGAGGGCCTGTTTGTCGGCGCGGCGCGCGTGCTGTCCGGCGCGGGCGCCCCGCTGGTGTTGTACGGCCCGTTCCGGCGCGCGGGCGTGCATACGGCGCCCTCCAACGCGGCCTTCGACGCGCAGCTGCGCGAGCGCGATCCGGCCTGGGGCGTGCGCGACCTGGAGGCGGTCGTCGCGCTCGGCGACGCGGCCGGCTTCGCGTTCGACGAGGCGATTCCGATGCCCGCGAACAACTTTTGCGTGGTATTCCGGCGGCTGCCGGCGCACCGCGCCGCGTGACCCAAAGCAGCGCTGCTCCGCAGTTTCCCTTATCCTTTCGCCTGTGCGCGCGGCTCGAGTGGGTCGCGCCCTGTTTTTATCCGGAGAATTGAATAATGGGCAAGCAAGCAATCGGTGTGGTCGGACTGGCGGTGATGGGTCGCAATCTGGCCTTGAATATCGAGAGCCGGGGTTATGCGGTATCGGTCTACAACCGCAGCCGCGAGAAGACCGATGAACTGATCGCCGAATTTCCCGACCGCAAGCTCGTCCCGACGTACTCGCTCGAGGAATTCGTCGCGTCGCTCGAAACGCCGCGTCGGATCCTGATGATGGTGAAGGCGGGCGCCGCGACCGACGCGACCATCGCGGCGCGCGCGCCGCTGCTCGCGAAGGGCGACGTGCTGATCGACGGCGGCAACACGCATTTCACCGATACCGTGCGCCGCAACCAGGAGCTGGCGCAATCGGGCCTGCATTTCATCGGCACCGGCGTGTCGGGCGGCGAGGAGGGCGCGTTGCACGGCCCGTCGATCATGCCGGGCGGCCAGCGCGACGCCTATGACCTCGTCGAGCCGATCCTCAAGCAGATCGCCGCGAAGGCGCCGGCGGACGGCGAGCCCTGCGTCGCCTACATGGGTCCGGACGGCGCGGGCCACTACGTGAAGATGGTCCACAACGGCATCGAGTACGGCGACATGCAGCTGATCGCCGAGAGCTACGCGGTGCTCAAGCAGGTCGCGGGGCTGAGCAACGAGGAACTGGGCCGGGTGTATACCGACTGGAACCAGGGCGAGCTGGACAGCTATCTGATGGAGATCACCGCGAAGATCTTCGCCAAGAAGGACGACGAGACGGGCCAGCATCTGGTCGACGTGATTCTCGACCGCGCCGCGCAGAAGGGCACCGGCAAGTGGACGAGCCAGAACGCGCTCGATCTCGGCGTGCCGCTGCCGCTGATCACGGAATCGGTGTTCGCGCGCGTGCTGTCGTCGCTGAAGGAGCAGCGCGTCGCGGCGAGCAAGGTGCTGAGCGGCCCGGCGCCCGCGCCCATCGAGGGCGACCGCGCGGCATTCGTCGAGGCGGTGCGCCGCGCGCTGTACTTCAGCAAGGTGATTTCGTATGCGCAGGGCTTCGCGCAGCTCGACACGGCCTCGAAGGAATACGGCTGGAGCCTGGATCTCGGGACGATCGCGAAGATCTTCCGCGCAGGCTGCATCATCCGTGCGCGGTTCCTGCAGAAAATCACCGATGCATACGTGAAGGCGCCGGAATTGGCGAACCTGCTGCTCGATCCGTACTTCCAGGACATCGCCGCCAACTACCAGTCCGCGCTGCGCGACGTGGTGATCGCCGCGGTGAAGGCCGGCGTGCCGGTGCCCGCGTTCGCCTCGGCGATCGCGTACTTCGACAGCTATCGCTCGGCCCGTCTGCCCGCGAACCTGGTGCAGGCGCAGCGCGATTTCTTCGGCGCGCACACGTTCGAGCGCACCGACAAGCCGGGCAGCTTCCACGCGAACTGGTCGTAACGCAGCCTGGCGGTCGGCGGTAATTGTTGCAAGTATCTATTCTATTAGTAGGGTTTTTAGCGAATGGGTCTTCGATTGTTATCGCCGAGGAAACAGAGTTTTCGTTGATTCATGGTTTTCCCTAAGTGACCGGATGGCTAGACTGTAGTCAATCGCTGCAGACAATGGTGTGTGCGGCGAACAAGAAAGTCACGGAGGTTTGATCATGAAATCGCTTATCGCTGCTGTCGCTACCGCTGCTGTTTTCGCTGTCCCCGCCGTTTCGTTCGCTCAACAAGCGAATGGCCCGGTGACCCGCGCCCAGGTGCAGGCTGAACTGACGCAATTGCGCGCGGCCGGCTACAACCCGAGCAACGACCGGGTGAACTACCCGACCGAGATCCAGGCCGCGGAAGCCCGCATCCACCCGCAACAAAGCGTGGCGAATGCCGATACCAGCGGTTATGGCGCACAACCCGCGGCCGCCGCCGAAGCAGGCGCACCGGCCAAGGTGAAGCGCATTGCCGATGGCGCGCCGGTTTACAAGGGTCACTGATTGACCGCGCGGTATGGTTGCTCCAGGCGCTCACGCCTGACGCGACACCAGCCTGACGTCACCCCGAGCAGCCCACGGTTCCGTACTACGGAATCGTGGGCTGTTTGCTTTGGGGCGTGCGTCCGGGCATGAGCAGCGCCTTGGTTGCCGCGGCGAGAGGCTGGGCGCGTCGGCGCGCTCGCGACTGTTTCACGGGCTTGCCTCGTCTGCGTTCCCGTTGACGGAATGACGACGCACGCGCCGTGGCGCGGATAGCGTTCGAGACAAGCGGGTCGCCGCCGCCATCGAGGCGACTGCGTCGCCGTGTTCCGTAATCCCGTTTCAGCGAGTACCATCCGTCGGGCATGGGGCCAGGGTTGTCGTTGCGCACCGCGCACGGCGGCGCCGCGCCAGGGCGTCGCGCCCGACGCCGCGAGGTGCGTCCGCCACCGGAGCCGCCGGACAGCGGCCATCCTGGCGGCGCGATGCCTGCGCGGGAAACCTCGTGCGCTTTCCGGGGTCCGAGAGGACGCCGCTGTGGCGAACCGGTGCGACGCGCGGCGACCGCGCCGGTCGGAAACCAACGGAGGTTTGCTTGATAAAAACGCGCTTCATGACCTATCAGGACGCGGGCCGCGTCGCGTGCAGGCTGGTCGCGGCGGCGGGCATGGTGCTGGCGGCCGGCTGCACGATGACGCCCTGGACCGATTCGTGGCAACCCGTGCGCGCGGCGCCGCCGACGTCATCCGCTTCCGGCGTGATGGCCGGCTACTACCGCGTGAATCCCGGCGATACGCTGGGCGGCATCGCCACCGCATTCGGCCAGCGTCCGCAGGATGTCGCGTACTGGAATCATCTCGCGGTGACGGACATGGTCACGCCCGGCCAGGTGTTGCGGGTCGCGCCGCCGCCCGTGATCATGTCGCTGGGCGCGCCCGTGCCTGCGCCCGCGTCGTCCGCGCCGGCGGCGCTGGCCTGGCCTGCGCAGGGCGCGGTCACGTCGGGCTTCGCCGGGGGCAAGAACCAGGGCATCGTGATTACCGCGCGCGGCGGCGACCGGACCGTGCGCGCCGCGGCGGCGGGGCGGGTGGTCTATGCGGGCACGGGCGTCGCGGCCTACGGGCCGCTCGTGATCGTGAAGCACGATAACGGCCTCATCACCGCCTACGGCCATGCAGGCAAGCTGCTCGTCAACGAAGGCGACGCCGTGAGCGCCGGGCAGCCGGTCGCGGAAATGGCCACGGACGCCGGCGGCCGCGCGAGCTTCGAATTCGAGGTGCGCGAGAACGGCAAGCCGGTGGATCCGCTCGGTTTCCTGCCGCGCAACGGCGGCTGAGCGGAGGCGGGCGCTAGGCGCCGCCGATGCGGATCGCCTGCGCGCCGCGCGGCCGGTTGCCGAGCCAGACCACCAGCGCGGCGAATGCGATGCCGCCGATCGTGATCGCGCCGCACTGCGCGGCGACATTCAGGTAGCCGTGGGCGCGCGGATCGACGAACGGATAGGGATACCAGTCGATGAGCGGCCCGCGCACCAGCGTATAGACGAGATAGGCGATCGGGAACGCGAGCCAGCGCAGCATGTGGGTCCAGTCGAGCCGCGTGCGCGGCGCGAGGTAGAGCCAGTCGAGCAGCATGGCGACCGGCATGATCCGGTGCAGGACCCAGTTGCTGTAGGTCGGCGTGCCATGCACGAGCGAGTCGGCATGCGCGAGCAGCACTTCATAGACGATGCCGGTGATCGACATGTACAGCACCGCCGCGCCGCGCGCGGATTCGTAGAACGGCGCGGGCGGGCGGCGCGCGAACCACAGCCCCGCCAGCAGCACGGCGGCTGCGTACAGGTTGCTGAGCTGGGTGAAATAGCTGAAGAAGTTGCTGAGGCTGAAGGTGGGGGAGCCCCACTTCAAGGCGATGCTGTAGCCGGTCGCGGACAGGATCAGGGCCCCGCCCAGCACCCGGTAGGCGGTGATGAAGGTGGTCTTGTTCATGCGGCTTTCATGGATCGATCGAGAGGGCGGGGGCCGCGCGACGGGCAGGCTTACTTGTCGAGAATAGCGCATCCCTCAGGGCCTCGCGGCGATTTTCGGCGGGCGGCGCGCGGTGCGGCGCGCAAGCTGCGCAAAATCTGACGAATCCATGCGAATCCGGCGCGCGGGCTCGCTACAATCGGGGCCGAGGTCCGGCCACGCCGCCGGTCGCCCAT
This sequence comes from Burkholderia multivorans, assembly GCF_010645215.1. Classification (GTDB taxonomy): domain Bacteria; phylum Pseudomonadota; class Gammaproteobacteria; order Burkholderiales; family Burkholderiaceae; genus Burkholderia; species Burkholderia multivorans_A. The sequence goes on along the minus strand of NZ_JAAGNW010000112.1, from coordinate 3,286 downwards.
TCCCCCTACGCCCCACGAGCCCGCCATGAAGCCGTTCCTCGCGAAGCCTCAGCGCTACACCCCGCCTGCCATCTTCTTTCACTGGGCCATCGTGCTGCTGGTCGCGCTCGCCTATCTCGCGATCGAGATCCGCGGGCCGAAGGGCAGCGACAGCCGCACGTTCTGGACCAACGTGCATTTCTGCGCCGGCATGCTCGTGCTCGTGCTGTCGGTGCTGCGCGTCCTGTGGCGCTTCGCGAGCCGCGCGCCCGCGCCGCTGCCGCAATCCGCACCGCTCGTCTGGCTGTCGCGGCTCGTGCACGTCGCGCTCTACCTGTTCATCCTGGTTCAGCCGCTGCTCGGCATCCTGTTCGTCAACCTGGGCGGCAAGCCGGTGCCGCTCGTATGGATCAACGCGTCGCTGACGCTGTTCGAGCCGAATCCCGCGCTGCGGCCGGCGGTCAAGGCCGCCCATCTGTTCATCGGCAACCTGTTCTACTACGTGATCGGCCTGCATGCGCTCGCGGCGCTCTGGCATCACTTCGTCAAGCGCGATGCGACCTTGCGTCGCATGATGTTCTAGTTCCGCGGCCGTCACGCCCGCGCGACTTGGTTGTTCGAGCAACCAAGTCGCAGGATGCGCATCCGGGCCCTGTGCAGCGGCGCATCCTTTCTGTACCATTCCGGCTGCTTTACACCTTCCCTCCACTAGCCGCCGCCGATGCCGTATCGCTTTCGCAAACTGACTGCCTGGCTTGGCATGCTGGCGATCTGGCTCGCGGTCGTCGCGCCGCTCGTCTCGCAGGCGAGCATGCGTGCCCATGCGCTGCCCGACGCGGTGGTCTGCGGCACCGGGCACGAAGGCGAGCCGGCCCCGATGGGGGCCGCGCATCATGCGCTGCATCTCGAGGCGGGCGGCTATTGCGGATTCTTCGCGCACACCCCCGCGCTGGGCGGCGCGATGCCGGGCGCGAGCACGGCATCGCCGCCGGCCGGCGGCGTGCTGGCGAACCCCGCCGGCGTCGTTCCGCGCGAATTCGCCTATCGGCGCGCCCAGGCGCGTGCGCCACCCGAAACTGCCTGACACGTTTCCCGTTTTTTCGTTCATGCAGCCCCGTATCCGTTCGATGCACGCATCGCGCGGAGGGGATACTTTTGGGTGTCGATTCATGTCTATCAAATCATCGCGCGGTACGCGCACGGCTGGCGCGACCGCTTCGCGCCGTTATCGCCGGCTGCTCGGCGCGACGATGCCGGCGCTCGCCGCGAGCGCCTTCCATGCCGCGCCGGCCGCCGCGCAAGTCCCGCCGGTCGCGCCTGCGCCGGCCGCGCAGGTGCACGCCGACGCGCCGCTCGTCGAGGCGCCCGTGTCGCCCACCATCGAGGTGGTCGCATCGCCCGAGGTGACGCCGCTCGTGGTCGTCACCGATCCGAAGACGCCGCGCCAGCCTCTGCCCGCGAGCGACGGCGCGGACTACCTGAAGACGATCCCGGGCTTCGCCGCGATCCGCAGCGGCGGCACCAACGGCGATCTCGTGCTGCGCGGCATGTTCGGCTCGCGGCTGAACGTGGTCGCGAACGGCATGTCGATGCTGGGTGCGTGTCCCGGCCGCATGGACGCGCCGACCTCCTACATCGCGCCGGAAAGCTACGACAAGGTGACCGTGGTCAAGGGCCCGCAGACCGTGCTGTACGGTCCCGGCGCCTCGGCGGGCACGGTGCTGTTCGAGCGCGTGACGCCGCGCTTCAAGGCGCCCGGCATGCGTTTCGACGGCAGCCTGGTGGGCGGCTCGTTCGGGCGCAACGACCAGAACCTCGACGTCACCGCGGGCACGCCCGATTTCTACGGCCGGGTCACGGCCAATCACGCGCATTCGCAGGACTACAAGGACGGCAACGGCGACACGGTGCCGTCGCAGTGGGACAAGTGGAACGCCGACGCGGCGCTCGGCTGGACGCCCGACGACAATACCCGCCTCGAACTCACGGCGGGCACGGGCGACGGCTATGCGCGCTACGCGGGGCGCGGCATGGACGGCGCGCACTTCCGGCGCGAGACCTTCGGCCTGAGCTTCGAGAAAAAGCATATCGGCAAGGTGCTCGAACGCATCGAGGCGCAGGTCTTCTACAACGAAGCCGACCACGTGATGGACAACTACACGCTGCGCAGCCCGGATCCGACCAGCAGCATGCCGATGCGGATGGCCTCGGAGGTGCGGCGGCGCACGCTGGGCGGGCGGGTGGCCGCCACGCTGCGCTTCGCGGACGACTTCAAGCTCGTGACCGGCGTCGACGCGCAGTCGAACCGGCTCGACTCGCGCGGCGCGATGGGTCGGCAGAACTACGGCGACAAGCCGTGGGATCCGCAGGCGAACATGTGGAACCTGGGCGCGTTCGGCGAGCTGACGTGGTATGCGGACGAGCGTTCGCGCGTGATCGGCGGCGCGCGGCTCGACTATGCGAGCGCGCGCGACAAGCGCGCGGCGATGAGCGGCATGAAGATGACGATGGCCAATCCGACCTTCGACGACGATCGCACGCGCGTGCTGCCGAGCGGCTTCATCCGCTACGAGCGCGATCTCGCCGCGCTGCCCGTCACCTGGTACGCGGGCGTCGGCCATACCGAGCGCTTCCCGGACTACTGGGAGCTGTTCTCGGCCAAGCGCGGCCCGGTCGGGAGCGTGAACGCGTTCTCGGCGATCAAGCCGGAGCGGACGACCCAGCTCGACGTCGGCGCGCAATACAAGAGCGACCGGCTCGACACCTGGGTGTCCGCGTACGCGGGCTACGTGCAGGACTTCATCCTGTTCGACTACGCGGCGGGCATGATGGGCCCGACCAGCCGCGCGACCAACGTCAACGCGCAGGTCATGGGCGGCGAACTGGGCGCATCGTGGCGGCCGGTCGCGCCGTGGCGCTTCGAGACCTCGCTCGCCTATGCGTGGGGCCGCAATGCGGCGAGCGGCGACCCGCTGCCGCAGATGCCGCCGCTGGAGGCGCGCTTCGCTGCCGAGTACACGCGCGGCGCATGGTCGGCGGGCGGCCTGTGGCGGGTTGTTGCGCCGCAGCGCCGCTATGCACTGAATGAGGGCAACGTGGTCGGCCAGGACTTCGGGCCGAGCGCCGGCTTCGGCGTGCTGTCGCTGCATGCGCAGTATCGGATCAACAAGGCGACGCAACTGTCGGTCGGCGTCGACAACGTGCTCAACAAGGCTTATGCGGAGCACCTGAACCTGGCCGGCAACGCGGGCTTCGGCTATCCGGCCAACGCGCCGGTGATGGAGCCCGGGCGCATCGCATGGGTGCG